>NZ_CP032229.1:603748-905623 GCF_004328625.1 Streptomyces seoulensis
CGCCACCGACCTCGGCATGGATCTGTACGTGGTCGACCTGTCGACCGTGGTGGACAAGTACATCGGCGAGACCGAGAAGAACCTGGAGCGGATCTTCACCGAGGCGTCGGCGGTCAACGCGGTGCTGCTGTTCGACGAGGCCGACGCCATCTTCGGCAAGCGCTCCGAGGTGAAGGACGCCCGCGACCGGCACGCCAACATCGAGTCGGCGTACCTGCTCCAGCGGATGGAGTCCTTCGACGGCATCGCCGTGCTGACCACCAACCTCCGGGCCAACCTGGACGAGGCGTTCACCCGGCGGCTCGACGTGGTGGCCGACTTCCCGATGCCGGACGCGGCGCAGCGGCTCGCGCTGTGGGAGCGGTGCCTGGGTGACCGGCTGCCGCGCGCGGAAGACGTCGACCTGAAGTTCTGCGCCGACCGGTTCGAGCTGGCGGGCGGCTCGATCCGGTCGTGTGCGGTGACGGCCGCGTATCTCGCGGCGGATTCGGGGAATGAGCTGACCATGCGGCAGGTCGTGCAGTCGGTCGCGCAGGAGTACCGCAAGCTCGGCCGGCTGGTGCTGGCCGCCGAGTTCGGTCCCTGGCTCGCGCAGGTCACGGCCGCCTGACCCTGCACGCGCGGTGCGGCCCGTCCGCCCGCGCGGGCAGTCGCGCTGCCCCCGGGCAGGGCCCGATGTCCCCTGCCCCGGGGCACGGCCTGAGGAAAGGGTGGAGGAGACCCGGACCGCAGGACCCGTGAAGGAGCGAGCATGCCGACGTACCTCACCCCAGGTGTTTACGTGGAGGAGGTGCAGTCCGGTGCTCGCCCGATCGAGGGTGTGGGCACCGCGGTCGCCGCGTTCGTCGGCTTCGCCGAGGACGGCCCGTTCCACGAGCCCACGCTGGTGACGAGCTGGGACCAGTACACCCGTACCTTCGGCGGTTTCGTGCAGGGCGCGTACCTGCCGCACTCCGTCTACGGCTACTTCGCCAACGGCGGCGGCTCCGCCTACGTGGTGCGCGTCGGCGGTTCCGCCGACGACTCCTCCGCCCCGGCCGGCAACGGTGACGGCGCGCGGCGCGAGCAGGCGGCGCTCGCCGTCGAGGTGGGCGGCTTCCAGATCGCGGCCAAGCCCGGTGTGAGCGGCGTGTCCATCGAGATCGCCGACCCGGAGGGCGAGAACCCGCCGGAGGACCGCTTCCGCGTCCTGGTCCGCCAGGGCGAGCAGGTGGCCGAGACCTACGACGCCTCGACCCGCCGGAACGTCAAGGGCTACCTGCCCACCCAGGCCCGCAACTCGAAGCTGATCGAGGTCACCGAGCAGCGCGGCGGGAACCAGACGCGGCCGGCGGCGCAGACCATCGCCGTCCCGGACGCCCCGGCCTCCCCCGCGCCCGCCACCTCCGGCCAGGTGGCCCGGCTGGACCCGGCCGAGTACGTCGGTGACGCCGACGCGCGCACCGGCTTCGCCGGCCTGGAGAGCGTGGACGAGATCACCATGGTCGCCGTCCCCGACCTGATGAGCGCCTACCAGCGCGGCGACATCGACGCCGAGGGCCTGCGCACGGTGCAGCTCGCCGTCATCTCGCACTGCGAGCAGATGGGCGACCGCGTCGCCGTCCTGGACGCCCCTCCCGGCCTCTCCGCGCAGCAGGTCCGCAACTGGCGCAACGACGAGGCGGGTTACGACTCCCGCTACGCCACCCTGTACTACCCCTGGGTCCGGGTGCTGGACCCGGCCGCCGGCCGCAACATCACCGTCCCGCCCAGCGGGCACGTGGCCGGCCTGTGGGCCCGCAGCGACACCGAGCGCGGGGTGCACAAGGCGCCCGCGAACGAGGTGATCCGCGGCGCGGTCGACCTGGAGCTGCGGCTGAGCAAGGGCGAGCAGGACCTGCTCAACCCGATCGGCGTGAACTGCATCCGTACCTTCCCCGGCCGGGGTGTGCGGGTCTGGGGTGCGCGCACCCTCTCCTCCGACCCGGCGTGGCGCTACCTGAACGTGCGCCGGCTGTTCAACTACCTGGAGGAGTCGATCCTGCTCGGCACCCAGTGGGTGGTGTTCGAGCCGAACGACGACCGGCTCTGGTCGAGCATCCGGCGCAACGTCAGCGCCTTCCTCACCGAGGAGTGGCGCCGGGGCGCGCTGTTCGGGCGGACGGCCGCCGAGGCGTTCTACGTCAAGTGCGACCGGGACAACAACCCGCAGGAGTCCATCGACCAGGGACGCGTGGTCTGCGAGATCGGTGTCTCGCCGGTCAAGCCCGCCGAGTTCGTGGTGTTCCGGCTGGCGCAGTTCTCCGACAGCACCAGCCTCGTCGACGAGTGACGTCCGTCGCTTCCGGCACTTATCCACCCAGAAAGGTGACAGACAGTCATGGCTGAGGGCGATGCTCTTTCCACCCATATCTTCGGCGTCCAGCTCGGCGGCTACCTGGTCGAATCCATCCAGGAGATCAGCGGCCTGAGCGTCGAGGAGGAGGTCGTCGAGGTCCGGCAGGTCAGCTCCGAGGGCAAGCAGATCATCCGCAAGCAGCCGGGCGCCCGCCAGGCCGGCGAGATCACGATCACCCGCGGACTCGACCAGAGCAGCGAGTTCACCTCCTGGATCAAGGAGACGCTGAACAACGGCGCGGTGGACACGGCGCGGCAGAACCTCACCATCGAGATCAAGGACTCCACCGGTGAGACCGTGCGGCGCATCCAGCTGATGCAGGGCTGGGCGTCCAAGTGGGAGGGCCCGTCCCTCAAGGCGGGCGAGTCGTCGGCCGCCACCGAGTCCGTGACCATCGTGTTCGAGGAGATCATCGTCGAATGAGGCGCCGTACGGTGACCGCGGGCAACCTGGACGAGATCCTCCAGGCGACGGCTCCCGCGAAGGACGAGGCGGAGGCGGTGTCCAAGCCGTTCACGCCCGCGGCGCCGCCGCGCCAGGAACCCGCGCTGCGCACGGAGTTCGAGTTCGAGCTGCCGCGCGGGTACGTCGACGAGGCGGGCACCGTGCACCGGCACGGCTCGATGCGCCTGGCCACGGCCCGCGACGAGCTGCGCCCGCAGATCGACCTGCGGGTCAAAGAGAATCCCGCGTACCTCAGTGTCGTGCTGCTCAGCCAGGTGATCACCCGGATCGGCACGGTCACCGATGTGCACGCGGGGATCGTGGAGCGGATGTACGCGACCGATGTCGCGTTCCTCCAGGACTTCTACCGGCGCGTCAACAGCGAGGGCCACACACGTGCGGCGGTCACCTGCCCGCACTGCGAGGGCGGCTTCGAGGTCGACCTCTCGGGTGGGCGCCTGGGGGAATCGTGACGTACGCGCCTTCCCGGCTGCGGGAGGAGATCGCGTACGTCGCCTACCACTTCCACTGGAGCCGTGAGGAGATCCTCGACCTCACCCATGCCGAGCGCCGGGAGTGGGTCACCGAGATCGCCCGCATCAACACCCGCGTGAACGAAGGCGGTTGACCGCATGGGATGGCGAGACAGGGTGCGTCGGCCCCGGCCGCCCGCCGCCGGGAACGCCGGCGACGCCGGCTCCGCGCCAGTGGAGCGGGCGTCCGCCGGCGTCGGCGTGCCCGAGAGCTGGGACGGCGGCTGGCGTGCCGCCGCCACGCCCGAACTGACGGTGTCCCGGGCCCCGTTGGCGGTCAGTGACGGCCTCGGTTTCCGTGCGGGGCTGGCGGCCTGGCGCGACCCGTCCTTCGACACCGGGCTCGCGCACGGGGTGCTGCCCTCGGCTCCGGCCGGTCTGGTGCGGGGCGTCGCCCGGCCCGCTTCCGCGTCCTCGGAGACGTTCAGCGGCGGCGGGCCGCTGCTGTTGCGTGCGGTACGGCGGGAGGAAGCGGAGGAGACCGCTCCTGCCGTCGGCGTGCGACAGGAGCGGGTGGTGGCCGCCCGGCCCCGGCAGGGCGAGCGGGCGGCGGGGTCCGGATCGGCGTCCCGGAAGGGCGCCGGGGCCGGGCGTTCCGGTGCGCCCGCGGTGCAGCGGCGTACGGCTGCCGACCCTGTCGGCGCTGTCACCTCTGTCGGCTCCATCGGCTCTGTCGAGGAGCAGCGGGGGCTCACGTCTTCGGGGTCTCCGGCTGTGCTGGGCGCCGGGGAGGCTCCGCCGGTGCAGCGGACGGCGGTTGCGTCGGCTGCGGCACCGAAGGCGTCGCTGCCGGTGGTGCGGCGCGTCGCGGTGGTGGAACCCCGTTCGGGCGGCGCTGCCTCGCCGGGTCCGGTGCCGACGCGCCCTTTCGCGCGGACCGAGAGCGTTTCGGCGCCGTCCGGCAGTGCCAGCGGGCGCGCCGCCGCCCCGGCCACCACGTCCGTGCGGCCGCTTCCGGTGGGCCGCTCGCTGATCGTGGCCCGGCGGCCGGCCGGTCCCGTGCGCCGGGTGACTCCGGTGGCGACCGCCGCCCCGAAGGCGACCGCGCCCACTCCGCAGGCCGAGCGGCAGCCGCAGGCCGAGCCGGAGCCGCAGGCCGCTCGGGCGGAGCAGGTGGACCGCGCGACGGTCCAGCGGCGCGAGGGGAGCCGTCCGCCACTGGGCGAACCCCTGACCCAACTCCCGCCCACCGCCGTGCCGATGAAGCATGGGGCCGTGGAAGGGAACACCGCGGGGCCCGCGCTTCCGGTGGTGCAGAGCAGGCCGGAGACGACGGCGGCCCGGGAGCGGCCCGCGCCGTCCACCGAGCCCGTCCAGCGCCGGGCCGAGGCGCCGGCTCCGCGTACCCGGTCGGGCCTGGGGGCACCCATGTCGGAGCTGCCGCCGACGGCCGACGTGCCCGGAAGCCGGGAGCGGTCCGGGCGGGCGCCGGTGCAGCGGTCTGCCGCGCCCGCGCATCAACAGCCGTCGCACAAGCCTCTGTTGGGCGGTGCTGCCGGCGCCGACAAGCCGACGCCCGACGCTGCCGTCCAGCGCCGCGCCACCACGGACTCCGCGTCGACGGGCACCCCCGCCGACTCGACCCCCCTGACCGTGGCCCGTCCGAGCGCCCCCGTGCAGGAGACACCCGGCGCCCCCGCGCGCCCCGCCGCGTCCCCCGAGGGCACGCGTCCTGCGGTCCAGCGCGCCCCGGCGAGCCCGGCTGCCACGCCCCGCACCTCCGAGCGCCCGACCCTGGGCGCCCCGGAGCGGCAGGGTCCCGTGTCCCCGGCCACGGCCCCCGACGGCCAGAGCCCCGCACGCCCGAGCACATCGGGCACCGCGTCCGGCACCGGCCAGAGCCCGGTGCCCCTGACCCCGGCGCGCCCCGGCACGTCGGCCCCGCAGGCGTCCGGCACCAACCCGGCTTCCGTACAACCGGCGTCCGTACAGCGGGCTTCGGCCCGCCCGAGCACGCCCGGCACCGCTCCCGGCACCACGTCCGGCGCTGCCCCCGGCACCGCGTCCGGCACCGGTCAGGGCTCGGTCCCCCTGACCCCCGCCCGCCCGGTCAGGCCCACCGTCCGGACCGCCCGTACCGACCAGCACCCCGCACACCCGGGCACCCCGGCCCAGCCCGCGCCCGGCACGGCCCAGTCCGGCATGCCCACCCGCCGGGGACCCGGCACCCCGGATGCCTCGGCACCCCGTACGCCAGGCTCCAGCCCGGCCTCCGCACCCGGCACCCCCGCAGCCTCGGCACCCCGCACCCCCGTACGCCCGCGCCCCACCCCCGGCACCACCCCCCTGGTCGTGGCCCGAGCGGTCACCCTCACCGGGCAGCCCGCCCCCACGGCCACCGCCAAGCCCTCCCCCACCCTGAACCTGCTGCCCGCCCGCCCCCTCACCCTCAGCACCGAGGAGGCACCGCCCATGGCCGCGCCCGCCCAGCGCAGGACGGCCGAACGCCCGGTGGTGGCCGCTCGTTGGGCACGTGAGCCGGCGGCCGGGACGCAGCAGCCGTCGGCCTCGGTCCAGCGGGCGCCCCGGTCCCCGGTCACGCCCTCCCCCTCCCGCGCCGCCCGCCCCACCCCGCTGGCCGCGACCCCCAGCGCCCCGGCGCCACGCCCGCTCCCGGTCACCGCGCCCCAGCCTCCGGCCGTACAGCCCTTCCTGGTGAACTCCCCCGCCCGCGAAGCCACCCCGGCGGCCCCCGCTCCGGTGGTCCGCCCCACGCGCGGCGGAGGCCCCGCCACGGCCGACGCCACGCCCCCGCTGGTCCGCCCCGCGCAGATCCAGCGCGACGTGGTCCCCACCGCGCCGACTCCCACACCCCCGGTGGTCCACACCCAGATCCAGCGGGACAAGACCGGCACCACCACCCCGCCCGCTCAGGGCACCCCCGCCGCGCAACCCGCGAACACCCCCTCGAAGCAGGGCAAGAGCTCCACCCGGAGCAAGCCCGCCGCCGCCGAGTCCTCCCCCGACCTCGACGACCTGGCCCGGCGCCTGCTGGACCCCGTCTCCCGTCTCCTGCGCAACGAGCTGCGCCGGGGCCGGGACCGCACGGGCCGCCCCTTCGACGGCCGCCGTTGAGGCACCCGCCGTCGGCCCACCCAAGACACCCCGCCACCCCTGAACGCCCCACGGACGGAACCCGAGCAGCATGACCGACAACATCTTCGCCACGAGCGTGTTCTTCCGGCTCGCCATCGGCGGGAACGACCTCGGTGCCTTCCACACGTGTTCCGGCATGGGGGCGCAGGTCGAGATGGAGACGTACGCGGAGGGCGGGAACAACGGGTTCACCTGGCAGCTGCCGGGCCGGGTGACCTGGTCGAACATCACGCTGACCCGACCGGTGACGGCGGACACGGCGAAGATCGGCCGATGGCTGGACGAGACGCTGCGCCGGGTGGAGCCGAAGGACGGCGAGATCGTGGCGCTGCGCCCCGACCTGAGCCGGATCATCGGCTGGCAGGTGTACGGGATCGTGCCGGTGCGCTGGCAGGGCCCGTCGTTCGACCCGGCCAGTTCCCAGGCGGCGGTGGAGACGCTGGAGATCGCGCACGAGGGGCTGGTCCCTTCCTGACCGCCCGCTCGTCCAGCCGAAGCCTCCGTTTCCCAGGAAGGAACCACCCATGTCCCCATCGGTCCGCGCCAGCCGGGCCAGGGCGCAGCTCACCCTCAAGGAGCCGCCGGCCTCGGTCGGCGCCAAGCCCGGCGGCACGCTCGCGCGGCTCGACCTCCAGTTCAACCCGTCGACGCTGGAGCTGAGCAAGTCCACCGAGTGGCGGCGCTCCCCCGCCCGCATGGCGGGCGAGTCGGCGCTGCCTGAGTTCGTGGGCAGTGGTCCCCGGGTGCTGAGCCTGGAGGTTTTCCTGGACGCGACGGCCACCCACGACAACTCCGTGGAGCAGGCCGTGGAGAAGCTGATGAAGGCGTGCGTGCCCACGCAGGCGAGCCTCGGCCGGAAGAAGCCGGCGAGCCCCTGGGTGCGGTTCGAGTGGGGCACGGCGCGTACGACGTCGTTCGACGGGGTGCTGTCCAGCCTGTCGGTGTCGTACACGCTGTTCGACGTGGACGGGAAGCCGCTGCGGGCCACCTGCTCGCTGTCCATCGAGGAGGCGAGCGTCGACCCGCCGGGGCAGAACCCCACCTCGGGCGCGCGGACGGCGCGCAGCACGCACACGCTGGTGGCGGGCGACAGCCTGGCGATGCTCGCCTGGCGGGAGTACGGGGACGCGACGGCCTGGCGGGCCATCGCCGAGGCGAACGGCATCGACGACCCGATGGCGCTGGAGCCGGGCACCGAACTGGTGGTGCCCGGACTGCGGGACGCCGGGTACGAGGAGGAGGAACGGTGACGGCTGCGGAGTCGGGTGACGTCCGGTCGTTCGCGGCCGACCCGGTCGTCGAGGCGCCGGGCGAGCTGCCGAAGACCTGGGCGACACAGCTGGTGAGCTGTGTCATCGAGGAGAGCGTGGGGCTGCCGGACACGGCGGTGCTGACCTACCGCGATCCGCAGCACGAGTTCCTCGCCGCGACCGGCGTCACGATCGGCACCCCGCTGAAGGTGTCGGTGGTGACGGTGAAGGGGCAGGCGAGCGAGCCGCTGTTCAGCGGTGAGGTGACGGCGCTGGAACTGGACCGGGACGGCACCGGCACGTTCACCGTGGTGCGCGCGTACTCCAAGGCGCACCGCTTGCAGCGCGGCCGGAAGGTGGTGGCGTACCGGGACATGACGACGGCGGCGATCATCCGCAAGGTCGTGACCTCGGCGGGGCTGGCCTGCGGCAAGGTGGAGGCGCCGGCGGTCACGCACAAGCAGCTCTCGCAGGCGAACGTCTCCGACTGGGACTTCCTGCAGTATCTGGCGGGCGAATGCGGGGCGCAGGTACGGGTGGACGACAAGGGGGTCGTCCAGTTCACGCGTCCGGTGAAGGCATCCGGGGCGCCGTCGCCGTCGACGCCCGCGACGCGGAGCCCGCTGGTGCTGGAGTACGGGCGGAACCTGCTGGCGCTGCGGGCGTCGCTGTCGATGGCGGACGCGGCGCAGAAGGTGCAGGTGCGCGGGTGGGACGCGACGACCAAGCGGGCGGTGGTGGCCGAGCAGGCGTCCATCACCAGCGGCACGGTGGTGCCGGGTCTGAATCCGGCGTCGGTGAACCGGTTCGGGAAGAAGACCCAGGTGACGGTGGCCGACACCCCGTACCGCACGCAGGCGGAGGCGGCGGCGGTGGCGCGGGCGACGGCGGAGCAGGTGAGCGCGTCCTACGGTGACCTGGAGGCGCTGACCACCGGAAATCCGGCGCTGCGCGCGGGCAAGGCGGTCGCGCTGGGCAACGTGGGGCCGGCCTTCTCGGGGCGGTACACGGCGACGGCGGTGCAGCACGTGCTGGAGCCGCACGGCGGTTACCGGACGACCCTGTGGGTCAGTTCCCGCCCGGACCCCTCGCTGACCGGGCTGTCCGGTGCCGGGGCCGGAGGATCGCGCGGTGCGCGCATTCCGGGTCTGGCGATCGGCGTGGTCACCGACGTACGGGAGCCGAACGGCGCGGAGCAGGGCGCGGTCCGGCTCAAGTTCCCCTGGCTGGACGATACTTATGTCTCGGACTGGACGCGTACCGTGCAGTGGGGCGGCAAGGGCGGCGGCGGTGTGGTCAGCCCCGAGGTCAACGACGAGGTGCTGGTCGGGTTCGAGCAGGGGCTGCTGGACAGTCCCTACGTCCTCGGCGGGCTCTACAACGGCGTGGACAAGCCGTCGAAGCACGATGTCCCGCTGATCGACAAGACCAGCGGGAAGGTCAACCGGCGCTCCGTCGTGTCGCGTTCGGGGCACCGGCTGGAGCTGCTGGACGCGCCCCGGCCGGGTCCGTCGGGGCTGCGGCTGGTGACGGCGGACAAGCGTCTGGAGGTCCGGATGGACGACCGCGAGGACCGGATCGAGGTGACGGTGTACCGCTCGCCGGGGCAGGTGGGCACGTCGATGGTGCTGGACAAGCAGGACATCACGCTGAGCGCGCCCCGGGGCGAAGTGACCCTGAAGGGGCGCCGGGTGACGATCGACGGACAGTCGCGGGTGTCCGTGTCCGGGCGCGCGGTGGCGGTGACCGGACGCTCCTCCGTCGAGGTGGACGGTGGTCTGCTGGGTGTCCTGAAGGCCAAGCTCATCCGGATCAACTGAGCTGTCCCGCAAGCTTGTTGTTGTCGATTACCGAGGAGTCCACGATGCCGGCCGCAGCCCGTACCGGTGATCCGACGAGCCATGGCGGCCGGATCACCACCCCGCCGCCCATGGCCGCCGCGCGGGTGGCGACCGTGCTGATCGGGGGCCGTCCGGCCGCCGTGGTGGGCAGCCTGCACGTGTGCGTGGTCCCGCCGCACGCGGCCACCGGCCCGGCGAACGTGATCATCCCCGACCCGATGGCGCTGGTCGGCGAGGGCGTGCTGATCGGTGGGCTGCCGGCCGCGACGATGGGCGACAAGACGGCGTGCCAGGCGCAGATCGTGATGGGTGAGTTGAGCGTGGAGATAGGTGGCGTGCTGTGAGCGAGCGGTTCATCGGCCGGGGCTGGGCGTTCCCGCTGCGGGTCGGCCCCACCGGCGGCATCGCCATGGTGGAGCGGGCGCGGGAGATCGAGGAGGCCATCCGGCTGGTCCTCGGCACCGCGCCCGGCGAGCGGCCGATGCGGCCCGAGTTCGGCTGCGGCATCCACGACTACGTCTTCGCGCCGGGCGACGGCGACACGGCGGGCCGGGTCGCGCAGCAGGTCCGGGAGGCCCTGGAGCGGTGGGAGCCGCGGATCTCCGTGGACGACGTGGTGGTGGCCTTCGACGCGGTGGACGCCGGGACGCTCTACATCGACGTGCACTACACGGTGCGGTCCACCAACGACCGGCGCAATCTGGTGTTTCCGTTCTACACGATCCCCTCCGAGGAGGGTGTCGAGGAAGTGGTCGGCGACTGATGGTCCTGCCCTCCCCCAATCTGGACGACCGGCGCTTCCAGCAGCTCGTCGACGAGGCGAAACGGTATGTGCAGCAGCGTGCCCCCGAGTGGACCGACCACAACGTGTCGGACCCCGGTGTCACGCTGATCGAGACGTTCGCCTATCTGGTGGACCAGCTGCTGTACCGGCTGAACCGGGTCCCGGAGAAGAACTACCTGGCGTTTCTCGATCTGTTGGGCATCCGGCTGTTCCCGCCGTCGGCCGCGGCAGCCGAGGTCGACTTCTGGCTCTCCGCGCCGCAGCCGGAGCCGGTGACGCTGAGTGCGGGCACCGAGGTGACGACGGCGGCCGGCGAGGACGAGGACTCCGTCGTCTTCGCCACCACCGGTGAACTGCGCATCGTGCCGAGCGAGTTGATCAGGCTGGTGACGGCGCCGCGCGGCGGTGAGCAGACCGACCGGACGAACGCGCTGGCCGAGGGCCGGGACGTGCCCTGCTTCCAGACCACGCCCGAGCCCGGTGACGCGCTGCTGTTCGGGCTGCCGACGGCGGTGCCGCGCTGTGTGGTCGCCGTCCGCCTGGACAGCCGGGTCGAGGGCGTCGGCGTCGACCCGCGCCAGCCCCCGCTGGTCTGGGAGGCGTGGGACGGCACGCGCTGGCTGCGCTGCGAGACCGGCGAGGACACCACGGGCGGTCTGAACCGGCCCGGCGAGATCATCGTGTACGTCCCGGCGTCGCACACGGCGTCGGTGATCGGCGGGACGCACGCGGGCTGGCTGCGCTGCCGGGTGGTGCCGGCCGAACCGGGCCAGCCGTTCTACTCCGAGTCGCCGACCGTGCGGGAGGCCGCCGTGTTCACGGTGGGCGGCACCATGACGGTGGAGCACGCGGAGACGGTGACGGACGTGCCGCTCGGCGCCTCCGAGGGCGTCGCGGGACAGACGTTCCGCCTCGACCGGCCGCCGGTGCTGCTGGACGGCGAGCCGCCCGTGGTGGAGGTGTCCTCCGCCGACGGCTGGCAGCGCTGGCAGGTGGTCGAGCACTTCGGCCGCTCCGGCCCCGAGGACCGGCATGTACGGGTGGACGCCACCTCGGGCGAGTTCGGGTTCGCGCCCGCGCTGCGCGAGCCCGACGGCACGCTGCGCCCGTGCGGCGCGGTGCCGCCCAAGGGCGCCCAGGTCCGGGTGGCCCGCTACCGCACCGGCGGCGGCCCGGCGGGCAACGTGGCGCGCGGCGCGATCAACGTGCTGCGCAGTTCGGTGCCGTACGTGGCCCGGGTCGGCAACCGGGAGGCGGCCCGTGGCGGGGTCGCGGGTGAGACGGTGGCCAACGCCCGGCTGCGCGCCCCGCAGGCGCTGCGCATGCAGGAGCGCGCGGTGACCGCCGAGGACCACGAGATCATCGCCCGGCAGGCGGCGCCGTCGGTGCGCCGGGTGCGCTGTCTGCCGGCCGCCGACGAGCCGGGCGCGGTCCGGGTGCTGGTGGTGCCGGACGCGGTGCCCGACGACGACGGCCGGGTTCGCTTCGAGCAGCTCATCCCGTCCGACCAGGTGCTCGCCGCGATCACCGAGGCCCTGGACGAGCGGCGCCTGATCGGCACCCGCCTGGTGGTGGAGCCGCCGGTCTACCAGGGCGTCACCGTGGTGGCCCGGCTCACCGCCCCGGCCGCCGTCGCGGACCGGGTACGGGCCACCGCACTGGCCGCGCTCTACGACCACCTGGACCCGCTGCACGGCGGCCCCGACGGCACGGGCTGGCCGTTCGGGCGCCCGGTGCAGTACGGGGAGGTGTTCGGCGTGCTCCAGCGTGCCGTGGGGGACGTGCTGGTGGAGGACATCCGGCTGTTCCCGGCCGACCCGGTGACCGGGCGACGCGGTACGCCGGTGGACCGGGTCGACATCGGCGCGGGCGCGCTGGTCTTCCCGTACCAGCACCAGGTGGTCGTCACTGCGGCGGAGCCGGAGGCGCGGGTATGAGCCGCGCCGCGATACCCGGCCTGCCGAGCCGCCATCCGATCGGCGGCCAACTGCCCGCGCTGTACGCGGAGGACGACTTCGCCCAGCGGTTCACCGCCGGTCTGGACACGGTCCTGGCCCCGGTGTTCAGCACGCTCGACAACCTGCCCGCCTACCTCGACCCACGGGTGGCCCCGGCCGACTTCGTCGCCTGGCTCGCCTCCTGGGTGGGCGGCGTGGACGACCCGCGCTGGCCGCTGGAGCTGCGTCGCGAGGCCGCGGTCCGGGCGATGGAGCTGCACCGCTGGCGCGGTACGAAGCGCGGTCTGGTGGAGGCGCTCCGGCTGATCCTCGGGGTACGGGCCGAAGTGGTGGGCGACGGGGGCGCCACCTGGTCCGGCACCCCGGGCAGCGAGCTGCCGCCCGCGCCGGACGCGGAGATCGTCGTACGGGTGTGGCCCGGCCGGGATACGGCGGTCGAGGAGTCACGGGTCCATGAACTGATCCGGGCCCTGGTCCCGGTGCACACGCGATGCCGGGTCGAGGTCCTTTCCGCCGCGCCCTCCGGCTCCGGCGAAGGAGAGTGACGGCCATGCGCGAGTGTCCCGCCTGCGGGGCGGCGAACGAGGCGACGGACGACTTCTGCGGCAACTGCGGAAGCTACCTGGGCTGGTCGGAGGGGTCGGACCGGTCCTCGCGGAGCCGGAGCGGAGCGGCTGCCGCCGTACCCGCGGAACCGGTCGCGGAACCGGAACCACAGCCGGAACCCGCGCCCGAGTCGGCCGCCGAGCCCGCGCCCACCCGGCGCGACGAGGCCGAGCCGCCCACGCCGACGCCCGCACCGGTACCGGTACCGGAACCGACCCCGGCACCGGCCCCCGCGCCCACGCGCCCGGTGGCCCCCGAGCCGCCCGCTCCCCAGCCCGTCAAGCCGGCCAAGGCGGTCGCGCCGCGTCCGGTGGTCCGGCCGCTCCCGGCGGACGAGGACACGTCCGGCATCCCGTGTCCGGTCTGCCGTACGCCCAACCCGCCGCACCGCCGTTTCTGCCGCAAGTGCGCCGCGCCGCTTGCGCCCGTCGCGGCGGCGGAGCCGCTGCCGTGGTGGCGCACCGTGTGGCCGTTCCGGCGGCGCACCCGGGCCGGCTCGGGCGCGCTGACGCGGCTGCTGGTGATCCTCGCGGTGGTGCTGGCGCTGTGCGTGGCGGGGTTCCTGCTGCTCCCGGCCGGGCGGAAGCTGATCGAGGACACGCGGGACAAGCTGGGCACGCCGAAGGCAGTCAGCCCCACCCGGGTCATCGCCACGGCCGAACTGCCCGGCCACCCGGCCAAGCTGACCACGGACGGCCTCGCCAACCGCTACTGGGCGATCCCGGGCAGGAGCGCGTCGGTGACGTACTCCTTCGCCAAGCCGTTCCGGTTCGTGGACGTCATCTTCACCAACGGCCCGTCGAGGAACGCGGAGGACTACGGCACCCAGGCCCGCGCCCTCCACCTGGCCATGGACGTCTACTCCGAGGACGGCAAGGTCGAGCGCAAGGAGATCGACCTGAACGACAAGCCCGGCGCGCAGCCCCTCGCGGTCGGCATCAGCCACGTCACCTCGATCCGGCTGACGCTCAGCGACCCGGTCGGCCTGTCCGGCGGCCGGCACGTCGCGCTGGGCGAGGTGGAGTTCTTCCAGCGGACGTGACGCGGCGGACGTGAGGCTCAGGAGGCCGTGGAGTCCAGCGCGCGCAGGGCGTTCTCCACGACCTCCGTCAGGGCCGGATGAATCCACAGCGGCCTCCGTGCGAGGTCGCGCGCGGTGATGCCGAAGGTCTGGGCCACGACCAGCGGCTGGACGAGGGTGGCCGCCTGCGGGCCGAGCAGATGGGCGCCGAGCAGGCGGCCGGTGCCCCGGTCGACGAGCACCTTGCAGAAGCCCTGGGTCTCCTCCAGCGCCCAGCCGTAGGCCACGTCCTCGTACCGGTGCGTGGCGGTCACGTAGTCGAGGCCCTGCTCGCGGGCCTCCTGCTCGGTGAGGCCGACCTGGGCGATCTGCGGGCGGCTGAACACGGCGGCGGGCACCGCGTCGTAGCTCATGGTGCGAAGGTCGCCGGGGTGCAGGAGGTTGTGCGCGACCACCTCCGCCTCACGGTTGGCGACATGCTTGAGCGGTACGGCCGTGGAGACGTCCCCGAGCGCCCACACGCCCTCGGCACTGGTGCGCAGGTGCTCGTCCACGGTGACGCGGCCGTCCTCGGCGTCGATCCCGGCCGCGTCCAGGCCGAGCCGGTCCCCGTTGGGGCGGCGGCCGACGGCCACCAGCAGGGTGTCGGCACGCAGTTCGGTGCCGTCGTCCAGGGTGAGCCGCAGATCGCCGGGCTCGCCGGAGACCCCGGTCAG
This sequence comes from Streptomyces seoulensis, assembly GCF_004328625.1. Lineage (NCBI taxonomy): Bacteria > Bacillati > Actinomycetota > Actinomycetes > Kitasatosporales > Streptomycetaceae > Streptomyces > Streptomyces seoulensis. Next base: position 618,375 of record NZ_CP032229.1, read on the forward strand.
CTCCCGGCCGAGGCGCAGGTCCCACCGGTCGCGCACGATGGTGGTGAACGCCTCGGAGACCGACTCGTCCTGCTGGGCCAGCAGCCGGTCCTGCTGCTCGACCACGGTGACGTGGCTGCCCGCCGAGTGGAGGACATGGGCGAGTTCGGCCGCGATGTACCCGCCGCCGAGCACGACCAGCCGCTCGGGCGGGGCGTCGAGGCGCATCACGGTCTCGGAGGTCTCGTACGGCAGCCCGGAGTCGGCGACCACCGGGGGTGCGACGGGCCGGCCGCCGACCGCGACCACGATCCGGCCGGCCCCCAGCTCCACCGGGCCGCTCTCCGTCTCGACGGTGAGCCGGCGCTCGCCGGTGAAGCGGGCCCGGCCCCGGTACACGGTGACGTGGTCCGAGGCCCGGCGCCCCTCCTCGCCCTCCTTGGCGTCGGCGTCGAGGCGCCCGAACACCCGCTCGCGGACGTCGGCCCAGCGCACCCGGCGCAGCTCGGCGTCGACGTCGTGCCGGTGGGCGTCGCGGACGGTGTCGGCCACGTCGGCGGTGGCGGCGAGCATCTTGCTGGGGATGCAGCCCGCGTTGAGGCAGGTGCCGCCGAAGGGGCCCTCGGTGACGATCGCGACGTCCAGGTGGGCGAAGCGGTCGTCGACGAGGGCGTTGCCCGTCCCGGCTCCGATGACGATCAGGTCATGAGTGCGCATGCCGGGAACGTGTCCCTTCGGCGGGCCTTCATGCCCGTTCGCCCGGTCAGCGGGTGATGCGGACCAGCTTGTGGTTGGCGAACTCCTCCATGCCGAAGCGGCCCAGTTCGCGGCCGAAGCCGGACCGCTTGACCCCGCCGAAGGGCAGCTCGGCGGCGGTGCCGGCCGGGCCGCCCAGGAACACCATGCCGGTGGCCAGGCGCTGGGCCACCCGCTCGGCCTGCTCGTCGTCGTCGGTCTGCACCGAGGCGCTCAGCCCGTACGGCGAGTTGTTGGCGAACTCGACCGCCTCGTCCTCGGAGCCCACCTTGAACAGCAGCGCGACCGGGCCGAACAGCTCCTCCTGGTAGGCCCGCATGTCGGGCGTGATGCCGGCGAGCACCGTCGGCTCGTACCAGGCGCCCGGCCGGTCCATGCGGCGGCCGCCGGCCAGCACGGTCGCGCCCTTGGAGACGGCGTCCTGGACCTGCTCGTCCAGGGTCTGGACGGCCTTCTCCGAGGAGAGCGGGCCCATGAAGGTGCCGGGGTCGGTGGGGTCGCCCGGGACGATGCGGCGGATCGCCTCGGTGTACTGCTCGGCGAAGTCATCGTAGTGCTCGTCCAGCGCGATGATCCGCTTGGAGGCGTTGCACGCCTGGCCCGCGTTGAGCATGCGGCCCTGGAGGGTGTTCTTCACGACGCGGGACATGTCCGAGACGCCGAGGATCAGGTACGGGTCGGAGCCGCCCAGCTCCAGCACGACCTTCTTCAGGTTCCGGCCCGCGATCTCGGCCACGGCCGCGCCCGCCCGCTCGGACCCGGTGAGGGAGACGCCCTGGACACGGTCGTCGGCGATCACGTCCTCGATCTGCTCGTTGGTGGCGAAGATGTTGACGTACGCCCCCTTCGGCAGCCCGGCGTCCTGGAAGATCCGCTCCATCTCCAGCGCGGACTCCGGACACTGCGGGGCGTGCTTGAGCAGGATCGCGTTGCCCAGCATGAGGTTGGGCGCGGCGAACCGGGCGACCTGGTAGTACGGGAAGTTCCACGGCATGATCCCGAGCAGGGTGCCGACGGCCTCCTTGCGGATGACGGCACGGCCGCCGGAGGCCACGTCCAGCTCCTCCTCCTTCAGGAACTCCTCGCCGTGGTCGGCGTAGTAGCGGTAGATCGAGACGGCGATGTCGATCTCGCCGAGGCCCTGCCGGACCGGCTTGCCCATCTCGCGGGTGATGATCGCGGCGAGCTGGTCCTTGCGCTCCTCGTAGAGGTCGGCCACCCGGTGCAGCACCGCCGCGCGCTCCTCGGGCGGCCGGGCGGCCCACTCGCGCTGGGCGGTGTCGGCGGCTTCGAGCGCCTCGCGCAGTTCGGCGTCGGTCGCGGTCGGGTACTCCCGCTCGGTCTCGCCGGTGGCGGGGTTGACGATTCGGTAGTGCTCCATGACGTCCTCTCGTTCTCCGGTCCGGAAAGCCGCGGTGCGGGTGGCGGCCGCCGGGCGTTACCGGACGGTACGACCGATCGGGTACCCCTGGGCAGGTCCGGAACACACCGGGACGAAGTTGCCGGGCGGCAAGAGTCTCGGGCGGAGGGGTCGTGCGGAGCGCGATCGGGGGTAAGGGGGCCGCATGGCGAAGACCGATCACTCCCGAATCCTGCGAGCCGTACGGCAGTTGCGCCGGGTGCGTGCCTTCTACGCGACCGGCGTGGCCCTGTGGCTCACCGCCGCGGTCTGGACGGGGTGGATGCATCCCGGCAGTGCCCAGATGTGGGTCTCCGTGCTCCTCCTCACCCTGTTCGCCGGGCTGCTGGTCACGGCGACGCTCTGGCTCCAGCGGCTGCGCACCTCGGACGAGGACGCTCCGGCCCACCACGCGGCGCCGGGACGGAAGATCACCGCCCAGCACGCCTGAGGGGCGGGCCGGAGCCCCGGTTCACGCCTTCACGCCGCGAGGTCGTGACCGGGGTGCAGTACCACCTTGGTGTAGCCCTCGATCCGTTTGTCGAACTTGTCGTACGCCTGCGGGGCGTCCTCCAGCGGGAGTTCGTGGGAGACCACGAAGCTGGGCCGGGCGCGACCGGAGGCGATCAGGTCGCGCAACTGGCGGTTGTACTTCTTGACGTTGCACTGGCCGGTGCCCATCTTCTGGCCCTTCTCGAACATCTTGCCGATGGGGACCAGGAGTTGGCCGTGCTTGGCGTTCTCGTCCGGGCCGCCGGGGTCGGACGGCACGTACAGGCCCGGTATGCCGAGCCGGCCGGTGGGGCGGACCGTCTCGACCAGTTGGTTGAGGACGATCGCGGGTTCCTCGTGGCCGCTCTCGTCGCCCTTCTGGGCCTGGTAGCCGACGGCGTCGATGCCCTTGTCGGTGCCCTCGCCGTTCGTCTGGGCCTTGATCTGCTCGGCCGGGTCGCCCTGGGTGAAGTCGATCGGGATGGCCCCGATCTCCTCGGCCTTGGCGAGCCGTTCGGGCACCTTGTCGACCACGAACACCTTGGACGCCCCGCGCAGCAGCGCCGAGTAGGCGGCCATCAGGCCCACCGGCCCGGCCCCGTACACCGCGACCGTCTCGCCGGGTGAGACCTGGGCGAGTTCGCAGCCGTGGTAGCCGGTCGGGAAGATGTCGGCCAGCAGGATGTAGTCGGTCTCGTTCTCGTCGCCCTCGGGCAGCTTCAGGCAGTTGAAGTCGGCGAAGGGCACCCGCAGCCGCTCCGCCTGGCCGCCCGTGTACGGGCCCATGGCCACATAGCCGTACGCGCCGCCCGCGAAGCCGGGGTTCACCGTCAGGCAGAACCCGGTCTCCCCGGCGAGGCAGTTCTTGCAGAACCCGCACGCGACGTTGAACGGCATCACGACGCGGTCCCCCACGGACAGCGAGGTCACGCCGTCGCCGACCTCCTCGATCACGCCCAGGTTCTCGTGGCCGAACACGATGCCCGGCTCGGCCGCCGTGCGCCCCTCGTACATGTGCAGGTCGGAACCGCAGATCGCGGACGAGGTGATGCGGACGATCACGTCGTTGGGGTGCTGGATCTGCGGATCGTCGACCTCTGTCACCGTGACGCTGAAGGGCCTCTCGTAGACAACGGCTTTCACCTGCGTCACCTCCGCGTCTCGTGCCGGATCGCGGTGGCGGGGCGGGCCGGTGCCGGACGCGCGGAAGGCGTGGCCGTGCCGGGGCCCGTGGCCCTCGCTCCACCGCCGTTGCTTCCAGGTAACGCCCCCTGGCGGGGCGCTGCAACCTCCGTGCGGATTGGCGAAGTTTTTGCCTGTGGCCGGTTCGCGGCGCCCCCGCGCTGCTCACCCGGCAGATACCGGCTTTCGCTTCGGCAAAGTGCGGCCCGAAACCGGCGGTGGTACGTGTCGTGGAGGTTACGCGGCCGTTGACCGGGGCCGGTGCCGGGCGGACGCTCGTCATATAGGTGCTCGATACAACTGGTTTGGCGACCGGACCGAAGATCGCGGGAAACCGCAGGTCAGCAACGGGTCGGCCGTGCGCCGGAGGAAGGAGACAGCACATGTGCGGCATCACCGGCTGGGTGTCCTACGACCGTGATCTCGGCGCCGAGGACGCCGTGTTGGATGCGATGACCGAGACGATGGCCTGCCGGGGTCCGGACGACCGGGGCGTCTGGGCCGAGGGGCCCGCCGCGCTGGGTCACCGCCGGCTCGCCATCATCGACCTGCCCGGCGGACGCCAGCCGATGTCGGTGGCGACGCCCCAGGGGAACGTCGCCCTCGTCTACTCGGGCGAGGCGTACAACTTCACCGAGCTGCGCCGCGAACTCGGCGACCGGGGACACCGGTTCACCACCGACTCCGACACCGAGGCCGTGCTGCGCGGCTACCTGGAGTGGGGCGACTCGGTGGCCGAGCGGCTGAACGGCATGTACGCCTTCGCCGTGTGGGACGGGCGGCACGACAAGCTGGTGATGATCCGCGACCGGATGGGCATCAAGCCGTTCTACTACCAGCCCACCGCCGACGGCGTCCTCTTCGGCTCCGAGCCCAAGGCGATCCTCGCCAACCCGCTGGTCCGCCCCCGGGTCGCGCTGGACGGGCTGCGGGAGCTGTTCACCATGGTCAAGACGCCGGGCCACGCGGTGTGGGACGGCATGCGCGAGGTCGAGCCGGGCACCGTCGTCACCGTCGACCGCTCCGGCCCGCGCACCCGGGTGTACTGGCGGCTTGAGACCCGCCCGCACACCGACGACAAGGACACGACGATCGGAACCGTCCGCACGCTGCTGGACGACATCGTGCGCCGCCAGCTCGTCGCGGACGTGCCCCGCTGCACCCTGCTCTCCGGCGGCCTGGACTCCTCCGCCATGACCGCGCTGGCCGCCGGGCAGCTCGCGGAGCAGGGCGAGAAGGTCCGCAGCTTCGCGGTCGACTTCGCCGGGCAGACGGACAACTTCGTCGCGGACGAGCTGCGCGGGACCCCCGACACCCCTTACGTCCACGACGTGGCCCGGCTCGCCGGCACCGACCACCAGGACATCGTCCTGGACGTGCAGTCCCTCGCCGACCCCGCCGTCCGCGAGAAGGTGATCCGCGCCCGCGACCTGCCGGCCGGGTTCGGTGACATGGACGCCTCCCTCCTGCTGCTCTTCCGGGCCATCCGGGACCGGTCCACGGTGGCGCTGTCGGGCGAGTCGGCGGACGAGGTGTTCGGCGGCTACCTCCAGTTCTTCGACGAGGAGGCCCGGCAGGCGGACACCTTCCCCTGGCTGGTGCGCTTCGGCCGCCACTTCGGCGACGACACGGGCGTGCTGCGGCCCGAGCTGACGGAGGCGCTGGACCTGAAGGGGTACATCGCGGACGGGTTCCGCACGGCGGCCGCCGGGGTCGAACGGCTCGACGGCGAGAGCGACCTGGAGTTCCGCATGCGGCGGATGTCCTACCTCCACCTCACCCGGTTCGTGCGCGTCCTGCTCGATCGCAAGGACCGGATGAGCATGGCGGTCGGGCTGGAGGTGCGGGTGCCGTTCTGCGACCACCGGCTCGTGGAGTACGTCTACAACACGCCCTGGGCGCTGAAGTCGTTCGACGGCCGAGAGAAGAGCCTGCTGCGGGAGGCAACGGCGGACGTGCTGCCCCGCTCGGTCTACGACCGGGTCAAGAGCCCCTACCCCTCCACCCAGGACCCGGGCTACGGCCGCGCCCTGCAGACTCAGGTCATGGACCTGCTGGCCAAGCCGTCCCACCGGGTCTTCGACCTGCTCGACCGGGAGAAGGTGCGCCGGATCGCGGAGAGCGGGTCCCTGGCCGGCGCCCAGGCGGCCCGGCGAGGGCTGGAGCGGACGCTCGACCTCGCGACCTGGCTGGACCTGTACGCACCCGAGGTGACCCTCGGCTGAGCCGCGCGGCAGGGGTGTGGAGGGCGTCGACGGCGCCCTCCGCACCCTTTTGTGTGCCGTCGTCCCGCCGCCCGACTCCCTTTCTGCAAAGGGAAGTTGACTGAACTTCACCCTTCTTCAGCACATCCTCTTGACTGGTACAGACCAATGCGTTTGAGTGTGGCCTCACACCCCCCATCACGGCCGCCCCCCACGCCTTCGCCGGTGTCTCCGGCATACCCGCAGTGAGCGCGCCCGCGCTCCGCCCTGCGCTGGAACGGCCGTGGCACATCTAGGAGTTGATTCAGTGTCGAGACGGCACATCTCCGCCGCGCTGGCCGCCCTCGCCCTCGCCGTGGCACCCGCCCTGCTGCCGGCACCGGCCGCTTCCGCCGCCCCCGCGGCCTCCTGTTCGAGCTACCCGAACTGGGTGGCCGGCAAGTCGTACCGGACCGGTGACATCGTCCGGTACACCGACGGCAAGGCGTACATCGCCGAGCACGACAACCCGGGCTACGACCCGATCATCAGCACCTGGTACTGGGACCCGTACAACTGCGACGGCGGCGGCGGGACCACGCCCGTCGGCAACTTCGTCGTCACCGAGGCCCAGTTCAACCAGATGTTCCCGAACCGGAACTCGTTCTACTCCTACAGCGGGCTGGTGAACGCGCTCGGCGCCTACCCCGGCTTCGCCAACACCGGCAGTGACACGGTGAAGAAGCAGGAGGCCGCGGCCTTCCTCGCCAACGTGAACCACGAGACCGGCGGCCTGGTCTACGTGGTCGAGCAGAACACCGCGAACTACCCGACGTACTGCGACTGGAGCCAGTCGTACGGCTGCCCGGCCGGGCAGGCGGCGTACTACGGGCGCGGTCCGATCCAGCTGAGCTGGAACTTCAACTACAAGGCGGCGGGCGACGCGCTCGGCATCGACCTGCTGCACAACCCGAACCTGGTGCAGAACGACAGCGCCGTCGCCTGGAAGACCGGCCTCTGGTACTGGAACACCCAGTCCGGACCGGGCTCCATGACGCCGCACAACGCCATGGTGAACCAGGCGGGCTTCGGGCAGACGATCCGCAGCATCAACGGCTCCCTGGAGTGCGACGGCCGCAACCCGGGCCAGGTGCAGAGCCGCGTCGACGCCTACCAGCGCTTCGCGCAGATCCTCGGCGTCTCCCCCGGTGGCAACCTCTACTGCTGAACCTCCGCAGCTGACGAGGCGACGCTCCCGGCGCGCCACGGCCACCCCGGCCGTGGCGCGCTCGTGCGTCACCGGGCGCCGCACCGAGGTGCCCGAGGTGTGGGTGCCGCGACAAAGGGCACTCAGAGACGGCACACGGTACGTCCAGCGCCCGGGAGGCGGACGATGGGACCACTGGCAGCCCTGCCGACACCACCGGGCGTGTACACCCCGCAGCACGACACCGATCTCATCGCCCGCGTCCTGGAGAAGGAGCACCTGGACGCCCGCTCCGCCGTGCTCGACCTGTGCACCGGCAGCGGCGCCCTGGCCGTGCGGGCCGCCGCGCGCGGGGCGCGGGTCACCGCGGTCGACATCTCCCGGCGGGCCCTGGCCACCGCGTGGTGCAACGCGCTGCTCGCCGGGCAGTGCATCTCGGTGCGCCACGGCGACCTCGTCTCGGCCGTGCCGGGCCGCCGGTACGACCTGGTGGTGAGCAACCCGCCCTACGTGCCCGCGCCCGCCCTGAGGCCGCCGAGCCGGGGTTCCGCGCGCGCCTGGGACGCCGGGCCGGACGGGCGGATCTTCGTGGACCGGATCTGCGACGCCGGCGCCGGAGTGCTGCACCGGGGCGGTGTCCTGCTCCTGGTGCACTCCGCGCTGTGCGGCACCGCGCCGACCCTGGACCGGCTCACCGGCGCGGGTCTGGACGCCACCGTGGTGGACCGGGCCACCGTGCCCTTCGGCCCCGTGCTGCGCGAGCGCCGTTCCTGGCTGCACAGCCGGGGCATGCTGCGCGACCGGCACGAGGACGAGGAGGAGCTGGTGGTGGTCCGCGCCGTGCGCCGGTGACCCGTACGGCCCGTTTCGGCGGCCTTCAGCGGGTACTCGTGCGGGACGGACCCGAGGACCCGAGCCGGAAGGACGGTGGTCGGCCGTGGGCCGAGAAGCCGAGAACGCGACGAGCGTGACGATCACCCCCGACGGCCCGCTGCTGCTGCCCGGACCCGTCGAGGTGACCCTCCCGGACGGCACGGTCGTCACCTCGCGGCGCTTCACGGTCGCGCTCTGCGTCTGCCGCCGCAGCCGCATCTACCCCTGGTGCGACACCAGCCACCGCCGCCGCACGAAGTCCGCGAAGGAGACCCGGTGACCGCGCCCGCACTCCCCCAGCCGCGCGGGGTCCTGTCCGCCGCCGTCGTCGCCGCGCTGAACAGCGGTGACACCGCCCTGGACAGCACGGTCCCGCCCGCCGTCGACCCGTACGGCGACGACCTCCAGCTCGCCCTGTACGTGCTCTACGAGCTGCACTACCGGGGCTTCGCGGGCGTGCCCGACGAGCTGGAGTGGGACCCCGGGCTGCTGGCGCTGCGCCGCTCGCTGGAGCGGCCGTTCCTCGCGGCCCTGCGCCGGGACGTACCGCAGGGCACGAGCGCCGGGGAGGCGCTGGACGCGCTGCTGGTCGAGCCGGTCGGGCACGACGACAGCAGCGTCAGCCACCATCTCCAGCGCGACGGCGAGCTGTGGCAGCTCACCGAGTACGCGGCGCTGCGCTCGCTGTACCACCTGAAGGAGGCCGACCCGCACGCCTGGGTCATCCCGAGGCTGCGCGGCCGGGCCAAGGCGGGCATGGTGGCCGTCGAGTTCGACGAGTTCGGCGCCGGCCGCCCCGAGGAGATCCACGCCCGGCTCTACGCCGACCTGATGGACGACCTCGGCCTGGACACCGCCTACGGCCACTATCTCGACCGGGCGCCGGCCGTCGCGCTGGCCACGGTCAACCTGATGTCCCTGTTCGGGCTGCACCGCGCGCTGCGGGGCGCCCTGGTGGGGCACTTCGCCACCGTCGAGGTGACCTCGTCGCCGGGTTCCCGCCGGATGGCGGCGGCGATGCGCCGTGCCGGTGCGGGAAGGGCCGCGCAGCGGTTCTACGACGAGCACGTGGAGGCGGACGCCGTGCACGAGCAGGTGGTCCGCCGGGACGTGGTCGGCGGGCTGCTGGCCGACGAACCGTACCTCGAACCCGACATCGCCTTCGGCGTGCACGCCACCGGCCTGCTGGAGGACCGGCTCGGCGCGCAGGTGCTGAAGGCGTGGCGCCAGCAGCACAGCGCCCTGCGGACAGGCGGCGCGCCGCTGCCGTGACCGTCGTACGACACGGACAGCGGCCCGGACCGACGAGGTCCGGGCCGCTGTCCGTGTACGGCGTGAGCGGGGCTCAGGCGTCCAGGAGCTGGTTGAAGAAGGTGCGGTACTGCTGGAGTGCCACCCGCAGGCCCTCGGTCTCGACCTGCTCGCCGCGGCTCCACTGGCCCTCGAGTTCCTTCTTGTGGTCGGCGAAGGTCGCGGCCAGCGACTGGATGACGTCCGCGACCAGCGCGTCCGCCGAACGGACCGCGTCCTTGGGGTCGTCGACGAAGGTGCCCTGGATCTTGGCCCAGCGCTCGCGGTAGGTGTCCGCCTCCTGGTGGGCGATCAGCGGGTCGGCGCCCTCGTCCACCGAGCGCGGCTGTCCACCGTCCGGCCGCTGGTCGGCGTCCGGGCGCCGGTCGTGGTCGTCCCGCCCGGCCAGGGGGGTGTGCTCGGGAGCGCCGGCCGGCTCGCCCGTGGCGGTCCGCCCGGGTACGTTCTCCCGATCGCCGGTGGCGGTGCGGCCGCCTGGGGCGTCCCGCCGGTCGTCGGAAAGGACCGACGCCTCACCGGGGTAGGCCGGCGGGGGCGTGTCGGAGGAGGCAGGCGCGCGGTCGGCCGTGTGACCGGCCGTGGGGTCGACCGCGGGGTCGGCCGGGCGGTCCGGGCGCGCCCCGGGCAGCGGGCCGGAGCGGGCGTCCGGCGCGGCGTCGTGGCCGGTGTCGGACGGTGCGTCCCCACGCGGCTCGGACAGGGGACCGGAGCGGGCGTCGGGACGGCTGTCCCGGCCGGGGCGGGCCAGGTCCTCCGTGCTCAACTCACCCTCGCCGGGGCCGCTGTTGGTGTGCCGATCTGACATGACAACCTCGTTTCCGCTCGTGCCGTGATGAAAGTGCGCGCCGGGTCAGGCCGCGTCGTGCCCGGTGCTCTCGTGGTGCGGGGGACGGCCGCTGCCCAGCAGGTCGTCGAAGAGGGTGCGGTAGCGCACCATGGCGCCGCGCAGTTCCTCGGTGGTCGCCTCGCCGTTCTCGTTGCGGAGGTTCACGTCGTGGGCGTCGCGGTAGTGCTCCAGGGTCTGCGCGTGCTCCACGGACAGGTCCCGCAGCTGCTGCTCGAAGCCCTCGGTGGGGTAACCGCGGTCGCGCATGAGCTGGGTGACCAGGCGGTCGGCGTCGTCGACGCTCTGCGCCGGGTGGTCGACGAACCGCTCCTGCGTGCCCCGCCACTCGGTGGCGTAGCGGTCCCGCTCCTCGGGGGACAGCTCCTTCAGGTCGAGGTCGCGGTGCCGCTTCTCGCGGGCCTGCAGTTCGCGCTCGGCCTCCCGCCTGCTCTCGCCGGACTGCACGGCCCGGTCGTACTCGGGGCCGAACTTCTCCTGGAGGCGGCGGCTGCGACGGCGCGTCATGAGCCAGACGCCCGCGGCGATCAGGATCAGGATGACCACGATGGGAATCAGAATGGCGAGCAGCGTTGCGGTGGACATCGCCTCTCCCGCTGGGTGAGTTGAGTGGACGAGGCGGCCGGATCGACGGCCTGCCGGTTACTCCGCCCGAGTACCCCGGCGCCGTTCCCGCACACCGCCGAAGACCCGGCGCGCGGGCGGGTGATTGCCCGCGCGTGGGGACGGGTACGCGGAGTCGGCACCGCGCGGCCCGGCGTCCGTCGTACGGCGGGCCGCCTCCCTCCTCGGAGTCCTTGACGGCTCCTCGCGACCTGGACGGGGATGAGGGCATGAGCCGACGGCACACTCAGGACGACACGGCCCGCGTGCCGCGCGCGCGTTCAGGCACGGCCGGCCGCCGGGAGCGCACCGGGACCGAACCGGTCACCGCCCGCAGCGCGCTGAAGCTCCGCCTGGTGCTCAGCGTGGCCGGGCTGCCGGTCTTCGTGCTCGGTACGGTGGTCTTCGCCGTCTGGGCGGGAGCGGTGGGCCGGCAGGACGTGCCGGACCCGACCCAGCTCACGGTGCTGGCCGTCATCTGCGGTGTGCTCGCGCTGTTCGCGGCCGCGGACCTCGTCGTGGTCCTGCTGCGCCTGGCGCGCGAACGCGCGGGTCACACTCCTCGGCGGGACGCCTGACTGCCGCTTTCCTCGGCGGAGTTGGACCTCGCACTCCTCACCAGGGTTCCAGGACCGCCTTGATCATGCCGTCCCTCTTCGCCTGGAACGTCTCGTACGCCGCGGGCGCCTGTTCCAGCGGGAGGGTGTGGGTGGCGAAGGTGTCCACGCCCAGCGGGTCCTCGTCGGTGAGCAGCGGGAGGATGTCGTCGACCCAGCGGTGCACGTTGGCCTGGCCCATGCGGAGCTGGATCTGCTTGTCGAACAGGGTGAGCATCGGCATCGGGTCGGCCATGCCGCCGTACACGCCGGACAGCGAGACGGTGCCCCCCCGGCGGACGATGTCGATGGCCAGGTGCAGCGCGCCGAGCCGGTCGACGCCCGCCTTCTCCATCAGGCGCTGGGCGAGGGCGTCGGGGAGCAGGCCGGTGGCCCACTGGGCGGCCTTGGCGAGGGGCGCGCCGTGCGCCTCCATGCCGACGGCGTCGATGACGGAGTCCGCGCCGCGTCCGTCGGTGACGTCGCGGATCGCGTCGGCCAGGTCGTCGCCGTACTCGCCGAGGTCGTAGACCCTGATGCCGTGTTGGCGGGCGCGGGCGAGGCGTTCGGGGACGAGGTCGACGCCGATGACGTTCTCGACGCCCCGGTGCCGGGCGATGCGGCAGGCCATCTCGCCGATCGGGCCGAGGCCGAGGACCACGAGGGTGCCGCCGGGCGGTACGTCGGCGTACTCGACGGCCTGCCAGGCGGTCGGCAGTACGTCGGAGAGGTAGAGGAAGCGCTGGTCGGGCGGGCCGTCGGGGATCTTGACGGGGAGTTGGTCGCCGAACGGCACCCGGAGGAACTGGGCCTGGCCGCCGGGGACCTGGCCGTAGAGCTTGGTGTAGCCGAACAGGGAGGCACCCTTGTCGTGGTCGTGGACCTGAGTGGTCTCGCACTGGGAGTGCAGGCCCTGGCCGCACATGTAGCACTCGCCGCAGGAGACGTTGAAGGGCACCACCACACGGTCGCCGGGGGCGAGGGAGGTCACCTCGGAACCGGTCGCCTCCACGATGCCCATGGGCTCGTGGCCGAGGATGTCACCGGCGTCGAGGAACGGGCCGAGCACTTCGTACAGATGCAGATCCGATCCGCAGATCCCGCTCGACGTCACGCGGACGATGACGTCGGTGGGGTCCTGGATCTGGGGGTCGGGGACGGTGTCGACCCGGACGTCCTTCCTGCCCTGCCAGGTGAGAGCACGCATGTCGCCTCCAATGATGTGGGTACAGCGGCTCGCCCCGGCCGGGTACCCGGCGCTCCGGGGCTTACCCAACGGCCGCGCCGACTCCCGGTGTCAGCCGGAGGGCTCGTCGGGTACCGGCTGGTCGGGGCGCACCCCGGCGGTCTCCGGCGCGCCGCGCGGGCCGGCGCCCGCCTCGTCGGTGTCGGGCACTTCTTGGGCGTCGTCCTTCGTGGGCGCGTCCCAGGGGTCCCTGCCGTGGCTCGCCTGCTGGTCGGGCAGGTCCCTGGGGACGCGCCGGGCGTGATGCCGCTCGGTCATGGCTGTTCCTCCTGGTCAGGGGTCGGGGTCACCGCGTCGGGCGGTCCGTCGCGGGTACCCCTGGCCGGGCGGGGCATGCGGAGCCGAGGGGACCAAGAAATTGAACGTTTCGCGTTTCAGGACAAAGCAGGCGGATACCCGCACCCAGTCGTATCAACAGCTCAGAGGAAGTGTTCACGGTGGGCGCACCGAGCCTTACCCCGCAGGAAATACGCAGACTGGCCGAGATCGAGAGAGGCCTGGGCGAGGACAAGGTGCTCGCCCGTCGGCTGCGGACCATGCGCGACCCCGGCGGACCGGCGGCCTGGGCACGGCCGCGGAGGCTCGCGCTGGGGGTGGTCCTGGGCACGCTGACGACTCTGACGCTGCTCGGCCTCGACATCGTCTTCCGTCAGCCGTATCTGACCTGGGCGATCGCCGTCGTATGGCTGTTCACCGTGGCCGGTCTCGTGGGTCTGGTGGTGCGGGCGTGCCGTCGCTGGGAGGCGGCGGAGCGGGCCGGCCTGAAGACACCGTGGCCGATAGATCCGTCGCAGGTGTGAGGGGGGACCGGGAGATGCCGGAAGAACGGAACGACGAGGAAGCCGGGGAAACGAATCTGCCGCGCCCCCGGCGCCGGCTCACGGAGGAGGAGTTCCGAGAGCTGATGCGGGAGGCCCGGCAGGAGGCGCGCCGGCTTCGCTACGGCCGCCCGCCCGAGGAGGACTCGGCGGTCGCGCTGCGCACCCAGCACGCGGAGTTCGGCGCGGCGGCCCACTGAACCCTCTCACCACCCGTACTGATGACCGGTTCCGCTGGATAGGCTCAAGCGGACGGATCACGTCGGGGAGAGCGGGAGGGCGCGGGGTGACGGAGCTGGACATGGCCGGGTACCTGGGCGGTTACGCACGGATGCTGGCCGAGGTCTCCCACACCGGCAGGCGCCCCACCCGTACGGAACTGGACGAGCGGCGCGCCCTCGGGGAACGGGCCGCCGAGGCGGGACACAGCCTCCGGGCCCTGGTGCGCGGCCACTTGGCGGCCACCCGGACCGCGTGGCCAGACGGCACCCCGGCCCGCTCGGCCGGCTGGACACTGGCCGCCGTCGAGCAGGCGGTGGACGCCTTCGCCGAGGGGTACGAGCGGGCGCAGCGGCTCGCCGTACGCCAAGAGGAGGCCGCGCGGCGGGAGTTCATCGACGACCTGCTGTACGGCCGTAGCGACCTGGGCCGGCTGGCCGAGCGCGCCGAGCGGTTCGGCCTCGTGCTCTCCCACGCCCACGCGGTCGCGGTCGCGGAGGGCCCGGAGGCGTACGTCGACACCGCCCCGGTGACCCGGCAGGTGGAGTCGGCGCTGCTCACCCGGTTCAGTGAGCGGCGCGTCCTGCTGACCACCAAGAACGGCAGGCTGATCTGCATCGCCCCCGGCGACCAGGAAGAGGTGCTGCACTGCTTCGCCGAGCAGGTGCGCGCCACCCCGGACTGCGGCCGCGTCGCCCTCGGCCGCCCCCGGCAGGGCGCGGGCGGCGTGGTGCAGTCGTACGAGGAGGCACTGAGCACCCTGGAGCTGGCGGAGCTGCTGCGACTGCCCGAGCCGGTGGTCCGCGCGGCCGACCTGCTGGTGTACCCGGTGCTGCTGCGGGACCGGCAGGCGATGGCCGACCTCGTGCTGAGCGCGCTGGGCCCGCTGCGGGAGGCGCGCGGGGGCGCGGAGCCGCTGCTCGGGACGCTGGAGGCGTACTTCGACTCGGGGTGCCGGGGCGCGGAGGCGGCGCGGCGGCTGGCGCTGAGCGTGCGCGCGCTGACGTACCGGCTGGAGCGCATCCACCAGCTCACCGGCAACAATCCGGCCGACCCGGTGCACCGGTACACGCTGCAGACGGCCGTGATCGGGGCGCGACTGCTGGGGTGGCCCGCGCGGGAGCTGTGAAAGGGGGGCCCGCGCGCAGGCAGGCCCCCCGTCCGCTCTCCCGGCTCAGCCGGTGATCTCGACCTTGCCGTTGTCCGTGGCGGGACGCTCCACGCTCGCGGCGGCACGCTCGGTGACGCCCTTGAGGAGCTGGGTCAGGTCGACGCCGGTGGTGGAGCCGAGCAGTTCGAGGCCCTGGGCCACGTTGTCGGCGACCGCGCGGGGAATCCGGCCGGCGCCGTCGGTGGAGATGACCGTCATCTTGCCCACGGCGCTGAGCGGCTCGGACGCCTTGGCGACGACCTCGGGGAGCACGGCCACCAGCATCTGGAGGACGGCCGCGTCACCGTACTGCTCGTACGCGTCCGCCTTCTTGCGCATGGCCTCGGCCTCGGCGCTGCCCTTGGCGGTGATGGCCGCGGCCTCCGCGTCGCCCTCCAGCCGGACCGCCTCGGCGGCCGCCGCGCGGCGGGACCGCTCGGCCTCACCCTGCTTGAGACCCTCGATGGCCTCGGCCTCGGCCAGCGCGCCACGGCGCTGCTTCTCGCCCTCACCGGTGAGCCGGGACCGCTCCGCCTCGGCCTCGGCCGCCGCGATGGCCGCCAGCCGCTCCGCCTCGGCCTGCTTGACGCGGGCGACCCTGCGGGCCTCCGCCTCCTGCTCCGCGGCGTAGCGCTGGGCGTCGGCGGGCTTGCGGACCTGGGTGTCGAGCTGACGGTCGGTCAGCGCGGCTTGGCGCTCGGCGACCCGTTCCTGCTCCAGGAGGATCTCCTGCTGGCGGGCGGCCTCGGCGAGCGGTCCGGCCGCCGCGGCGCGGGCGGCGGCCTCGTCGGTCTCCGCCTTGATCTCCGCCTGCTTCAGCGCGAAGGTCCGCTGGGCGACGGCGATCTCCTCGGCGGCCTTGAGCCGGGCCTGCTCGGCGGCCCGCTGGGCGACGGCCTCCGCGATGTCGGCCTCCTGCCGGGCGCGGGCGGCCTCGGGCCGGCCGAGGTCCTCCAGGTAGGAGCCCTCGGTGGTGATGTCCTGGATCTGGAACGCGTCCAGCACCAGGCCCTGCCCGGACAGGCTCGACTCGGCCTCTTCCGCGACCTGCCCGGCGAAGGCGGCGCGGTCGCGGATGACGTCCTCCACGGACATCCGGCCGACGATGGCGCGCAGCGCGCCGGAGAGCACTTCCTGGGTGAAGCCGACGATGCCGTCCTGCTGCATCAGGAACCGCTGGGCGGCGGCGCGGATGGAGTCCTCGGTGCCGCCGACCTTGACGATGGCGACACCGTCCAGGTTGGCCTTCACCCCGCGCAGGGTGACCGCGCCGCGCACCGCGACCGGGATGTGCCGCGAGGACAGGTCGAGCGTGAACCGCTGCTGCACGAACGGGACCACGAACACACCGCCGCCGACGACGACCTTCTGGCCGCTGTTGTCGGTGAAGACGCGCCCGGTCTCCGGATCGGTGGACTTCTTGCCCCGGCGCCCGGTGACGATGAACGCCTCGCTCGGCCCGGCCACCTTGTAGCGGCTGACCACGGTGAGCGCCAGCAGCACCAGGAGTACGACGACTCCGGCCACGGCGATGAACACAGGACTCATATCCAGGCCCCCATACGTTGAGACACGCAAGACACGAACACATGACACCCCGTCAGGGGTGGACGACTACGCGGTGGTGAGCCGGGTTCAGCGTTCCACCGGGCGCACCACGACCGAGGTCGGCGACGGCACCGCCTCGACCCACACCTCGCTGCCGCGCGCCACCGGCACCGCGCTGCGGGCGGCGAACTTGACGGTCTGCCCGCCGAGCCGGACGAGGACCTCGCCGAAGCCGCCGGCCGGGATGGCCGTCACCACGTTGCCCGAGGTGCCGAGCAGGTCGTCGCCGGTCGGGGTCGCGTCCGTCTGGTCGCGCAGCAGCAGCCGGCTCAGGCGGTACGTCAGCCAGGCCGTGCCCACCCCCGCCACCGCGCCGATCGCGGTGGCCCCCACCGGGGCGATGCCGAGGCCGTCGTGGGCGATGACTCCGCCGAAGCCGGTCATCGACAGGAACCCCGCGATGACCGGCAGCGACAGCCACCCGTCGAGCGCGCCCCCCAGCGCGCCGTCGAACAGGCCGTCCAGCAGCCCGTCGAAGATCAGCGACAGGACGAGCAGCACGACCCCCGTGATGCCGATTCCCAGAAACCAGGCCATCCGCGCCGCCCCCCTTCCGCCCGCCGCTGATCTCCGGCTTGGTGGAATGTTCACACACCGTCTTGGTCATTTCATTGCCAGATCCCGGCAGTTTTTACGCTTCTTTTATGCCGTCTTCTCGCCGGACCGGTTCGGCGTCCCGGTGGCCGCCCACGTCATCCGTTCGGGGCCAGGACGCGTGATCCGTGGTCACGGGGTTACTCGTGCGACAGTGCGCGGGCGGACCCCGTCCGCGCCGGGTGTTGCGCGAAGGAGGAAACCGTGGCCATCCGGTACCAGCTCATCCGGCGTCCGCCGGCCGCCGTGTGGAAGGTGCTCGAACAGCCCTCCTGCTACGCGGACTGGGTCGTGGGCACCCACGAGACGGCACCCCGCGAGGGCGACTGGCCCGAGCTGGGCTCGTCCCTCGCCTTCAACGTGAAGATCGGCCCGCGCCGCGTCGACGGCTACACCGTGGTGCGCCGCTACGAGCCACCGCGGTACCTCGAACTGGAGGCCAAGGTCCCCCTCGGCAGCGCCCGCATCGCCATCGACGTACGCGACTGGGGCGGCGAGTCCCTCGTCATCGTGGACGAACACCCGCTGCGCGGGCTGGGCGGCAAGCTGCACAACGTCGTGCTGGACACCGTGATCCAGCTCCGGCACCGGGACATGCTGAGCCGGCTGGCGAGGCTGGTCGAGCGGCAGAGTCCGCGCCGCACCGACGCCGAGGAGGCGGGCCATGGCTGACGCGGTGGTCATCGGCGCCGGACCGAACGGGCTGGTCGCGGCCAACCTCCTGGCGGACCAGGGCTGGAGCGTGGAGGTGCTGGAGGCCCAGGACCGGCCCGGCGGCGCCGTCTACAGCGACAGAGGGGTCCACCCCGACTTCGTCAACGACGTCTTCAGCTCCTTCTACCCCCTGGCCGCCGCCTCCCCGGTGATCGACGGGCTCCGGCTGGAAGACGAGGGGCTGCGCTGGACGCACGCCCCGCAGGTGCTGGCCCACCCGCTGGCCGACGGCCGCTGCGCGGTGATCGACCGGGACCTGGACGTCACCGCCGAGGGCCTGGACGAGCTGTGCCCCGGCGACGGCCGCTCCTGGCGCGCCCAGGTCGGCACGTGGGACCGGGTCGGCCACGACCTTCTGCAAGCGCTGTTCACCACGATGCCGCCGGTGCGGGCGCTCGCCGGGCTCGGTCTGAAACTGCGCGGCGGCGGCGCGCTGCGCCTGGCCCGCTCCATGCTGCTGCCGGTGCGCCGCCTGGGCGAGGAGGAGTTCGACGGCGAGGGGGCCAGGCTGCTGCTCGCGGGCAACGCCCTGCACGCGGACCTGGGCCCGGAGTCGGCGATCGGCGGCGGCTTTGGCTGGCTCATGTCGATGCTCGGCCAGCAGTTCGGCTTCCCGGTACCGGTGGGCGGCGCGGTCGGCCTCACGGACGCGCTGGTCAGCCGTCTTGAGCGGCGTGGCGGTGTGATCCGCTGCGGGGAGCCGGTGACGCGGATCGTGGTCGAGCGGGGCCGGGCCGTCGCGGTCCGCACGGCGGGCGGCGACACGGTACCGGCCCGGCGCGCCGTCCTCGCGGACGTCTCCGCGCCCGCCCTCTACGGCGACCTGATCGCCCCCGAACATCTGCCCTCGCAGGTCCTCGACGACATGCGGCGCTTCCAGTGGGACTTCGCCACCTTCAAGGTCGACTGGGCGCTGGACTCCGCCGTCCCGTGGAAGGCCGGGGCGGCGAGCGGCGCGGGCACCGTGCATCTGGCGGACAGCGTGGACGACCTGACCCGGTTCGCCGCCCAGATCGCCATGGGGCAGATCCCCGACAAGCCGTTCCTGCTGGTGGGACAGATGACCACCGCCGACCCGACCCGGTCGCCCGCGGGAACCGAGTCCGCCTGGGCCTACACCCATCTGCCACGCGTGGTGCGCGGCGACGCCGGGGACACCGGGCTCACCGGCTCCTGGGACGCGGCCGAGCGGGAGATCATGGCGGACCGGATGGAGCAGCGCGTCGAGCAGTTCGCGCCCGGCTTCCGCGCCCGGGTCCTGAGCCGGCGCGTGCTGTCGCCGCCCACGCTCCAGTCCGAGGACGCCAATCTCAGCGAGGGCGCCCTCAACGGCGGCACCACCGCCCTGCACCAGCAGGCGGTCTTCCGGCCCATCCCGGGCACCGGCCGCCCCGAGACGCCGGTCCGGGGGCTGTACCTGGCTTCTTCCTCCGCGCATCCCGGCGGCGGGGTGCACGGCGCCCCCGGCGCCAACGCGGCGCGGGCCGCGCTGGGCATCCGCCGGTCCTTCGCGGACGTGATGTCCCTGGTGCAGCGGACCCTGACACGCGGAAGCGGAGCGGCCGCGGTGGGAGACCGCTGACCGCCCCGCTCCGGGCGGGCCCTCGCGGGCTCAGCCCTCCAGGCTCCGGATGATCGCGGAGGAGAAGGCGTCTAGATCGCCGGGGTTGCGCGAGGTGATCAGGGGGTGGCCGCCCGCGGTGTCGACCACGACCTCCTGGTCCGTCCAGTTGGCGCCCGCGTTGACCAGGTCGTCCAGCAGGGACGGGTAGGAGGTCATGTCGCGGTCGTCGGTGAGTTCGCTGTTCACCAGCAGCCAGGGGCCGTGGCAGATCGCCGCCACCGGCTTGCCCTCGCGCGCGAACGCGGTGACCAGACGCTGGGCGTCCTCGTCCACGCGGAGCTGGTCGGCGTTGAGCGTGCCGCCGGGGATGATCACCGCGTCGTAGCCGTCCGAGGTCGCCTCGGAGAGCGTGGTGTCCGGATCGACCTTCTCACCGGGGTCCTTGTCGGAGACGAGCGTGGCGATGGCCTCCGGTTTCTGCGCCGCCACCACCACGCGGGCACCCGCGTCGCGCAGGGCGGCCACCGGTTTCGTCAGTTCGTCTTGTTCCGTCCCGTAGTTCGTCGTGAGAACGAGGACGCTCTTGCCGTCGAGAGCCATGGGTCCGTACTCCTCCGGTCTCCCCCTGCTTCCCGGTGCGGACATCGCCCGTGGCGGCGTCCGGCGCCGGTCTTACCCGCTCCGGCTGCCCCTTTGGCCCCGGTTCATTCGACGGCGGCCGGAATCCTTTCCAGCACCCCGCCGGCGAACACGTCGTACAGCGGCAGGGTCTCCAGGTGGACGTACCCGATGTGGCAGTCGCAGCTGGTCAGCGGGCAGGGGCGGGGGCGCAGCGCGGCCCGGTAGGAGCCGTCGTAGAGGTTGCCGAGTTCGGCCGGGACGAAGTGGCAGCGGCGCACCGTGCCCTCGCCGTCCACCGAGATCACGGACTCACCGGTACGGCACGGCAGCCCGGCGCTGGCGTGCGGGTGCCGGCTGTACGGGAAGAGTGGGTCGATCCCGGTCCACACCCCGGCCTCCGCGTCGTCGTAGGTGCGCCCCTCGGCCGCGTTGACCCACAGGTACACCCGCTCCGGCAGCTCGGCCCGCAGTCGCCGGGCCGCGTCGAGGTGCTCCGGCAGTCCGACGATGCCGACGCTGTACCGGACCCCGAGCCGCTCCAGCTCCCGGCACTTGCCGAGGAACCGGTCGTACGGCGTCTGGCCGGGGTGGTAGGTGCACCAGAGCGCCAGGGTGTCGCGGTCGGCGTCGGCCAGCCAGTCGGTGCGGCAGCTCAGGTTGGTCTGGATGGCGACGCGGCGGATGTGCGGCTGGTGGGAGAGCTCGGTGAGGGCGCGCCGGTACCAGGAGCGCACCAGCCCCTCGCCCCAGGGGGTGAACAGCACCGAGAGCCGGTCCTCGGTCCTGCCGCCGGCCCAGTCGGCGAACCGCTCCAGGCTCGCCCGGTCGGCCCGCAGCTGCTCCCGGCTGTCCCGGCGCTTGGCGAACGGGCAGTACGGACAGTCGTAGTCGCAGGAGGCCAGCGGCCCCCGGTACAGCAGGGTCAGGTCCATGACGGGCGGCTCACTTGCGCTCGTAGGCGGCCATCGCGGCCCGCACGGCCGGGGAGAACAGCTCGGGGCCGAGCGCGTCGGAGTGCGCCAGCCCCTCCGGGGTCAGCCGCAGCACCGGGCCGGACTCCAGCCAGCCCAGCTCCACGAACCGCGCCAGCTCGGCCGGGAAGTCCCCGTCCGGGGTACGGCCGCCGAACCGGGCGCGGTAGTCGGCGACCGGCAGCCCGTCCGCCTGGAGCAGCGACTGGAGCAGATGGCGGCGGCGCGGCTCGTCCCCGGTCATCGGGTACCCGTACGCGGCGTGCGCGAAGTCGGCGGCGGAGCGGGTGACGTAGTCGTCGATGATGTGCCGGATCTCGTGCATGCCGACGGCGTAGTCGAAGGAGTAGTGCAGCCCGGCGGTGTACGAGCGGGCGCCGCAGCCCAGGCCGATCATGCCGTCGGTCTGGCAGGCGTAGTCGTCGGCGCCCTCGGCCGGGGCGTCGGCGCGGCGGAACATCCGCATCGACCGCTGCTCGTAGCCGTGGGCGAGCAGATGGTCGCGTCCGGCGCGGTACAGCCGGAGCCGCTGCTCGTCCCACTCGGGGTCGGCTCCGACGGCACGCCGTCCGAGGCCGGTCAGCGGGCGTATGTAGAGCGGGTAGAGGTACAGCTCCTCGGGCCGCCACGCCAGGGCTGCGTCCAGCGAGCGCAGCCAGCTGTGCTCGGTCTGCCCGTCGATGCCGTAGATCAGGTCGATGTTGAGCACGGGTATCCGCGCGTCCCGCACCCGCCCGAGCGCCGCCTCCACGTCGGCCCGGCGCTGCGGGCGGACGGCGGCCCGCGCCTCGGTGTCGTCGAAGCTCTGCACACCGAGGCTGAGGCGGGTGGCGCCCCGCTCGGCGAGGACTGCGAGCCGGTCGGCGGTGGCCGTGGCCGGGGACGCCTCCACGGAGAGCGGCACGGCACGCAGGTCGGCGCCCATCCGGTGCTCGGCGATGTCGCAGAGCCGGGTCAGCTCGGCGGCGGTGAGGAAGGTCGGGGTGCCGCCCCCGAAGGCGGCGGTGGCGAACCTGACCGGCTCCCGCTCCCCCAGCGCCTCCCGCACCGCGCCCGCCTGCCGCTCCAGCGCGTCGAGATAGGCGCCGGTGAGCCCGTCGGGGGCGCCGATGCGGGTGAACAGGTTGCAGAACCCGCAGCGCACCTCGCAGAACGGGATGTGCAGATACAGCGAGAGCGCGTCCTTGGGCTCGTCCGCCCACAGTTCGCTCAGCAACGGCCGGTCGGGGCGCTGCCGGTACGCGGTCTTGTGCGGGTAGGCGTACACATAGCTCTGGTAGGGGGCCGGGGCGGTCGCGGTGGTCATCGGGCCGCCTCCTGGTCGAGCAGGAAGTGGGCGTAGGGCACGGTCCACACCGACTCGTGGCCGATGCGGTGACCGGTCCAGCCGTCGTCGCCGTAGGCCGTGCCGTGGTCGGAGCAGACGAGGGCGAGGCAGGGGCGGCGGCTGCTCATGGCGGTGAAGAGGCGGCCGATGTGCCGGTCCACGTACTCCAGCGCGGCGGCGTGGGTGGCGCGGGAGTCGCCGTCCTCCTTGCTCGCGCCGGGCAGATGGAACCAGTTGGGCTGGTGCAGCGCGGAGACGTTGACGAAGAGGAAGAGCGGCTGCTCCGGTGCCGTCCGGGCGGCGATCTCCTCGGCGCGGGCCACCTGGGACTCGAAGGAGGTCGGGGAGGAGACCCCGAACTCCGGCTCCCAGTGCGACTCCTCGAAGAGTCCGGGCAGCACCGAGCCGAGCGCGCCCTGCTTGTTGAAGAAGCCCACTCCCCCGACGCATGCCGTGCGGTAGCCCGCCTCGGCGAGTCCGGAGACCAGATCGGGGGTGTCGTAGACGAAGGTGCCGTCGGCCGTGGTCTCGCTGCCCGCGAAGGCGGCGGCGAAGAGGCGCGGGTGGCGGCCGGGTTCGGCCGGGGTGGGCAGGAAGCCGGCGAAGATGGCCTGGTGGGAGGCGTAGGTGAAGCTGCCCGGCGCGTGCCGCTTCTCCCAGCGGCCGCCGGGGAGATGGCGGGCCAGGTTCGGGATGCGGCCGGCCTCGGCGAGTTCGGCGGCCACGTCGAAGCGGAGCGTGTCGAGGGTGAGCAGCAGGATGTCGTGGCTGCCGACGATCTGGTTCATGTCCGGTACGCCGGGGGCCACTTCGGGCAGGCGGGCGGTGGCCTGGTCAGGCGCTGGCATGGGTGGTTCCTGTTCTGTGCGGGTGGTGCGGGCCGGGCCGCCCGGTGAGCGGGGCCCGGCGCAGAGCGGCGGCGACCTGCGCCGCGTAGGTGTCGAGGCCCTCGGCGCCGCTGCCGGGCAGGCCGGTGAGCCGGGGCAGCAGATCGCCGAAGGCGTTGACCTCGCCGACGAAGGCGCGGCGCCAGCCGACGGCGGGCAGCAGGTCGACGCCGACGCAGAGGGTGTCCGGGAAGCAGGCCGCGGCCCGCTCGCAGATTCCGAGCACCTCCGGCCAGCGCAGGCCCGCGCTCTCGGCCGCCTGCCGGGTCCCGGCCAGGTCGCCCCGGCGCCCGCCGAGGTGGAGGTTGGTGAGTGGTCCGGCGCTGGTGCGGACCACCGCGTGGGTGGCGCGGCCGTCCACCACGACCACCCTGAGGTCGGCGGCACGGCCGCCCTGGGACGCCTTGGGCACCCAGCGCTCCAGGTGCAGGCCGTCCGGGGCGAGGGCGTCCACCATGGCGGCGATGTCCCGCTCCCGCTGGTACCGGCGCACCTTGAGGGAGTTGAACAGCCGCCCGTCGGGGCCGAGTTCGACGGAGGTGGTCGCCCTGATCCGGCCTCCCCCGGCCGAGTCGACGGCGAGCACCCCGGAGGCGGACGAGCCGTGCGCGGGCTTGACGAACAGCCGGGGCATCCGGTGCCCCCGCATCAGCGCCCGCACGTCGTCCCAGCCGCGCACCGGGGCGCCGGCCGCGCCGGAGGTGGGTGACTCCGGCACCGGTACGCCCGCCGCCGCGAGGACCGCGTGACAGCGCCGCTTGTCGAACATGACGGCCACGTCGTCGGTGCCGTCCAGCCGGATGCCGCCGCGCAGCGTGCCCAGGGCGGCCGTGAAGCGCCGGTACCAGCGGGCGGTGCCCTCCACGCGGGTCGGGTCGGGCATGTCCCGCAGGAGCAGGTCGACCTCGGGGTCCTCGCCGGGCGAGTCCACCCGGACGATCTCCCCGGCGCCGAACTCGGCCCCGCCCGCGCGCAGGACGTCCAGCCAGGCCACCACGCGGGGCGCGGGCAGCCCGGCGGCCCGGACGGCCTCCGCGAACAGGGTCACCCTGCGGCCCCCGGGGTTGCCCACCACCGCGAAACACCGGTTCATGGCCTGCCGCTCACTCGCCGATGGCCACGAAGCGCTGCACGGTGCCGTCCTCGTTCTCGTACGAGTCCGCGTCGTCCTCGTCCAGGTCGAGCCGGACGCCCGCCGGTTCCAGCGTCTCGCGCAGGCGCTGCTGGAGGGGCTCGGTGATGTAGTGGTGGTGCAGGTCGAGGAAGTTGAGGTGGGTCAGCGGCCGGCCGGCGAGCAGCGCGGCGGCGCCCTCGTCGCCCAGGGTGCCCATGGAGAGGTCCAGCGTCTCCAGCCGGTCCACCACGGGTGCGGCGGCGACGGCGACGGCGATCTCGTCCTGTATCTCGCTGTTGCGCAGCCCCAGATGGCGCAGGGCGGGCAGCCGGGTGCCGGAGAGGATCGGCTCCAGGTCGGACACCGTGGTGTCGGCGCCGTACATCGAGTCGCCGAGCCAGAGTTCGAGGTGCTCCAGCGCGGGGAGGGTGCTGCCGCCGACGCCCCGCACGACCTCCATGGGCAGTCCGCCAGTCTCCACGACCAGCTTGCGCAGCGCGGTGTGCTCCAGCGCGGGGAACTCCAGCCCGGTGCCGCCGCGCACGCCGAACTCGGCCAGCTCCGGGAAGCCGGTGAGCAGGGGGGTGACGTCGGTCTGCTGGATCCAGGAGAGTTCGGCCTCCTCCATCACGAGGTCGCCGAGGAACAAGGCGCGCAGGGCGGGCAGCCGGTCACGGGCGGCGAGCAGCGCCGATATGGCGGCGGAGGAGTCCGTCTCGTACGCGTCCGTCCAGGCGCCGACGAGCAGCGCCCGCACCCGGGTGGTGTCCACGGTGTCGAGGAAGCGGGCGAAGGCGTCCACCCACTCCTCGTCCGCGTCGTACACATCCCCGGCGACCCGCCAGGCGACGGCGTCCGGCTCGGGCAGTTCGGCCTTCGCGCCGGGTCCGGGAAAGGCGAACGCGGGGAGGCCGTACAGCTCCTCCAGGTGGTGACCGATGGTCATGCGGGCTGCTCCTGACGTGCGATGGGCGCGAACGTGTGCGGTCCACGGCGTACGCGGAAAGTTCTACCAACTCGCACTGACAACCGGTCACCGGGCTGTGGACAACTACTCGCCGGCCGGCGCCTCACGCAGCGACTTCGCGGTGACGCCCGGGTCGTACCCCTCGGGGACGCCGTCCACCAGGATGATGTCGCCGGCGATGTGCCGGGAGCGCAGCGGGGCGATCTCCCGGTAGGCGGGCGAGTCCCACCAGGCCCGCGCCTCGGTGATCCCGGGGAACTCGATGATCACGACATGCCCGGCCCACTCCCCTTCTTTCACCTCGTGCTGGGCACCGTGCACGAGGAAGCGGCCGCCGTACGGCTCGAAGGTGGCGGTGACGCGCTCGATGTACTCCGCGATCTCGGAGTGCGGCGCGGCCTCGCGGAGATGGGCTACGGCATAGGCGGGCATGGGTCCTCCATGGCGTGAGCGATCGTCGGATCTTCGCACCGGCGATGCTCGCACCCCCGCCGACCGGCGTCGATGGGTCTGCGGGAGATCGACAGCGACACGCCGGGGAGCGAGATCCATCCCGTCCGCCGGGCGGCACGTGTGCTAGTCTTTCTCTTGTTGCAGTTGTGGTACCCATGAACTTTATGTGCGCCTGACGGGAAATGTTTTCTCTTTGGGCGCATTTTGTTTTCCGGCATCTTCCGGATGGGGCCTCTGCCATCAGAAGGAGAAAGTCATGGCACAGGGAACCGTCAAGTGGTTCAACTCTGAAAAGGGTTTCGGCTTCATCGAGCAGGACGGTGGCGGTCCGGACGTCTTCGCCCACTACTCGAACATCGCCACCCAGGGCTTCCGTGAGCTCCAGGAGGGCCAGCGGGTCAGCTTCGACGTCACGCAGGGCCAGAAGGGCCCGCAGGCCGAGAACATCGTTCCCGCCTAATCGCAGGACGCGTATTCCGCTCACCGGGGTCCGCACCGTCATGGTGCGGACCCCGGTTTGTGCTGTGTTGAGGAAGGCAGTAACCGCATGCCCCGCAGGTATCAGAAGCCGAACCGCGGCTCGTCGCCGTCCCGGCCCTCGTCTGCTCCCCAGGCTCCCCAGGAATTCCGCCTGCCGGAGAGCACGACGCCCGCACTGCCCGCCGTCGCTGAGTTCGCCGACCTCGACATGCCCGCGGCACTGCTGAAGACGCTCACCGCGCAAGGGGTGACCACCCCCTTCCCGATCCAGGCCGCCACGCTGCCGAACTCGCTGGCCGGCCGGGACCTCCTGGGCCGTGGCCGCACCGGCTCCGGCAAGACCCTCGCCTTCGGCCTCGCCCTCCTCGCCCGCACGGCGGGGCAGCGCGCCGAGCCCAAGGCCCCCCTGTCGCTCATCCTGGTGCCCACCCGTGAGCTGGCCCAGCAGGTGACCGACGCGCTGACCCCCTACGCGACGGCGGTCAACCTCCGGATGGCCACGGTGGTCGGCGGTCTGTCGATCACCAAGCAGGCCGCCACGCTCCGGCGCGGCGTCGAGGTGCTGGTGGCCAGCCCCGGCCGCCTCAACGACCTGGTGGAGCGCGGCGACTGCGTGCTGCACGACGTCGGCATCACGGTGCTGGACGAGGCCGACCAGATGACCGACATGGGCTTCCTGCCGCAGATCACCCGGCTGATCCAGCAGGTGCGCCCCGACGGCCAGCGGATGCTGTTCTCGGCCACGCTGGACAAGAACATCGACAAGCTGGTGCAGCGGTTCCTCACCGACCCCGTGGTGCACTCGGTGGACCCCTCCGCCGGTGCGGTCACCACGATGGAGCACCACCTGCTCCACCTCCAGGACGAGACCGACAAGAAGGCCGTCACCACGCGCATCGCGGCCCGTGACGGCCGGGTCATCCTGTTCCTGGACACCAAGCGCTCCGCCGACCGGCTCGCCAAGCGGCTGCTCTCGGTCGGCGTCCGCGCCGCCGCCCTGCACGGCGGCCGCTCCCAGCCGCAGCGCAACCGCGCCCTGGAGCAGTTCAAGACCGGCGAGATCACCGCGCTGGTGGCGACGAACGTCGCGGCGCGCGGTATACACATCGACGACCTCGACCTCGTCGTGAACGTCGACCCGCCCACCGACCACAAGGACTACCTGCACCGCGGCGGCCGCACCGCCCGCGCGGGTGGTTCCGGCAGCGTGGTCACGCTGGTGCTGCCCGAGCAGAAGCGGGAGGTCAACCAGCTCATGTCGGCCGCCGGCATCCGCCCGAAGACCGCCCGCGTCACCTCCAGCGCCCCGGAGCTGGCGACCATCACCGGCGCCCGTGAGCCCTCCGGCGTGGCCGTGGTCATCGCCGCCCCGGAGCCGACGCCGCCGAAGGCACGTCCGGCCCGCAGGTCCGGTGCCGGTGCCGAGGGCGCCGGCCGAGCCAACCGCCGGCGCCGTCCGGCCGGTGCCGGCGAGACCGCGGGCGGTCAGAACCGCAAGCCCGAGGGCCGGTCCAAGCCGGGCGCGGCGAGCGGCGCCACCGGCACGTCCGGTGGGCGCGGCACGGGCCGTCGTGCTAGCGCCGAGGGCGCCAAGGGCCAGGGCGCGTCCGGCCGTCGTGGCGCCGGGGGCGCGGCTCCCGGCAAGGCGGCCGCGCGCGGTACCGCCCGCAGGGCGCCGGGTGAGCGCTCGGCGGGTTCCGGCGGCTCGGACCGCCGTGGCGGGCGCCGCCCGGCCGCGAGCTGAGCCGAGCGAGACAGAACACCCCCCGACCGGGCCGGTCGGGGGGTGTTCCGCGTTACGGGGTCACTTCCGCCGTGGCAGGCGGACCACCTGGACGAAGAAGTCGTCGATCTGACGGACGGCGGCGATGAACTGGTCGAGGTCGACCGGCTTGGTGACGTACGCGTTGGCGTGCAGCTTGTAGCTGCGGAGGATGTCCTCCTCGGCCGCCGAGGTGGTGAGGACGACCACCGGGATGTCCGCCAGGTCCTGGTCGGACTTGATGCGCTCCAGGACCTGACGCCCGTCGTACTTGGGCAGGTTCAGGTCCAGCAGGATCAGGTCGGGCCGGGGCGCGCCGGCGTGGTCGCCGCGCCGGTAGAGGAAGTCGAGCGCCTCCTCGCCGTCGCGGACCACGTGCAGTGTGTTGCCGATCTTGTTGTCCTCGAACGCCTCCCGGGTCATCAGCTCGTCACCGGGGTCGTCCTCCACCAGGAGGACGTCGATCGGGGTGGCGTCGGGAGTCGTCATGTGAGGGCCTTTTCCTGGGTGATGCCGGGCTCGTCCGGGGCGGTGGCCACGGGAAGGGTGAAGCGGAAACGGGTGCCGCCGGTGTACTCGGTGTCCAGCCAGATCCTGCCGCCGTGATGTTCCACGATCTTCTTGCAGAGCGCCAGTCCGATGCCGGTGCCACCGTAGGCGTCCCGGCTGTGCAGTCGCTGGAAGATGACGAAGACCTTGTCGGCGAACTCGCCGGGGATGCCGATGCCGTTGTCCGAGACGCTCACCTGGACGCTGCCCGGCTCGTCCGGGTCGGGCTCGCAGACGACGGTGACCTGCGGGGCGCGGTCGGGGTGGCGGAACTTCAGGGCGTTGCCGATGAGGTTCTGCCAGAGCATCGCGAACAGGGTCGGGTCGCCCACCACCTCGGGCATCTCCTTCGGCCGCTCGACGCGGGCGCCGGACTCCTCCACGGCGGTGGCGAGGTTCATCATCGCCTTCTCCAGCGACTTGTCGAGGCCGACGGGCACCCGGTCGTCGGTGAGCCGGCCGACGCGGGAGAAGGTCAGCAGGTCGTTGATGAGCACCTGCATGCGCTTGGCGCCGTCCACCGCGAAGTCGATGTACTGCCGGCCACGGTCGTCCAGCTTGTCGTAGTACCGCTTCTCCAGGAGCTGACAGAAGGAGGCCACCTTGCGCAGCGGCTCCTGGAGGTCGTGGGAGGCGACGTAGGCGAACTGTTCCAACTCCACGTTGGAGCGGCGCAGCTCGACCGCCTGGGCGTCCAGGTCGGCGGCCTGGGTGGTGAGGACGCGCTGCTGGGCGTGGGAGGCGTCCAGCTCGGCCACGATCCGCCGGCGCATGCCCTCCACGTCGTCGGCGACGGCGGTGAGGTCGGCCGGGCCGCCGCCGGTGATGACGTGCTCGAAGTCGCCGCCCGCGACCCGCCGGGAGGCGGTGCGCAGCCGCGCCAGGGGCTGGGTGACCAGCAGGCGTACGAAGACGGCGAGCGCGACGCCGGTCAGCAGGAACGCGGCGACCATGCCGACGAGTACCGAGTTGCGCAGCGTGCGCTCCTGGGCGATGTGGGCGCGGCCGTCGTCCACCATGCGGGTCATGTGGGCGTTCTGCCTGGCCCAGCTGACGCGCAGCTTGTCGAAGTCCTGCTTGCCGTTCTCCACGGTCCGCAGGTCGACGGCCTTGGGCTTGCCGGGGGTGACGGAGGCGACGAGCGGTTCGGCGTAGGTGAGGCGCCACTGGGCCGCCTGCCGCTCCACCGTGGTCAGGTCGTCGCGCATCTCGGGCTGGTCCGCGACCAGACGGCGCAGCCGCGCCGCGGACTCCGACTCGTTCTTCTTGCCCTCGGTGTAGGGCTTGAGGAAGCGTTTGTCGGCGGTGATGGCGTAGCCCCGGATACCGGTCTCCTGGTTGACCATGGCGGACTGGAGCCGGTACGCCTCGGTCTGGGCGGGCTGTACGCCCTTCAGCAGGGAGTCGGTCGCGTCGGCCGTGCGGTTGAGCAGGTTGGCGCCCACCACGGTGCCGACGAGCACCAGGAGGGTCATGAGCGACAGCACGAGGTAGAACCAGCCCTGCACGGTCAGGCGGCGCCCGGTCCACGGCTTGCCCGCGAGGTTGTTCACCCTGTGCTCCGTACCGACTCGTCACTCACGCGTCCCACTCGTTTCTCTCGTCTCACGTTTCTCAGTTCCAGCTCACATGGACGACGGCGACGTCGTCCGCGAGCCCGCCCTGTTCCTCGGCCAGCCCCTCGGCCTCGCCGATGAGCCGGTCCACGAACTCGTCGGGCGCCAGTCCGGCCGCCTCCCGGGCGAGTTCCAGCAACCCCTCCTCACCGAGGCGCTGCGGGCCACGGCTGACGTGCCCCTCGAAGAGCCCGTCGGTGAAGAGGACCACGGAGGAGCCCGGCGGCACCAGGAGTTCCGCGGTGGGCCAGCGGGCGCCGCCGGGGATGAGGCCCAGCGCGGGCCCGCCCGGCACCTCGACCCAGTCCACTTCCCGCGCGCCGCGCAGGAGCAGCCCGTGGTGGCCGGCCCGCACCACGGTGGCCCGGTGCTCGCCGGGTACGGCGGACAGGCTGACCAGAGTGGCGAAGACCTCGTCCCGGGCGCGCTCGGCGACCAGGATCTCCTCCAGGCGGGCCACCTGTTCGACGCCGGTGATACCGCTGAGGACCAGTGTGCGCCAGGCTATCCGCAGGGCGACACCGAGGGCGGCCTCGTCCGGGCCGTGCCCGGAGACGTCCCCGACCAGGGCGTGCACGGTGCCGTCGGCGCTCTGCACGATGTCGTAGAAGTCGCCGCCGAGCAGCGCCTGGGCGCGGCCGGGGCGGTAGCGGGCGACGACCTGGACGCCGTCGGCGCGCAGCAGCGGGCGGGGCAGCAGACCGCGTTCCAGGCGGGCGTTCTCCTGAGCCTGCATGAGGCTGGCCTGGAGCGCCACGGCCGCCTGCTCGGCCTGCTTGCGCTGGATCGCGTAGCGGACCGCGCGGCCGAAGAGTTCGGGTTCGACGCGGCCCTTGACCAGGTAGTCCTGGGCGCCCGCGGTGACCGCGGACAGGCCGGTCTGCTCCTCGGCGAGCCCGGTGAGGACGACGATGGCCACCTGGTCGGCGTGCGCCTTGACCAGGGAGACCGCTTCGAGACCGCTCGCGTCCGGCAGGTGCAGGTCGAGGAGTACGCAGTCCGGGCGCTCGGTGGCGAGCACCCCGGCGGCCTCGGACATCGACCGCACCCAGCGCAGCCGCATCTTCAGGGCGCTGTCGGCGACCAGTTCCTCGACCAGCAGCGCGTCACCCGGATCGTCCTCGACCAAGAGGACCGACGGCTGTCGCCCGTCCCACTCCGTGTCGATCCCGCCCACGGTCACCGGCATCAGCTCATCGGCATCAGCCCGCGACGTCACCATGGTCACGCCCTTTCCGCTCCGCTCGTGCCGCCCGTCGCCAGAAGTTGTCGACCGACAACATTGGATGAGCATACTCAGTGCGAAGATCCGGGCGTGACCAGTCCGGGTGACATCATTCACCCATCCGGACTCGAACGCGACGGCATGGTGCCTGTCAGTGAGTTTTCACCCCTCGAAGCGATAGCCCATACCCGGCTCGGTGATGAGGTAGCGGGGGTGGGAGGGGTCCGCCTCCAGCTTCCGGCGGAGCTGGGCCATGTAGACGCGAAGATAGTTGGTCCGGTCGCTCAGGGAAAGTCCCCAGACCTCGCGCAGCAGGTGTTCCCGGCTCACCAGGCGGCCGGGGCTGGTGACAAGAATCTCCGGCAGATGCCACTCGGTCGGCGTGAGGCGGACGTCGAGGCCGTCGCGTACGGCCTTCTTGGCGGCGAGGTCCAGGGTGAAGCCGGCCGTCCGCACCAGGGTGGTCTCCGGGGCGGCCCGGCCGGCCTCGGAGCGGCGGACGGCGGCGCGGAGCCGGGCCAGCAGCTCGTCCATGCTGAACGGCTTGGTGACGTAGTCGTCGGCCCCGGCGTCCAGCGCGGCGACCTTCTCCTCGGACGCCTGGCGGGCGGAGAGGACGAGGATCGGCACCCGGCTCCGGCCGCCGCGCAGGGACCGTATGACGTCGGCTCCGTCCATGTCGGGCAGTCCGAGGTCGAGGACGACCACGTCCGGCCCCCGATCGGCGGCGAGCCGGAGCGCGGTGGCGCCGTCGGGGGCCGCGTCGACGGCGTACCGGCGGGCCTGGAGGTTGATCACGAGGGCCCGTACGAGCTGCGGATCGTCCTCCACCACGAGCACCCGTGTCATGGACGCGCGCCCTCCCGTCGTACGCCTTCAGTGGACCGAGGGCAGCAACCTACGGCATCGGGGCGGGAGCGGGCGGTCCGGGTGCGTCTTCCGGACACCGGGGCGCCCGGTCAGTGCCGGGCCACCAGGGCCTTGAGGGCGATGTTCAGCTCCAGCACGTTGACGCGGGGCTCGCCCAGGAAGCCCAGGGCGCGGCCCTCGGTGTGCGCGCGGACGAGCCGGGCGACCTCGGGAAGGGGCAGGTGGTTGCGAGCGGCGACACGGTTCGTCTGGAGCCGGGCGTACGCCGGGGAGATGTCCGGGTCGAGGCCGGAGCCGGAGGAGGTGACCGCGTCGGCGGGGACGTCCGCCGGGCGCACCGGGCGGCCGGGTACGGAGTTGTCCCGGACGACGGTGGCCTTGGCGTCCTCCACCCGCTGGACCAGGATCTTGTTGTCGGCGGCGAGGTTGGTGGCCCCGGAGAGCAGCAGCGCGTACCGGGTGTTCTCGGTGTTGGTGCCGAGCCCGGCCGCGGGACGCCCCTGGAACCACCTGAGATCCGGCTCCGCCGTCTCCTGCCCCTTCTTCAGGGGCAGCGTGTACGACTGCCCGATGAGGGAGGAGCCGGCGACCCGGCCGTCCGCCCGGACCTCGGAGCCGTTCGCCCGGCCGGGCATCAGGAGCTGGGACACGCCGGTCACGGCGAGGGGGTAGAGGACGCCGGTGACGAGGGTGAGCACGAGCAGGGCGCGCAGGCCCGCGCCGAGGGACCGGAGCTTGCCGGTGAGGGAGGTGTTCATGGTCAGCCGATCCCGGGGATCAAGGAGAGGAGCAGGTCGATGAGTTTGATGCCGACGAACGGCGCCACGAGGCCGCCGAGTCCGTAGACGGCGAGGTTGCGCCGCAGCAGGCGGTCGGCGCTGACCGGCCGGTAGCGCACTCCGCGCAGGGAGAGCGGGACAAGCGCGATGATGATCAGCGCGTTGAAGACGACGGCCGAGAGGATCGCGGAGTCGGGCGAGGCCAGCCGCATGATGTTCAGCCGGTCGAGCCCCGGATACACGGCGGCGAACAGCGCCGGGATGATCGCGAAGTACTTGGCCACGTCGTTGGCGATGGAGAACGTGGTCAGCGCGCCCCGGGTGATGAGGAGCTGCTTGCCGATCCCGACGATCTCGATGAGCTTGGTCGGGTCGGAGTCCAGGTCGACCATGTTGCCGGCCTCCTTGGCGGCCGACGTGCCGGTGTTCATGGCCACGCCGACGTCCGCCTGGGCCAGCGCGGGGGCGTCGTTGGTGCCGTCCCCGGTCATGGCGACGAGCTTGCCGCCCGCCTGCTCCCGTTTGATGAGGGCCATCTTGTCCTCGGGGGTGGCCTCCGCGAGGAAGTCGTCGACGCCCGCCTCCTCGGCGATGGCCTGCGCGGTGAGCGGGTTGTCACCGGTGATCATGACGGTACGGATGCCCATCCGGCGCAGCTCGGAGAATCGTTCCCGCATGCCGTCCTTGACGACGTCCTTGAGGTGGATGACACCGAGCACGCGGGCGCCCCGGCGGTCCCGCACCGCGACCAGCAGCGGAGTGCCGCCCGCGCGGGAGATCCGGTCGACGGCGGCTTCCGTGTCGTCGGCGACCGCGCCGCCCTGCTCGCGCACCCAGCGCAGCACCGAGGCCGCGGCCCCCTTGCGGACCCCGCGCCCGTCCACGTCGACGCCGGACATCCGGGTCTGCGCGGTGAACGCGACCCACTCGGCGCCGGCCAGCTCGCCCTGGTGGCGCTCGCGCAGTCCGTACGCCTCCTTGGCGAGGACGACGACGGAGCGGCCCTCGGGCGTCTCGTCGGCCAGCGAGGAGAGCTGGGCCGCGTCCGCGAGTTCGGCCTCGCTCGCGCCGGCCACCGGCACGAACTCGGCGGCCCGGCGGTTGCCGAGGGTGATGGTGCCGGTCTTGTCCAGCAGCAGCGTCGACACGTCACCGGCCGCCTCGACGGCCCGGCCCGACATGGCCAGCACATTGCGCTGGACCAGCCGGTCCATGCCCGCGATGCCGATGGCGGAGAGCAGGGCGCCGATGGTGGTGGGGATCAGGCACACCAGCAGGGCGACCAGCACGACCATCGTGAGGTGGGTGCCCGCGTGGGCGGCGAACGGCGGCAGCGTGGCGCAGGCCAGCAGGAAGACGATGGTCAGCGAGGCCAGCAGGATGTTCAGCGCGATCTCGTTGGGTGTGCGCTGCCGGGCCGCGCCCTCCACCAGTCCGATCATCCGGTCGATGAAGGTCTCCCCCGGCCTGGTGGTGATCCGGACCACGATCCGGTCGGAGAGCACCTTGGTGCCGCCCGTGACGGCGCTCCGGTCGCCCCCGGACTCCCGGATGACCGGCGCCGACTCGCCGGTGATCGCGGACTCGTCCACCGAGGCGACGCCCTCCACGACGTCGCCGTCACCGGGGATCACGTCGCCCGACTCGCAGACGACCAGGTCACCGACGCGCAGCTCGGTGCCCGAGACGTGCTCCTCGGCCGTGCCGTTCAGCCGGCGGGCCACGGTGTCCGCCCTGGCCTTGCGGAGGGTGTCGGCCTGCGCCTTGCCCCGGCCCTCGGCGACCGCCTCCGCGAGGTTGGCGAAGAGCACGGTCAGCCAGAGCCAGACGCTGATGGTCCAGCCGAACCAGTCGGTGGGGTCGGTGACGGAGAACGCCGTGGTCAGCACCGAGCCGATCCACACCACGAACATCACGGGCGACTTGACCATGACCCGCGGATCGAGCTTGCGGAAGGCGTCGGGCAGCGATCTCAGCAACTGCCGGGGATCGAACAGGCCCGCCCCGACCCGGCCCTCTCCGGAAGGACCCCCCGGCCGCCGCCTCGTCGTG
The DNA here is from genome assembly GCF_004328625.1 of Streptomyces seoulensis. Lineage (NCBI taxonomy): Bacteria > Bacillati > Actinomycetota > Actinomycetes > Kitasatosporales > Streptomycetaceae > Streptomyces > Streptomyces seoulensis. The sequence continues at coordinate 653,386 of NZ_CP032229.1, forward strand.
CGGCACGCGGGTGGGAGTGGCTGTGGACATGGCGGCCTCTGGGTCGTGGGAACGGGTGGTCGGCGCGTCGGCGCGGGTGGTGGGCTCGCCGGTACGGGGAGGTGTCATGCCAGCCCCTCCGCGAGCGGTCCCAGCGCCAGCGCCGGGAAGTAGGTCAGGCCGGTGATGATGAGGATCGCCCCGACCAACAGCCCCGCGAACAGGGGCTTCTCGGTGCGCAGGGTGCCCGCGCTCTCCGGGACCGGCCGCTGCGCGGCGAGCGAGCCGGCCAGCGCCAGGACGAACACCATCGGCAGGAAGCGGCCCAGCAGCATGGCGAGCCCGGTCGTGGTGTTGAACCAGTCGGTGTTGGCGTTCAGCCCGGCGAAGGCCGAGCCGTTGTTGTTGGCGGCCGAGGTGAAGGCGTACAGCACCTCGGAGAACCCGTGCGCGCCCGGGTTGAGCATCGAGTGCGGCGGGGTCGGCAGGGCCAGCGAGGCCGCGGTGAAGACGAGGACCAGCGCGGGGGTGACCAGGATGTAGCAGGCGGCGAGCTTCATCTCGCGCGCGCCGATCTTCTTGCCCAGGTACTCGGGGGTGCGGCCGACCATCAGACCGGCGAGGAACACCGCGATCACGGCCATGATCAGCATGCCGTAGAGCCCGGAGCCGGTGCCGCCGGGCGCGATCTCGCCCAGCATCATCCCGAGCATGGCGATACCGCCGCCGAGCCCGGTGAAGGAGGAGTGGAAGGAGTCCACGGCGCCGGTGGAGGTGAGCGTGGTGGACACCGCGAAGAGCGCGGAGCCGCCGACGCCGAAGCGGACCTCCTTGCCCTCCATGGCGCCGCCCGCGGCCTGGAGCGCCGGGCCGTGGTGGCTGAACTCCGCCGCCGTCATCAGGGCGGTGAAGCCGAGCCAGATGGTGGCCATGGTGGCGAGGATGGCGTAGCCCTGCCGGACGCTGCCGACCATCAGGCCGAAGGTGCGGGTCAGCGAGAACGGGATGACCAGGATCAGGAAGATCTCGAACAGGTTGGTGAAGGGCGTCGGGTTCTCGAAGGGGTGGGCGCTGTTGGCGTTGAAGTAGCCGCCGCCGTTGGTGCCCAGCTCCTTGATGGCCTCCTGGGAGGCGACCGCGCCGCCGTTCCACTGCTGGGAGCCGCCCATGAACTGGCCGACCTCATGGATGCCGGAGAAGTTCTGGATGGCGCCGCACGCGACGAGGACCAGCGCGCCGATGACGGCGGCCGGGACCAGGACGCGCAGCGTGCCGCGCACCAGATCGGCCCAGAAGTTGCCCAGTTCGCCGGAGCGGGACCGGGCGAACCCGCGCACCAGGGCGACCGCGACGGCCATGCCCACGGCGGCGGACACGAAGTTCTGCACCGCGAGCCCCGCCGTCTGCACGACATGGCCCATGGTCTGCTCGCCGTAGTACGACTGCCAGTTGGTGTTGGTGACGAAGGAGACGGCGGTGTTGAAGGACTGCGCCGGGTTCACCGAGGAGAACCCGAGCGAGCCGGGCAGCAGCCCCTGGAGCCGCTGGAGCAGGTAGAGGAAGAGGACCCCGGCGAGGGAGAAGGCGAGCACCCCGCGCAGATACGCCGGCCAGCGCATCTCGGTGTCGGGGTCGGCGCCGATGGCCCGGTAGATCCAGCGCTCGACGCGCAGATGACGGCGCGAGGAGTACACCGTGGCCATGTAGCCGCCGGCGGGTGCGTGGACGAGGGCCAGCCCGCCTATGAGCGCGAGGAGCTGGAGCACGCCCGCGAGTACGGAACCCATGTCTGCTCTCAGAACCTCTCCGGGAAGATCAGGGCGAGGACGAGATAGCCCAGCAGGGCGACGGCCACGACCAGGCCGACGGTGTTCTCGGCGGTCACAGCTTCGTCACCCCCTTGGCGACGAGTGCCACCAGCGCGAACGCCGCGAGCACGGTGACGACGAAGGCCAGGTCGGCCATCTTGGGACTCCTGAACGGACTCGGTGTCGAAAGGACTCGGTGTCGAAAGAGGAACCCTTCGAGGAAACCCCTGCTCCGAGGGGTCGGAGGCCCACGTTGACGCCTCCCTTACGTGTGGGGGCGCGGCTTTGACGGGTCTCTGACGGGGACGGGGTGCGCGGGGGCGGAGCGCGGCGCCCGGAGTGCGCTTCCCTCGATCGACTGAGTTTGGGAACGGCGCTCCTTGGCGCGTCTGGCCGAGCGGGGGACGGGAACACACGTTCCGGAATTCGGGTCGACGGAGCCGTAACAAGGCGGGTGTCCGGGGCGTTTTTAGAGCACCAGTTCACTTCCCACCCGGATGGAGGAGGTCGACGACATGAGTACGTTCGCCCCCGGTTCCGCCCACCTCACCTGCCGCGCGCTCGTCGTCGACCGCGAGGGGCGGGTCCTGCGGGTACGAGACCCCGCGGAGCTGCCCGGCGCGCGGGCCGGTGCGGGCGACCGCACCTTGCTGGACGCCGCGCTGCGAGCGGTGACCGAGCGGACCGGGCTCGCCCGGAGCGACCTGTGTCTGACCCCGGAGCTGCTGACCACCCCGGTCCATGTCGAGACGGTCGGGCCGGCGCATTACGAGGTCACGTTCGCCCTGTACTTGTCCCGCGAGCTGCCCGAACCGCTGCCCGACGCGGACTGGTCACCGGTCGAGCAGGTCGACTCCGGCTACCTGCGGAACAGGTTGAGCGGGCTGAAGCTGCACGGTAAACCGGAGCCGGTGAACGCCTCGGCGCTGATCCACGACGGCGACGGCCGCTACCTCCTCCACCTGCGCGACAACATCCCCGGCATCTGGGAGCCGGGAGCCTTCGCCCTGCTCGGCGGCGGCCGGGAGCCTCAGGACCGCACCCTGGAGGACACCCTCCGCCGCGAGCTGGCCGAGGAGGTGTCTGGGCTCGACCTTGCCGGTCTGGAGCCGTACGCCGTGGAGGAGGCCACCGGTACCGACGGGCTGTGCGTGCCGGTCCAGGTCTTCTCCGGCCGCTGGAGCGGCGATCCGGACGGGGTGGGGCTGACCGAGGGGGTGCTGCTGCGCTGGTTCCGCCCGGACATGCTGCACCGGCTGCGGCTGAGCCCCGGGACGCGTGATCTGATCCTGCGCCACGCGGCGGGCCCGGCCGCGCGGGCCCCGGTGATCCCGCGTCCGGCGAAGGCACCGGACGCGGGCGGCACCGAGCTGAACATCGTCGGCGTCCATCTGTACGCCGAGGACGCCGACGGCCGCGTCCTGCTCGGGCTGCGCCACCCCGACTCGGCCTTCGCGGGCTCCACCTGGCACTTCCTGGCCGGGCACTGCGAGCGGGAGTCGGCCGCCGCGTGCCTGGTGCGGGAGGCGTACGAGGAGGCCGGGCTGCTGATCGACCCCGCCGACCTGGAGCTGGCCCATGTGGTGCACGTGCTGCACGGGCCGAGCGCGCGGCCGCGCATGCAACTGGTATTCCGCGCCCGCCGCCTGGGCGGGACACCGTGGCTGCGGGAGCCCGACAAGTGCCTCGCCTGGCGCTGGTGGGACCCGGACGGGCTGCCGGAACCGCTCGTGCCCTACGCCCGCACGGTCATCGACGGCATACGTGCCGGCCGTGGCTACTCGGAGACCGGCTGGTGCCCGGCATGAGCGGGCGGCAGCGGTACACGGTGCCCGTGGACGTCCACCTGATCCTGCGCCGGGAGACCGGCGCCGGTCCGGAGGTGCTGGTGTCGCGCCGGGCCGGGCCGGTGTACGCGACCGGGCTCTGGCAGCTGCCCTCCGGGCACCTGGACGGCCCGCACGAGGACGTGGTCGACGCGCTGATCCGGGAGGCGCGGGAGGAGACCGGTGTCGTCATCGGCCGGGCCGACGTGCGCGCCGCCGTCACCGTCCACCACCGCGCGCCCGTCGGTTCGGCCCGCGTCGGCTTCTTCTTCGAGGTGCGGCGCTGGACGGGCGAGCCCCGCGTCGTGGAGCCGGACGTCTGCGACGCCATGACCTGGGTCCCGCTGGACGAGCTGCCCGCCGAGACGGTGGCGTACTGCCGGGCCGGTCTGGACGCGTACCGGTCCGGGGAGCGTCTGGCCGTGCACTTCCAGCGGCCGGGCGACCCGATCGCCCACGACCCGGCGGCGGACCGGCGCCAGGCCGTCCCCGGCGTCGATCCACTGCCCGCCCAGCGGAGTCCGGCCCCGCCCCACCCCTTGGAGACGCATCGTGAGCAGTGAGGCCCTGCCCGTCCGCCCCCGGCACCTCGGCGGCGCGCACCCCGGCACCGCGCCCGTCGCACGACTCGCCACGCCCGCCGACGCGGAGGGCATCGTCCGGCTCCGGTCCTCCTTCGTCCTCGCCGAGCCGCTGCCGGAGGAGTGGGTCGTCCGCTCCGGCGCCGCGCTGGCCGCCCGGCTGGCCCCGGACGGCGACGCGCGGGCCTCGGTCGTCGACGCCCCGGACGGCACGCTCGCCTCCTGCGCCCTCGCGCTGCTCCACCCCGTGCTGCCCGAACCGGCGTCGCCCGCCGGGCGGGCGGCGCGGGTGCACACGGTCGCCACGCATCCATCGTGGCGCCGCCGGGGACACGCCCGGTCGGCCCTGACCACGCTGCTCGGCCGGCTCCGGGCGGAGGGGGTGGCACCCGTGGAGGCCGACACGCCCAGCGCCGTGGGGGCGCTCTTCCGTGCCTCGGGATTCTGCGGCAGCCTGGCGCCCATGCGGATGACATGGCCGGAGCCGGTGGCCCGGGGGCGGGTGGACGAGCGGACCGGCCATGTGTGGCTGCCGCCGGAGCAGTACGCCGAGACGGTCATGAAGGCCACCGGATTCGCCTGCGTCCTCTTCACCGACCTCCACGACCGGCCCGTCCAGCTGCACGGGGTCTACAGCGCGACCCACCCCTGGCAGTTGGTGGGCGGCACGATGGACCCCGGTGAGCGGCCGTGGGAGACGGCCGTGCGGGAGTGCCGGGAGGAGACCGGCATCGAGCTCGCCGGCCCGCCCCGGCTGCTGGCCACGGTGTACGGGCTGCCCGGCGCCGAGTGGCCGTACAGCACGATGGGGCTCGTCTTCGACGGCGGGCGGCTGGACGAGGCGCGGCTCCGGGACATCGTGCTGGACCCGCGTGAGCACGACGAGGTGCGGGTGCTGCCGCTTCCCGAGTGGCGGCCGCTGATGCCCCCACGGGACTTCGCGCGGCTCGGCGCGGTGATGGAGGCGCGCCGCACCGGTGTGGCGGCCTACTTCGACACCTGGGACTGGGGGACGGAATGAGCGTCGTACTGATGTCGGACCAGCGGGTGGCGGCGGTCCCGGTGCGGGAGTGCGGCGAGCCGCTGGTCGACGTCCGGGCGCACGGCGCGCTCCGGGTCGACCCGCGCAAGGAGGACGGCTCGGGCGCCTTCGCGTATCTGCGCCAGGGGGTGCTGCATCGCCTGCTGCACGCCCAGTCGCTCCTGCCGGACGGGATGCGGCTGCTGTTCGTCGAGGGGTACCGGCCGCCCGGTCTCCAGCACCGGTACTTCGAGGAGTACGCCGCTGTGCTGGGCCGGGACAACCCCGGCTGGTCCCAGGAACGCGTCCGGGACGAGGCGAGCCGGTTCGTCTCCCCGCCGGAGATAGCCCCGCACAGCGCGGGTGCCGCCGCGGACCTCACCCTGATGGACGCCGACGGCAACGAACTGGACCTGGGCACCCGGATGAACGCGGACCCGGTGGAGAGTGAGGGCGCCTGCTACACCTCGGCCACCAACATCGGCGCCGAGGCCACGGCCCACCGGAACACGCTGGCCCTCGTGCTGTCGGAGGCGGGGCTGGTCAACTACGCCACGGAGTGGTGGCACTGGAGCTGGGGCGACCGTTACTGGGCGCTCCAGACGAACAACCCGACCGCGCCCTACGGCCCCACCGAACCGGAAGCCATATAAGCCGCATATCGCCCCATCGCTGGCATAGTGCCGCCCATGACCCTCACGCCCCCTCAGAACGGCGCACGGCGGGGCGGCGGCCGCCGTCGCGCGGTGCTCGCGCTTGCCTGTGTCCTCGGGATCACGGGCGGCGTCGTCCTCGCGCTCGACCTGTCCGAGGACGAGCCCCGCTCCCCCGCAGCGCTCCCCGGCCACCCCGCCCCCGGCCCCCGGGACGTCCCCTCCCCCGGAGCCCCCGGCATCGGCGACCCGCTGATGCCGCTGGACGGGAACGGCGGCTACACGGTCCGCCGCTACACCCTGGACTTCGACTGGCAGGCACCGAGAACCCCGTTCGCCGCCGCCACCACGATCAGCGCCACCGCCACCCAGGCCCTCTCCCGCTTCGACCTCGACTTCGCGGGCAACACCCTGCGCGGAGTCACGGTCGACGGCGCACCGGCGAGGACCGCCCGTCAGGGCGACGAACTGGTCGTCACCCCGGCGAAGCCGCTCGGCCGGGGCCGGACCTTCACCGTCAAGGTCACCTACACCGCCGACCCCACCCAGCACCGCCACCGCACCGACGCGATCCAGGACTACGGCTGGGTCCCCACGGCCGACGGCACCGTGCTCTCCCCGCAGCCGAACGGCGCCCGGATGATCTTCCCGGCGGACGACCACCCCAGCCTGCGCGCGCCGTTCACCTTCCACGTCACCACCCCGCCCGGCCTGACGGCGGTGGCCAACGGACGGCTCGTCACCCGCGCGCCCCAACGCGACGGCCGGGTGCGGTGGACGTACGACTCGGAGCATCCGGTCGCCCCGCAGCTGGTCCAGTTGGCCATCGGGAAGTTCGACGTGGTCGACGGCACCGGCCCGCGCGGGCTCCCCCTGCGGGACGTGGTGCCCGAGGGGCTGGTGACGGAGACCAAGGCGTACCGGGCGCTGACGCCGGACCACCTCGCATGGCTGGAGCAGCGGCTCGGCCCGTACCCGTTCCGGCGCTACGGCGTGCTGGTGGGCGACGGCGAGCTGCCGGTGGCGCTGGAGACGCAGTCCCTCTCGGTGGTGCCGAGCGGGGACCTGCTGGGGGATCAGGTCGCCGCCGAACGCAATCTCGTACACGAGCTGACTCACCACTGGACCGGGGACAGCGTGGCCGTCCGCCGCTGGTCGGACCTGTGGCTGAGCGAGGGTCACGCCCGTTTCTACGAGCTGCTGTACGCCGACACGCGGGGCGGTCCGAGCCTGGCGGACATGATGCGTTCGGCCTACGAGCAGCACGACCAGTGGCGGCACGACGACGGCGCCCCCGCCGAGCCGCACGAGGAGGGCCTGTTCCGGCAGATGCGCTACGACGGCTCGGCGCTGGTGCTGTACGCGCTGCGGGAGAAGGTCGGCGCGGACACCTTCGAGCGCGTCGAGAAAGCCTGGGTGACGACGTATCGGGGACGGGTGGCCGGCACCCGGGACTTCATCGCGCTGGCCTCGAAGGTGGCGGGACAGGACCTGACGGGCTTTCTGACCCCGTGGCTGTACGGGTCGCACACCCCGCCCATGCCGAACCGCCCGGACTGGCGGGTGGACCCGGTCGAGGAGGGGTGAGGTGTGCGGGGGTGAAGCGCTGCCCCCACCCGGCGGGGTCCGCTGCCGCCGACCGGGTGGCCTGAGCGCGGGGGCTGGTCCACGCCAGTGACGCTCGGCGCGACGCGGCGCGCGAGGCAAGGAAACGTGAGCGGGGTGACATGCGGGGCGCGCCCTCCTTCGCGCCCTGGCCGCATGTCCCGGCCGCGCCGAACCTCGTTGGAGCCACCCGTATGAGAAAACGCGTCGCCCCCCGCCTGTCCAGTGCCATGCGCGGGCATCGGCGGATCGTCTGCGTGACCGCCGCGTCGGCGGCGCTTCTGGTGCCCTTGCTGATCGACCGCTCGGAGGACTCCGGCGGTCCGAACGACCAACGCCTCCAGGACGACTACACCGCCGCCGCGAAGGAGTTCCACGTCCCCCGCAGCGTCCTGATGGGGGTGTCCTACCTCCAGTCCCGGTGGGACTCCCACCAGGGCGCGCCGAGCGTCATCGGCGGCTACGGGCCGATGCACCTGGTCGACTCCGCCGGGCCGCCGGCCGCCACCCCGCCGCACCATGTGACACCCCATCCGAAGGTGCAGAAGCCCAGCCCCTCCCCGGCGCAGAAGGCGGCCGAGGAGGCCCGGCGCTCCGCCGACCTGCGGCGGGCGGCCGACCTCGTCGGTCTCCCGGTGGAGCGGCTGCGCACGGACGACGCCGCGAACGTGCGCGGTGGCGCGGCCCTCCTCGCGGCGGCGCAGCAGAAGCTCGGCAAGCCGCTCAGCAACGACCCGGCCGACTGGTGGGACGCGGTCTCGCGCTTCCCGGGCTCCAGCGACGCGGGGTCGGCGGCGACCTATGCCAACGATGTCTTCGACATCATCCGCAAGGGCGCGAACCGCGTCACGGACGCCGGTCAGCATGTCGTCCTGGCCGCGAGCCCCCAGGTGCGCCCGAAGGCCGGGGCAGCGGGCGCGTCCCGCTCGAAGAACGTGGAGTGCCCGGCGGAGCTGTCGTGCTCCTGGCTGAGCGCGCCGTACGTACGGATCGACGATGAGGCGTACGGCAACCACGACCTGGCCGACCGGCCCAAGGACCAGAAGATCGAGTACATCGTCATCCATGACACCGAGGCGCCGCTGGCCTCGATGCTGCTGACCGTCCAGGACCCGACGGAGGCGTCCTGGCACTACTCGATCCGGTCCAGCGACGGCAGTGTCACCCAGCACGTCAAGACCAAGGACGCGGCCTGGCACTCGGGCAGCCAGTTCGTGAACGGCCGCTCGATCGGCATCGAGCACGAGGGCTTCCTGCGGCAGCCGGACGCCTGGTACACGGAGCAGATGTACCGTTCCTCGGCCCGGCTGGTGAAGTACCTGACGAAGAAGTACGACATCCCGCTGGACCGTCAGCATATCTTCGGCCACGACAACGTGCCGGCGCCGACCGAGGACACCATCCCGGACATGCACGACGACCCGGGCCCGTTCTGGGACTGGCGGCACTACTTCGACCTGCTGGGCGCGCCGCTGAAGGCGACGGCGGGCCCGGACAGCGACGCGGTGATGATCCTTCCGGAGTACGCCAAGCACAAGCCGGTGTTCACCGGGTGTGTGGAGAGCGGCGAGAAGTGCGCGCCGCACGGCTCCAGCGCGGTCCGGCTGCACACCGAGCCGAGCGAGGACTCCGGGCTGATCCAGGACCCGGGCCGCAAGCCGGACGGTGACGACACCACGGTGGATGTCAACGACCTGGGTTCGCGGGTGTCGGCGGGCCAGCAGTTCGCGGTGGCCGGGCGGCAGGGCGACTGGACGGCGATCTGGTTCCAGGGTCACAAGGCGTGGTTCAAGAACCCGAAGGACCAGCCGACGGCCGTAGGCGAGCGGGCCCGGACCATCACGCCGAAGCAGGGCCGCCACGAGATCCCGGTGTTCGGGCGGGCGCTCCCGGAGGAGTCGGCGTACCCCGACGGGATGGACGAGCAGCAGGAGGCGCCGCTGCCGTACACGATCCAGGAGGGTCAGCGGTATGTGACCCAGTCGGTCGTGCACGGCACCTACGTCGACCGGTCCTCATTCGGCGACGCCCCGGCGCCGGTGGTGAAGGGGCAGGAGGAGTACTACGAGATCCAGCTCGACCACCGGCTCGCCTACGTGCGGGCGAGCGACGTGGACGTGAAGGAGCCTCCGGCGGCCGCCGGTGCGCCGAAACCGGCCAAGCCGAAGTCCAGGAACTGACACACTGCGGCCGGGGCCGGACCCACGAGGTCCGGCCCCGGCCGCTTGCCTGCCCCGACCGGCGAAGGAGACATGTGATGTCCGTACGGCGTGTGGTGCCGAACCTCCCGGCGGCCGCGCGGGAGGAGAGCGTGGCGTTCTACGGGGTGCTGGGGCTGGAGCGGCTCATGGACCACGGCTGGATCACCACCCTGGGCTCGCCCGCGAACCCCGTCGCGCAACTGAGCCTGATGGACGAGGACCGCACGGCCCCGGTGGCCCCGGATCTGAGCATCGAGGTGGACGACGTGGACGCGGTGTACGCGGCGTTCCTGGAGCGGGGCGCGGAGGTCGTGCACCCGCTGACCGACGAGGAGTGGGGGGTGCGCCGCTTCTTCGTCCGGGACCCGGCCGGCCGCGTGGTGAACGTCCTGAGCCATCGCTGACCGCTGGACTGCCTCCCGGCGAGCGCCCAGACTGGGGGTGTCGGACGCCCCGCTCTTCCTGGACGGTGACCGTGGAAACGCAAGAGAGTCAGCGCGTCGAGTTCACGCCCGAGGCGGCCGCACTGGTGCGGAGGCTGCGCGAGCAGCACGGTCCGCTGATGTTCCACCAGTCCGGCGGCTGCTGCGACGGCAGCGCGCCCATGTGCTACCCCGAGGGCGAGTTCCGTACCGGCGCCTCCGACGTCCTGCTGGCCGAACTGGCCCTGGACGGTGTCCCGGAACCGGTCGGCTTCTGGATGTCGAGGTCCCAGCACGAGCTCTGGAGCCACACCCGGCTCATCGTGGACGTGGTCCCCGGCCGGGGCGGCGGGTTCTCCCTGGAGGCCCCGGAGGGCGTCCGCTTCCTGATCCGCTCCCGGGTGATCGGCGGCTGACCGGCGTCACGGCCGCAGCCCGCTCACCAGATCCGCGGTGGCCGTGAGGCCGTTGCTGATGGTGGGGGCCATGCTGGTGCTGGCCAGGTAGAAGCCGAGCATCATGCAGACCAGGGCGTGGGAGATCTTCAGCGCGCCGTTGCGCATGAAGACCACTGCCAGGATCAGGAGCAGCAGCACCACTGAGATGGAAACAGCCATCGGAACCTCCTCCGCCACGCCCGGTGTGCGGCGTTCGGCCGCAAGTGTGGCGTAGCGGAGGGGTGTTCCGGGGCGCTGACGTGTCCCCCGTAAGGGTGGTGTCAGCCCGACGCGGGAATCGGGAGGTCCGCCAGGCCGGCGACGGCCTCGCGGTGGGCGCCCGCGCTGCCGTAGGCGAGGGAGTCGGCCTTGGCCCGCTTCAGATACAGGTGGACGGGGTGTTCCCAGGTCATGCCGAGGCCGCCGTGCAGTTGCAGCGCCTCCTCGGTGGCGTGGACGGCGACGGGCGAGGCGTAGGACTGCGCGACGGCGACGGTGAGGCCGGTGTCGTGGCCCGTGGTGAGCGCGTCGGCGGCGGCGCGGGCGGCCGCGCGGAGGCTGACCACCTCCAGCCAGAGCTGGGCGAGCCGGTGCTTGAGCGCCTGGAATCCGCCGACCGGCCGGTTGAACTGCTTGCGCTCCTTCAGATAGCGCACGGTCTCGGTCAACGCCCAGTCGGCGACGCCCAGTTGCTCGGAGGCGAGCAGTCCGGCACCGGCCCGCAGCGCACGCCGCACGGCGGGTTCGGCGGGGCCCAGGGAGCGGCCGGGGGCGCCGTCGAGGGTGACGGTGGCGAGCGGGCGGGTGAGGTCGAGCGGGATCCGCGGGGTGCGGGTGACCGCGTCGGCGGCGACCGCGTAGAGGTTGTCGTCGTCAGCCGGGACGAGCAGCACGTCGGCCGCGACCGCGTCCGCGACGGAGGTCAACTCCCCGTGCAGCGAGCCGCCTTCGACCCGCGCGGTGGCGAAGGGGGCGCCGGGCGCGGTGGTCAGGGAGACGGCGAGCGCGCCCACGGTGCGGCCGGAGGCGAGCCGCTCCAGCAGTTCGGCGTCGTCGCAGGCGAGCAGCGCCTCGGTGGCGACCACCGCGCTGGTGAGGTACGGCACGGGGGCGACGGCCCGCCCCAACTCCTCCAGCACGACGGCGACTTCGCGGTGCGAGGCGCCCTGGCCGCCCCGCACCTCGGGGATCAGCAGCCCCGCCAGGCCCATGCCCTCCGCGAGCTGCTTCCACAGGGCGGGGTCGTACGGGGTGTCCGACTCGGTGCGGGCGATCACCGCGGCGGGCCCGCAGTGGTCGGTGAGCAGGTCGCGGACGGCGGCGCGCAGCGCCTCCTCCTCCTCGGAGTAGAGGAGGTCGGGCTCGGCGTTCGGCGTGCTCATCGGGCCAGGTCCTTCCAGGGGACGTCCTTGTCGGTGCGCGGTTCGGCGGGCAGGCCGAGGACGCGCTCGGCGACGATGTTCAGCAGGACCTCGCTGGTCCCGCCCTCGATGCTGTTGCCCTTGGAGCGCAGATAGCGGTATCCGGCGTCGCGCCCGGTGAAGTCGACCAGTTCGGGGCGGCGCATGGTCCAGTCGTCGTACAACAGCCCCTCCTCGCCCCGGAGTTCGACCTCCAGGCCGCTGATCTCCTGGTTGAGGCGGGCGAAGGCGAGCTTCATGCCGGAGCCCTCGTAGCCGGGCTGGCCCGCGTTGAGCTGCTGGCGGAGGCGTTCGGCGGTGAGGCGGGACACCTCGGCCTCGATCCAGAGCTTCACGAGTCGCTGGTGCAGTTCGTGGGTGCGCAGTGCGGGGCGTTCCCGCCAGGTCTTCGCGACCGGGCCGATCATGCCGCCCTCGCGGGGCAGGCGCATGCCGCCGATGGAGACGCGTTCGTTCATCAGCGTGGTCTGGGCCACCCGCCAGCCGTCGCCGACCTCGCCGAGGCGGTGACTGTCGGGGATGCGGACGCCGGTGAGGAAGACCTCGTTGAACTCGGCCTCGCCGGTGATCTGGCGCAGCGGCCGGACCTCCACGCCGGGGTCGGTCATGTCGCAGACGAAGTAGGTGATGCCCGCGTGCTTGGGCGCGTCCGGGTCGGTGCGGGCGATGAGGATGGCCCAGCGGGCCAGGTGGGCGCTGGAGGTCCACACCTTCTGCCCGTCGATCACCCAGTCCTCGCCCTCCCGGACGGCACGGGTGCCGAGCGCGGCCAGGTCGGAACCGGCGCCGGGCTCGCTGAACAGCTGGCACCACACCTCCTCACCGGTCCACAGCGGGCGCAGGAAGCGGGCCTTCTGCTCGTCGGTGCCGTAGCGCAGCACGGTCGGGGCGGCCATGCCGAGGCCGATGCCGATGCGGCGCGGGTCGTTGTCGGGGGCGCCGACGGCGGCCAGCTCCTCGTCCACGACGGCCTGGAGGGAGCGCGGGGCGCCGAGTCCGCCGAGGCCCTCCGGGTAGTGCACCCAGGCGAGCCCGGCGTCGAAGCGGGCCCGGAGGAAGCCGAGCCGGTCGGTGGTGGCGGGCGGGTGCGCGGCCAGCAACTCCTGCGTGCGGCGGCGCAGTTCGGCGGCGTCGGTCATGCGGTGTCTCCGTTCTGCGGCAGGACGGCGATCCGGCCGGTGGTCACGCCGTCGGCGACCCGCTGCACGGCGTCGGCCGCCCCCGCGAGCGGTACGCGCTCGCTGACCAGCGGCTTGATCGCGCCGCGCGCGGCCAGCCCGGTCAGCTCCTCGTGGCAGCGCAGCACCAGCTTGGGGTTCTTGGTGTTGTACAGACCCCAGTGCAGGCCCAGGATCGCGTAGTTCTTCACCAGGGCGTGGTTGAGCGCGGGGCTCGGGATGGTGCCGCTGGCGAAGCCGACGACCACGATCCGGCCCTCGAAGGCGACGAGCCTGGCGGACTGCGCGTAGGCGTCCCCGCCGACGGGGTCGTAGATCACGTCGGCGCCCTTGCCGCCGGTGGCCTCCTTGACGGCGGCGACCACGTCCTCGGTACGCCGGTCCACGACGACGTCGCAGCCCAGCTCGCGGGCGACGGCGGCCTTGTCCGCGCCGCCCACGACACCGATGACCCGGGCCCCGGCGGCCTTGCCGAGCTGGACGGCGGCGCTGCCGACACCGCCCGCGGCGGCGTGCACGAGCAGGGTCTCCCCCGCCTCCAGGTGCGCCCGGCGGTGCAGGCCGAACCAGCCGGTCTGGTAGCCGATGTGCAGGGCGGCGGCCTCGGCGTCGTCCAGCGCCTCGGGCGCGGGCAGCAGCGCGCGGGCGTCGGCGAGCGCGTACTCGGCGAAACCGCCGTACGGCAGCGCGGGGTTGGCGATGACGCGGCGGCCGTCCTCGGTCTCGCCGCAGATCTCCACGCCGGGCGTGAAGGGCAGCGGGGGCCGGATCTGGTACTGGCCCCGGCAGAGCAGGGCGTCCGGGAAGTTGACGTTGGCGGCACGCACGCGGAGCAGCACCTGGCCCTCGCCGGGCGTGGGGGTCTCCACCTCCGCCAGGCGCATCACCTCGCGCGGCTCGCCGTTCTCGTGCACTTGCCATGCCTGCATGCCGGGCCTCCACGGGACTGCTTCGTCTGAACCGGGGTCCTGGGCATACTAAGCGGTCGCTTGCCGATCAGGGAACAGCCGCCGGGCAACGGAACAGCGGAACCCTCAGCCCTCTCCCTCGGACCGCCGCCCCGCCCGCGCCCGCAGATGCATCCGCTCCCCCTGCGGCCCGAACAGGCTCAGGAACTCCACCGGCCCGTCCCACGCCGACCCGAACCAGTGCGGGACACGGGTGTCGAACTCGGCGGCCTCTCCCGGCCCCAGCACCACGTCACGGTCACCGAGCACCAGCCTGAGGCGGCCGGAGAGGACGTACAGCCACTCGTACCCCTCGTGGGTGCGCGGGTCCGGCTGCCGGTCGCGGCGCGGTTCGATCACCTTGTACGCCTGGGGGCCGCCGGGGCGCCGGGTGAGGGGGTAGAAGGTGCGGCCGTCCCGCTTGACCGGCTCGGTCCGCACCCGGGGGTCGCCGACCGGCGGGGCGCCGACCAGTTCGTCCAGCGGGACCCGGTGGGCCTGCGCGATGGGCAGCAGCAGTTCCAGGCTGGGGCGGCGCAGGCCGGACTCCAGCCGGGAGAGGGTGCTGACCGAGATGCCGGTGGTCTCCGACAGCGCGGCCAGCGTCACGTCCCGTTCCTTGCGGATGCGCCGCAGTCTCGGGCCCACGGCGGCCAGCACCTCGTCGGTGCTCTCCGTGCCCGCGTCACTCGTCTCACTCATGCCCTTATTGCAGATTCGGCAAGGGGGTTTGTCAATCCGGCAGGTGTGAGCGGGGCCTTCGCGGTGCACATTGCTTGCATGCTGCTCACCCGGCTCGCTGAAGTGTCGGGCCAGGTCGCCGCCACGGCGTCCCGGACCCGCAAGACGGATCTGCTCGCGGAACTCTTCCGGGACGCGGAACCCGACGACGTGCCCGTGGTCATCCCGTATCTGGCGGGACGGCTGCCGCAAGGGCGGATCGGCGTCGGCTGGAAGGTGCTCGGCCGCGAGGTGCCGCCCGCCGACCGGCCCACGCTCACCGTGCGCGGGGTGGACGCCCTGCTGACCGAGCTGGCCTCGGTGTCCGGGGCCGGTTCGCAGGCCGAGCGGGCGCGGATCGTCGACGAGCTGATGGGCGCGGCCACCGGGGACGAACAGCGGTTCCTGCGGGGCCTGCTGACCGGCGAGGTCCGCCAGGGCGCCCTGGACGCGCTCGCCGTGGAGGGGCTGGCCCGCGCCACGGAGGCCGACCCGGCCACGGTACGGCGGGCGGTGATGCTGGCCGGCTCGCTCCAGACGGTCGCCCAGGCTCTGCTGGCCGAGGGACCCGGCGCGCTGGACGAGTTCCGGCTCACCGTGGGCCGCCCGGTGCTGCCGATGCTGGCCCGCAGCGCCTCCTCGGTCGCGGAGGCGGTGGAGAAGCTCGGCGAATGCGTGGTGGAGGAGAAGCTCGACGGCATCCGCGTACAGGTGCACCGGGACGGTGACGAGGTGCGCGTGTACACCCGGACGCTGGACGACATCACCGACCGGCTGCCCGAGGTGACCTCGGCGGCGCTGGAACTGCCGGGCGAGCGGTTCGTGCTGGACGGCGAGGTGATCTCCTTCGGCCCGGACGGGCGGCCCCGGTCCTTCCAGGAGACGGCCGGCCGGGTCGGCTCTCGGGTGGACGTGGCCAGGGCGGCCGAGGAGGTCCCGGTGTCCCCGGTCTTCTTCGACGCCCTCTCGGTGGACGGCCGGGACCTGCTGGACCTGCCCTTCACCGAACGGCACGCGGAGCTGGCCCGGCTGGTGCCGGAGCCGATGCGGGTGCGCCGGGCGCTGGTGGCCGGGCCGGAGGGCAGCGCGGCGGCGGAGGAGTTCTCGGCCGCGACCCTGGCGCGCGGACACGAGGGCATCGTGGCCAAGGGGCTGGACGCGCCGTACAGCGCGGGCCGGCGCGGTGCCTCCTGGCTCAAGGTCAAGCCCGTGCACACCCTCGATCTGGTGGTCCTGGCAGCCGAGTGGGGCCACGGCCGGCGCACCGGCAAGCTCTCCAACCTCCACCTGGCAGCCCGCACGGCCGACGGCGGTTACGCGATGCTCGGCAAGACCTTCAAGGGCATGACGGACGTGATGCTCGCCTGGCAGACCGAACGGCTCGGCGAACTCGCGGTCGAGGAGAAGGGCTGGGGGGTGACCGTACGCCCCGAACTCGTCGTGGAGATCGCCTACGACGGGCTCCAGCGCTCCACCCGTTACCCGGCCGGGGTGACCCTGCGGTTCGCGCGGGTGATCCGCTATCGCGAGGACAAACGGCCCGAGGACGCCGATACGGTGGAGTCCCTGCTCGCGGCCCACCCGGAGGTCAAGGCGTGACAGTGCGTGCGACGAAGCGCAGTGCGGGACTGCTGTTGTTCCGCCACACCGACCGAGGTCTTGAGGTGTTGCTCGGCCATATGGGCGGCCCCCTCTGGGCCACGAAGGACGAGGGAGCCTGGTCGGTGCCCAAGGGCGAGTACGAGGCGGACGAGCCCGCCTGGGAGGCGGCCCGCCGGGAGTTCGAGGAGGAGCTGGGCATCGCCCCGCCGGACGGCCCGGCGCTGCCGCTGGGGGAGATCGCCCAGCGCAACGGCAAGATCGTCACCGCCTGGGCGGTGGAGGCCGACCTCGACCCGGCGGCCATCTCGCCCGGCACCTTCACCATGGAGTGGCCGCCCCACTCGGGCCGCGTCCAGGAGTTCCCGGAGCTGGACCGGGTGGCCTGGTTCACCCCCGAGGAGGCCAGGAGGCTGATGGTCTCCGGACAGGGCACGTTTCTGGACCGTCTGGCGGAGCACTCGGGCTGAACAGGGGATCGAAGCGTTGCGGCATCGCGTGCCGCGCGCGAAGGTCGACGCACACCCCGCACCAGGAGGTCAGCCATGCCCATCGCCACGGTGAACCCGGCGAACGGCGAGACGGTCAAGACGTACGAGCCGATGGACGACGCCGAGGTGGAGCGCCGGCTCCAGCTCGCCGAGGCCACCTTCCGGACCTACCGGACGACGTCGTTCGCCGAGCGCGCCGAGCATCTGAACCGGGCCGCCGACCTGCTGGAGTCGGACAACGACGAGGTCGCCCGGATCATGACGACCGAGATGGGCAAGCCGCTCGCACAGGCCCGCGCGGAGGCCGCCAAGTGTGTCAAGGCGATGCGCTGGTACGCCGAGCGGGCCGAGAAGCTGCTCGCCGACGAAGTGCCGGACGAGGCCGACGTGAAGGACTCCGGCGCCTCCCGGGTCCGCGTGGTCTACCGCCCGCTCGGCCCGGTGCTCGCGGTGATGCCGTGGAACTTCCCGCTCTGGCAGGTGATCCGGTTCGCCGCGCCCGCGCTGATGGCGGGCAACGTCGGTCTGCTCAAGCACGCCTCGAACGTGCCGCAAACCGCCCTCTACCTGGAGGACCTGTTCCAGCGGGCCGGCTTCCCGGTCGGCTGCTTCCAGACGCTGCTGGTCGGCTCGGCCGCCGTCGACGAGATCCTCCGCGACGAGCGGGTCAAGGCCGCCACCCTCACCGGCAGCGAGCCGGCCGGGCGCGCGGTCGCCTCCACCTCCGGCGAGATGATCAAGAAGACCGTGCTGGAGCTGGGCGGCAGCGACCCCTATCTGGTGATGCCCTCCGCCGACATCGACCGGGCGGCCGAGGTCGCGGTGACCGCGCGGGTGCAGAACAACGGGCAGTCCTGCATCGCCGCCAAGCGGTTCATCGTGCACACGGACGTCTACGACACCTTCCTGGAGAAGTTCGTCGCCGGCATGAAGGACCTCACCGTCGGCGACCCCATGGACGACCACACCGACGTCGGGCCGCTCGCCACCGAGCAGGGCCGGGCCGACGTGGAGGAACTGGTCGACGACGCGCGCCGCAGCGGGGCCGACATCCTGTGCGGGGGCGAGCGGCCGGACGGCGTGGGCTGGTACTACCCGCCGACAGTGATCGCGGGCGTGGAGCGCGAGATGCGCATCCACCGCGAGGAGGCGTTCGGGCCGGTGGCGACCGTGTACCGGGCGGAGGACCTGGAGGACGCGATCCTGATCGCCAACGACTCCCCGTTCGGGCTGAGTTCGAGCGTGTGGACGCGGGACGAGGACGAGATGGCGCACTGCGCGCGGGACCTGGAGGCGGGCGGTGTGTTCGTCAACGGCATGACCGCCTCGCACGCCGCGTTCCCCTTCGGCGGGATCAAGCGGTCCGGGTACGGACGTGAACTGTCCGCGCAGGGAATCCGGGAGTTCTGCAACATCACCACCGTTTGGCAGGGAGCGTGAGGATCGCACGGATACGATCCGGTCTGTGAACGGCGAAGTGACCCTCCCTCTGATCGTGGACGAGCGTGGTGCGCTGCGGGTGTCGGCGGGCGACGTCAGCAAGTTGCTGCGCAGCGTCGGCGCGCGGTGGGTGCATCTGGTGGAGGCCGGTGAGCGGGGGCTTGATGAGGACACCGTTGCCGAGCTGACGATCGAGTTGGCCAAACTGGCCGACCGGATCGATGTGGCGTGCATCGCCCACAGCAGTGGGGCGCCGTAGGGGCTTGGGGTTCGTGGTGGGGTGCTGCGCCGTCGTGGCTTGTCGCGCAGTTCCCCGCGCCCCTTTTTACAGTGGGCCTGAGCTGCGTAGATGGCTCTTTATTACTCTCTGTTCTCGCCGGTTCGGAGTAATTCGGCGCGAGATCGTCGGCCTTCCGGGTGAGTGTGGGTGGACCACCTTCTGACCGGCGGACGAAGGCCCGCCGGACGGCGAAAGCAGGGACCGCTCATGGCGACTTTGTGCAGACCCTCGGTGTCCGTGCCGGAACACGTGATCACCATGGAGGAGACCCTGGAGCTGGCCCGCACGCACCACGCGGACAACCCACAGCTCCCGCTGGCCCTCCGTCTGATCGAGAACACCGGAGTGCGCACCCGGCACATCGTGCAGCCCATCGAGGAGACCCTGAAGCACCCGGGCTTCGAGCAGCGCAACAAGATGTACGAGTCCGAGGCCAAGGCCCGGGTCCCCGCGGTCATCCAGCAGGCGCTGGACTCGGCCGAACTCCTCACCTCTGACATCGATGTCATCGTCTACGTGTCGTGCACCGGCTTCATGATGCCGTCGCTCACCGCGTGGCTGATCAACGAGATGGACTTCTCCAGCACCACCCGGCAGCTCCCCATCGCCCAGCTGGGCTGTGCGGCCGGCGGTGCGGCCATCAACCGGGCACACGACTTCTGTTCGGCCTACCCGGAGGCCAACGCCCTCATCGTGGCCTGCGAGTTCTGCTCGCTGTGCTACCAGCCCACCGACCTCGGCGTCGGCTCCCTGCTCTCCAACGGCCTGTTCGGCGACGGCATCGCGGCCGCCGTGGTGCGCGGCCGGGGCGGCACGGGGGTGCAGCTCGAACGCAACGGCTCGTACCTGATCCCCAAGACCGAGGACTGGATCTCGTACGACGTCCGCGACACCGGGTTCCACTTCCTGCTGGACAAGCGGGTGCCGACCACCATGGAGCCGCTGGCCCCGGCGCTCCAGGAGCTCGCGGGCAACCACGGCTGGAACGCCTCCGACCTGGACTTCTACATCATCCACGCCGGCGGCCCCCGAATACTCGACGACCTCAGCAAGTTCCTGAAGGTCGAGCCGCACGCGTTCCGGTTCAGCCGGGCCACGCTCACCGAGTACGGCAACATCGCCAGCGCCGTCGTCCTGGACGCGCTGCGCCGGCTGTTCGACGACGGGGGTGCCGAGCACCGGGCGCGCGGGCTGCTGGCCGGGTTCGGGCCGGGCATCACCGCCGAGATGACCGTCGGCCGCTGGGTCGGCCGGGACCAGGAGGGGCGATGACCGACGAGACGCTCACCGGGACCCCGCCCCCGGTCCGGCAGTGGCCGGCCACCGACCTCGCGGGCACCGACTTCGACCCGGTGCTGACCGAGCTGATGAACGAGGGCCCGGTCACCCGCATCCAACTGCCCAACGGCGAGGGCTGGGCGTGGCTGGTCACCCGGTACGACGACGTACGCATGGTGACCAACGACCCGCGCTTCGGCCGGGAAGCCGTGATGGACAAGCAGGTCACCCGGCTCGCCCCGCACTTCATCCCGGACCGGGGCGCGGTCGGCTTCCTCGACCCGCCCGACCACACCCGGCTGCGCCGCTCGGTGGCCGCCGCGTTCACCGCCAAGGGTGTGGAGCGGGTCCGGGAGCGGTCCCGGGCCATGCTGGAGGAGCTGGTGGACGAACTCCTCCAGGACGGGCCGCCGGCCGACCTCACCGGCGCGGTGCTCAGCCCGTTCCCCATCGCGGTGATCTGCGAGCTGATGGGCGTACCGGCCGCCGACCGGCACTCCATGCACGACTGGACGCAGCTCATCCTGTCCTCCGCGCACGGCAAGGAGGTCAGCGAGCGGGCCAAGCGCGAGATGAGCGCCTACTTCACCGACCTCATCGGGCACGGCGCGCACAGCCCCGAGGGCTCGGTGTGCGCGCTGCTGAGCGAGGCCGTGGACCGGGACGAGATCACGCTTGTGGAGGCGGTCGGCCTCGCCGTGCTGCTGCAGATCGGCGGCGAGGCGGTCACCAACAACAGCGGGCAGATGTTCTATCTGCTGCTGACCCGGCCGGAGTTGATGGAGCGGCTGCGCTCGGACCGGGAGATCCGGCCGAGGGCGATCGACGAGCTGCTGCGGTACATCCCGCACCGCAACGCGGTCGGCCTCTCCCGGATCGCGCTGGAGGACGTGGAGATCAGGGGCGTCCGCATCCGTGCGGGCGACGCGGTCTACAACTCCTACCTGTCCGCCAATCGCGACCCGGAGGTGTTCCCCGACCCGGACACCATCGACGTCGAGCGCAGCCCCAACCCGCACGTGGCGTTCGGCTTCGGCCCGCACTACTGTCCGGGCGGGATGCTCGCCCGGCTGGAGTCCGAGCTGCTGGTGGACGTCCTGCTGGACCAGGTGCCGGGGCTGAAGCTCGCGGTGCCGCCGGAGGAAGTCCCCTTCCGCAAGGGCGCGTTGATCCGGGGGCCCGAGTCCCTGCCGGTGACCTGGTGAACCGGTCATGACGACGACCGAGGGACTGCTCGTGCCGCCGGGACACGGCCGGGTCGTGGCGACGGCCGCCCAGCGGGTCACGTTCAAGGTCACCGGCACCCACTCGCGAACGGCCTCCACCTTCGAGGTGGAGGTCCCGCCGGGCTTCGACGTGGGCGCCCATGTGCACACGCGCAGCGAGGAGTTGTTCTACGTCCTGGACGGAGAACTCGACGTCCTCGCCTTCGAGCCCCGTGTCCGTACGCCCGACAACTGGCAGAAGTGGGAGTCGAGTTCGGGCACCAGAGTGGTACGGGCGACGCCGGGCACGGTCATCGTCGTGCCGCCCGGCTGCCCCCACGCCTTCGCCAACCCCACCGACACCCCGGCCCGCATGTTCTTCCAGGCCGCTCCCCCACCGGACCACGAACGCTACTTCGAGGAGCTGCTGGAGATCCTGGACGCGGGCGGCCCCCCGGACCACAAGGCAATAGAGGAGCTGAGAAGACGCTACGACATAGAGCAACTCACACCGTTGAAACACCGGTGAGAGTCGTGCCTTTCAGGGGCGCGGGGAACTGCGCGACCAGCCACGACGAACCGTGAGCCCGCAAAGCACCCCCGCGCCCCCCGGCGTTACCGAATGGGCACCCCGGCCAAGGTACGAGCAATCACCAGCCGCTGAATCTCGCTGGTCCCCTCAAAGATCGTGTAGATCGCCGCGTCCCGGTGCATCCGCTCCACGGGGTACTCCCGCGTGTACCCGTTCCCCCCGAGGATCTGGATCGCCTGCCCGGTGACCTTCTTCGCCGTCTCGGAGGCGAACAGCTTCGACATGGACCCCTCGGCCGCGGTGAACGGCTTCCCGTTGACCGCCATCCAGGAAGCCCGCCACACGAGCAACCGGGCCGCGTCGATGGAGGTCCGCATGTCGGCTAGCTGGAACGCGACCCCCTGGTTGTCCACGATGGGCCGCCCGAACTGCTCCCGGGTCACGGCGTAGTCGAGGGCGACCTCATAGGCGGCCCGGGCCGTACCCACCGCCATGGCCCCGACGGCAGGCCGGGACGCCTCGAACGTGGCCATCGCCGCGTTCTTGACCCGCTCACCACTGCGGGCACGCTCCCGCGCCCGCGCCAGCCGCTCGTCCAGCTTCTCCTTGCCGCCGAGCAGGCAGGACCCGGGCACCCGCACGTTCTCCAGGACGACCTCGGCGGTGTGCGAGGCGCGGATGCCGTGCTTCTTGAACTTCTGGCCCTGGCTGAGGCCGGGCGTGCCGGGCGGGACGATGAAGGAGGCGTGGCCCTTGGACCCCAGCTCCGGGTCGACCACGGCGACGACGACATGGACGCCCGCGATACCGCCGTTGGTGGCCCAGGTCTTGGTGCCGTTCAGCACCCACTCGTCCTTGGCCTCGTCGTACACCGCACGCGTGCGCATGGAGGCCACGTCGGAGCCGGCGTCGGGCTCGGAGGAGCAGAAGGCGGCGACCTTGACGTCGTTCACATCGCCGTACATCTGGGGGATCCAGGTGCCGATCTGCTCCTCGGTGCCGTTGGCGAGGACGCCCACGGCCGCGAGGCCGGTGCCGACGATGGAGAGGGCGATGCCCGCGTCCCCCCAGAACAGCTCCTCCATGACCATCGGTATGCCGAGGCCGGTGGGGTCGAAGTACTGCTGGGCGTAGAAGTCGAGGGAGTAGACGCCGATCTTGGCGGCCTCCTGGATGACCGGCCAGGGAGTCTCCTCACGCTCGTCCCATTCGGCGGCTGCGGGGCGGATCACATCGGCGGCGAAGCCGTGCAGCCAGTCCCGGACCTCCTGCTGTTCGTCGTTGAGCTCCATGGTGAACTCGGCCATGTCCCCTCCAGCGGCGGCGCGTACGATGTTACTAGCGGTAACCGAAGTATGTTACCGACCGGTAGGTGAAGTCAACTCCGGATGACGGCTCGGCATCCCGTTCGAGGGCAGGCCCGCGGTGAGTGTTAGTTTGCGCAGGCGTCACCGAATCAGCACGGGTGGGGAGACCACATGGACACCACACAGCGGACCGATCAGCAGCGGTCCGCCGACCGACGACGGCGGGAGCTGCTGGAGGCCGCCGACCGGGTGGTGCTGCGCGACGGCCCGCAGGCGTCGATGAACGCCATCGCCGCGGAGGCGGGCATCACCAAGCCCATCCTCTACCGCCACTTCGGCGACAAGGGCGGTCTCTACGCGGCCCTCGCCATGCGGCACACCGACGCCCTGCTCGACTCGCTGCGCGCCGCGCTGGACGCTCCGGCCGACCGCCGGGAGCGGGTGGAGTCCACGCTCGACACCTACCTCGCCGCCATCGAGGCCCGCCCGCAGGTGTACCGGTTCCTGATGCACCCCTCCGAGGGCGGCCAGGGCGGCGACCAGGGCTTCGACGTCGGCAAGCACAGCGCCCCGCTGCTGCGCCGGATGGGCGAGGACCTGGCGCAGGTCATCGAGGAGCGGGTGGACCTCGGTCCGGGCAGCCAGCAGCTGGCCCGGGTCTGGGGGCACGGGATCGTCGGCATGATGCACGCCGCCGGGGACTGGTGGCTGGGCGAGCGCCCCTGCTCGCGGGCCGAACTGGTGCGCTCGCTGGCCGACTTGCTCTGGGGGCGGCTCGCGGCCGCCGGTGACCGCGTGGGCGGTCCGGGCTTCTGACCCGCCCGCCTCACCGGTGCCAGGGAGCCTTGCTCACCTGGCGGTCGAGCTTGCGCCGGCGGCGGCCCGTCACGCGGTCGGCGTAGACCGTGCCGGCCAGATGGTCGCACTCGTGCTGGAGGCAGCGGGCGAAGAACCCGGTGCCGTCGACGGTGACCGGCTCCCCCGTCATCGTGAAGCCCTCGACCACCACGTGGTCGTACCGTTCCGTGCCCGCCTCCAGGCCCGGCAGCGAGAGACAGCCCTCGGGGCCCAGGAACTCCAGCCCGTCGGCGGTCACCAGGCGGGGATTGACCACATGGCCCAGGTGGCGGACCTCGTCGTCGTCCGGGCAGTCGTATACGAACACCCGCAGGTCCACGCCGATCTGGTTGGCGGCCAGGCCCACCCCCTCGTGGGCGTACATGGTGGCGAACAAGTCCGCCACCAGCTCCGCGAGTTCCGGGCCGAAGTCGGTGACGTCCCCGCAGGGTGCGTGCAGCACGGGGTCGCCGAGGAGGGTGAGAGGCCGGACGCGCCCGTGGGCACCCGGTATCGAGCGGTGTCGCATGGCGGCAAGGGTACGGTTCGTTCGGCCCGCGCCGAACGCGCGAGGGCGGGCCGGGCGGACCGGGATTCGGGTGTGCGAACGGTTCTCGATAGGCTGAGGCCCCCACCACGCTGCCGGATGGCCCCAGGCGCGGCGCGTACGCAAGGAGGATCGAGGACTGATGGCAGGCAACTCGGACCCGCTCTCGCCGCGGGCCAAGCTGGCCGTGACCGCGGGCAAGGCGGTCGCGGCGGCATCGCGCGCCGCGGGACGCGGCAGCGGGTCGGTGATCGGCGGAAAGGTCGCCCTGCGGCTCGACCCCGACCTGCTCGCCCGGCTCGCCACCCACCTGGACGTGGTCCTGGTGTCGGCGACCAACGGCAAGACCACCACCACCCGGCTGATCGCGGAGGCCCTGCGCGCCGCCGGTCCGGTGGTGTCCAACGCGCTCGGCGCCAACATGCCGGCCGGCATCACCTCCGCCCTCGCGGGCGGCTCGGACGCCAAGTTCGGCGTCATCGAGGTCGACGAGAAGTACCTGGCCGGTGTGGCACGTGACACCAGCCCCAAGTGCATCGCGCTGCTGAACCTCTCCCGCGACCAGCTGGACCGCGCGGCCGAGACCCGGATGCTCGCGGAGAACTGGCGCGAGGGCCTGTCCGGCTCCAAGGCCGTCGTCGTCGCCAACTGCGACGACCCGCTGGTGGTGTGGGCGGCCTCGTCCTCCCCCAACGTGGTCTGGGTCGCGGCCGGCCAGATGTGGAAGGACGACGCCTGGTCCTGCCCGTCCTGCGGCGGTGTGATGCAGCGGCCCGGCGACGACTGGTTCTGCGGCGAGTGCGGCTTCCGCCGTCCGACGCCGAGCTGGGCGCTCTCCGGCGACCACGTCCTCGACCCGCACGGCTCGGCCTGGCCGATCCACCTCCAGCTGCCGGGCCGCGCCAACAAGGCGAACGCGGCCAGCTCGGCCGCCGTCGCCGCCGTGTTCGGGGTGCCGCCGCAGGTGGCCCTGGAGCGCATGTACCAGGTGCAGGCGGTCGCCGGACGCTACGACGTGGTCCAGTTCCAGAACCGCGACCTGCGTCTGCTGCTGGCGAAGAACCCGGCCGGCTGGCTGGAGACCTTCTCCCTGATCGACCCGCCGCCCACCCCGGTGATCCTCTCCGTGAACGCGCGCGGGGCGGACGGCACCGACACCTCCTGGCTGTGGGACGTGGACTACACCCGGCTCACCGGCCACCCGATCTTCGTCGTCGGTGACCGGAAGCTGGACCTCGCCGTCCGCCTGGAAGTGGCGAACCAGCACTTCCAGGTGTGCGAGAACCTCGACGAGGCCGTGGCCGCGGCCCCGCCGGGCCGTATCGAGGTCATCGCCAACTACACCGCGTTCCAGGACCTGCGCCGCCGCGTCGGCAACTGAGCCAGAAGGGCGAACACCTCCCCATGAGCGACAACCAACTGCGGCTGGTGTGGATCTATCCCGACCTGCTGAGCACCTACGGCGACCAGGGCAACGCCCTCGTCGTGGAGCGCCGGGCGCGTCAGCGCGGCCTCGACGTGGCCCGTCTCGACGTGCGCAGCGACCAGCCGATCCCGACCTCGGGCGACATCTACCTGATCGGCGGCGGTGAGGACCGTCCGCAGCGGCTGGCGGCCGAGCGGCTGCGCCGCGACGGGCACCTCCAGCGTGCGGTGGAGAACGGCGCGATCGTGTTCTCCGTGTGCGCCGGCTACCAGATCCTCGGCCACGAGTTCATCAACGACCTCGGCCAGCGCGAGCCGGGCCTCGGCCTGCTCGACGTGATGTCGACGCGCGGCGAGGGCGAGCGGTGCGTGGGCGATGTGCTCGGCGACATCGACCCGCGCCTCGGTCTGCCTCCGCTGACCGGGTTCGAGAACCACCAGGGCGTCACCCATCTGGGCCCGACCGCCCGCGCCTTCGCCCAGGTGACCATGGGCCGGGGCAACGGCACCGGCGACGGCACCGAAGGCGCGTACAACGGCACCGTGTTCGGCACGTACATGCACGGCCCCGTGCTGGCCCGTAACCCGCAGATCGCGGACCTGCTGCTGAAGCTGGCGCTGGACGTCAACGCCCTGCCGCCGATCGACGACCGCTGGTACGAGGCGCTGCGCGACGAGCGCATCGCGGCGGCGCAGCAGCCGGCCTGATCGGCACATACAACCGCATGTCAGTACACCCGTCAGGCGGGCCCGTGAGCTTTCGCGGGCCCGCCTGACGCGTCGTCCGCTCACCTGTGCGGGTGCGTCCAGCAGGCGGACGCCCGCTGGGTGAGGGGCCCCTGCCGCCGGTAGTCTGGCCGGGAACCCGCCGGACAACGTGGTCCGGCCTCCCGGCCCACGTCGAGAAGGTAATTCGGGCTATGCGCATTGGTGTCCTCACCTCCGGCGGCGACTGCCCCGGCCTGAACGCCGTCATCCGGTCGGTCGTGCACCGAGCCGTCGTCGACCACGGCGACGAGGTCATCGGCTTCCGCGACGGCTGGAAGGGCCTGCTGGAGTGCGACTGGCTGAAGCTCGACCTGGACGCCGTCAGCGGCATCCTGGCGCGCGGCGGCACGATCCTCGGCTCCTCCCGCGTCCGTCCGGAGCACCTGCGCGGCGGGGTGGAGCGGGTCAAGGGCCATGTCGAGGAACTCGGGCTCGACGCGATCATCCCGATCGGCGGTGAGGGCACGCTGAAGGCGGCCCGCCTGCTGTCGGACAGCGGGCTGCCCATCGTGGGCGTGCCCAAGACCATCGACAACGACATCTCGGCGACCGACGTCACCTTCGGTTTCGACACGGCCGTGGGCGTCGCCACCGAGGCGCTTGACCGGCTGAAGACCACCGCCGAGTCCCACCAGCGGGTGCTCATCGTGGAGGTCATGGGCCGCCACACCGGCTGGATAGCGCTGAACTCGGGCACGGCGGCCGGCGCGCACGCCATCGTCGTCCCCGAACGGCCCTTCGACATCGACGAGTTGACCCGCCGCGTCGGTGCCCGGTTCGAGGCGGGCAAGCGGTTCGCCATCGTGGTGGCCGCCGAGGGCGCCAAGCCACGCGCCGGTTCGATGGAGTTCGACGAGGGCGGCCGGGACATCTACGGCCACGAGCGCTTCGCCGGGATCGCCCGCCAGCTCTCCGTCGAGCTGGAGCAGCGCCTCGGCAAGGAGGCCCGGCCGGTGATCCTCGGTCATGTGCAGCGCGGCGGCACCCCGACGGCGTACGACAGGGTGCTGGCGACCCGGTTCGGCTGGCACGCGGTGGAGGCGGTGCACCGCGAGGAGTTCGGCCGGATGACCGCGTTGCACGGCACGGACATCGTGATGGTGCCGCTGGCCGAGGCGGTCAGCACCCTGAAGACGGTCCCGCCGGAGCGGTACGCCGAGGCGGAGTGCGTGCTGTAGGGACGCGCGGGGCCGAGCGGACCCCGCTCACGGGCGGGCGCGTGGGCGCCCGTACCCTGAGTGCGGACAGAAACCGCTCAACCCCCACGAACCAGGAGCCGCCGGATGGACCACAGCGGGCACGGCATGATGCCGGATCTGCCGCCGTTCACGCTGGGACGGGGGCTTCAGTGGTCGGCGGACCCCTTCTTCCTGATCGCCTGCCTGGCCGGGCTCGCCCTGTACGGCTGGGGGGTGCTGCGGCTGCGGCGGCGCGGGGACGCGTGGCCGGTCTCGCGCACCCTGTCGTACGTCGTCGGTGTGCTGACCATCGCCCTGGTGATGTGCACCCGGCTGAACGACTACGGCATGGTCATGTTCAGCGTGCACATGGTGCAGCACATGGTGATCAGCATGCTGTCGCCGATCCTGGTCCTGCTGGGCGCGCCGGTGACGCTGGCCCTGCGGGCGCTGCCGACGGCGGGGCGGGGCCGCAAGGGGCCGCGTGAGCTGCTGCTGGCGCTGCTGCACAGCCGGTACATGCGGTTCATCACGCATCCGGCGTTCACGATCCCGCTGTTCATCGCGAGCCTGTACGCGCTGTACTTCTCGCCGGTCTTCGACTTCCTGATGGGGTCCCGGGCCGGGCACATCGCCATGATGGTGCACTTCCTGGCGGTGGGCGTGGTGTTCTTCTGGCCGATCATCGGCGTCGACCCGGGCCCGCACCGGCCGAACCATCTGATGCGGATGCTGGAGCTGTTCGCGGGCATGCCGTTCCACGCCTTCTTCGGCATCGCGCTGATGATGGCGTCCGAGCCGATGGTGGAGACCTTCAGGAACCCGCCCGCCTCGCTCGGCATCGACGCCCTCTCCGACCAGGGCGCGGCCGGCGGTATCGCGTGGGCGTTCAGCGAGATCCCGTCGGTGCTGGTGCTGATCGCGCTGCTGTTCCAGTGGTACCGCTCCGAGCAGCGGCAGGCCCGGCGCACGGACCGGGCGGCGGACCGCAACGGCGACCAGGAGCTGGAGGCGTACAACGCCTATCTGGCCTCGCTGAGCGCGCGCGAGGGCTGATCGCGCGCGGACCGGCTCGGCCATCGGAGTGCCGGTGGCGGCGGAACCGGGGCACGATGGTGGTGGACGGACCACTAGGAGGGTGCCGCGATGCCGGGTTCCATGCGAGGTTCCAGCAAGGCGGACGGTTCCACCAGGGCGATGGGGGCGCTGACCGTGGGCGGTCTGGTCGTCGTCACCGCGTACACGGTCGCGCTCGGCGGCAACGGCTGGCTGTGGTTCGGCTGGGTGGTGCTGGGGCTGCTGACGGTTGCGCTGGCGGTCACGCAGAGGTGATTACAGTGGCCGGGTGAACAGCAGGGCCGCGTCCTTCGACGACCTCGACCGCAAGATCATCACCGCGCTGATGGCGAACGCCCGCAGCAGCTTCGCCGAGATCGGCGCGGCCGTCGGGCTGTCGGCCACGGCGGTCAAGCGGCGGGTCGACCGGCTGCGGGAGACCGGGGTGATCACCGGGTTCACGGCGACCGTCAAGCCCTCCGCGCTCGGCTGGCGCACCGAGGCGTACGTCGAGGTCTACTGCGAGGGCGCCGCCCCGCCCCGGCGGCTCGCGGAGGTGGTCAGCAACCATCCGGAGATCACGGCGGCGATGACGGTGACCGGGGGCGCGGACGCCCTGCTGCACGTACGGGCACGGGACGTGGAGCACTTCGAGGAGGTGCTGGAGCGCATCCGCGCCGAGCCGTTCATCCGGAAGACGATCAGCGTGATGGTGCTGTCCCACCTCCTCCCGGAGAGCCCCGAGGCGGGCGCCACCCAGGCCGCCCCCGAGTGATCGCCGGTCAAACCCGCCGAACGCGCAGGTCTCGTGCGTTCCCACCGGCGGATGCGCAGCGATCCTGCGCGAGCACGCAGCTTTTGTCGCTTGTCGTGCCTCGGCCGGAGTTTCTACCGTGGTGTCACGCCCCTGAGTAACACACTGGAAAGCGGAGGAAACCCTCTGTGGCCGATACCCGTGTGCAGCGCCCCCGGCGCTTTCTGGTCTGCGAACCCAGGCACTTCACCGTGCAGTACGCGATCAACCCCTGGATGCGTCCCGACGCCCCCGTGGACGCCGCTCTCGCCCGGTCCCAGTGGCAGGCGCTGATCGACGCCTACCGCGCCCACGGGCACACCGTGGACGCCGTCGACCCGGTGCCCGGCCTGCCCGACATGGTCTTCGCGGCCAACGCCGCCTTCGTGGTCGGCGGCCGCGTCTTCGGCTCGCTGTTCCACGCCCCGGAGCGCCGCCCGGAGTCGCTCCACTACGACTCCTGGTTCAAGACGGCGGGGTACGACGTGTACCGCCCGCTGGCGGTGACCGAGGGCGAGGGCGACCTGGTGTGGACCGGCCGGTACGTGCTGGCCGGCACCGGGTTCCGCACCACTCCCGACGCCCACCGCGAGGCGCAGGAGTTCTTCGGCCACCCGGTGATCACGCTGACCCTGGTGGACCCGTACTTCTACCACCTGGACACGGCGCTGTTCGTGCTCGACGACGACAACGTCGCCTACTACCCGGAAGCCTTCTCGGCGGACAGCCGCGAGGTGCTCCGGCGGCTGTACCCGGACGCGGTGCTCGCCACCCGTGACGACGCGCTGGCCTTCGGCCTGAACTCCGTGTCCGACGGACGGCACGTCTTCATCGCCCCCCAGGCCGAGGTGCTCGCCGAGCGCCTGGCGACACACGGCTACGACCCCGTGCCCGTCGATCTGTCGGAGCTGCACAAGGCAGGCGGCGGCATCAAGTGCTGCACTCAGGAGATCCGCTCATGACCGCACCCGCGCACGCGCGCACGTCCGCCGACCTGATCCGGGCGGAGGAGCCGGTGCTCGCGCACAACTACCACCCGCTGCCCGTCGTCGTGGCACGGGCCGAGGGCGCCTGGGTGGAGGACGTCGAGGGCCGCCGGTACCTCGACATGCTGGCGGGCTACTCGGCCCTCAACTTCGGCCACCGCCACCCGGCGCTGATCCAGGCCGCGCACGACCAGCTCGACCGGCTGACCCTGACCTCCCGCGCCTTCCACAACGACCGGCTGGCCGAGTTCGCCGAGCGCCTCGCCGCGCTGGCCGGTCTGGACATGGTGCTGCCCATGAACACCGGCGCGGAGGCGGTGGAGAGCGGCATCAAGGTGGCCCGCAAGTGGGCGTACGACGTGAAGGGCGTCCCCGACGGGCAGGCCACGATCGTGGT
Source organism: Streptomyces seoulensis (assembly GCF_004328625.1). Taxonomy (NCBI): domain Bacteria; kingdom Bacillati; phylum Actinomycetota; class Actinomycetes; order Kitasatosporales; family Streptomycetaceae; genus Streptomyces; species Streptomyces seoulensis. Next base: position 684,304 of record NZ_CP032229.1, read on the forward strand.
CGCGGCGGACAACTTCCACGGCCGGACGACGACCATCGTCAGTTTCTCCACCGACGAGTCGGCGCGGGCGGGCTTCGGCCCCTTCACGCCCGGCTTCCGGATCGTGCCGTACAACGACCTGGCCGCGCTGGAGGAGGCGGTCGACGAGACCACGGCCGCGGTGCTGATCGAGCCCATCCAGGGCGAGGCCGGGGTGATCATCCCGGACGCGGGCTATCTGACCGGGGTGAGGGAGCTGACCCGGCGCAAGGGGTGCCTGTTCATCGCGGACGAGATCCAGTCCGGGCTCGGCCGCACCGGGCGCACCCTGGCCGTCGAGCACGAGTCGGTGGTGCCGGACGTGCTGCTGCTGGGCAAGGCGCTGGGCGGCGGCATCGTGCCGGTCTCGGCGGTGGTGGCCCGGCGCGAGGTGATGGGCGTACTGGGTCCGGGCGAGCACGGCTCCACCTTCGGCGGCAACCCGCTGGCGGCCGCGGTCGGCACGGCGGTGGTGGAGCTGCTGGAGACGGGTGAGTTCCAGCGCCGGGCCGACGAGCTGGGGGTGGTCCTGCGCGAGGGTCTCGACGCACTGCGCGGTCACGGGGTGACCGGCTTCCGGGCGCGTGGCCTGTGGGCGGGCGTGGACGTGGACCCGGCGCTGGGCAGCGGCCGGGAGATCAGCGAGCGGCTGATGCGCGAGGGCATCCTGGTCAAGGACACCCACGGCTCCACGATCCGGCTCGCTCCCCCGCTGACGGTGACGGCCGACGAGCTGCGCTCCGCGCTGGGCACGCTGGAGAAGGTGCTGGGGCAGGCGGGCTGAGGCCCTGCGGGCGGGGCCGGTGTCATCACCGGCCCCGCCCCTTCGCTCACTTGGCGCCGAGCAGGACCTTCATCTGCTTGATCTCGGCGCTCTGCGCGGCGATCACGTCGTCCGCCATCCTGACGGCCCGGCTGTCCCGGCCCTTGGCCCTCTCCGTCTGCGCCATCCGCACGGCGCCCTGGTGGTGGACGACCATCAGGGTCAGGAACTTCCTGTCGAAGTCCGCGCCGGTGCTCTTCTCCAGTGCCGTCATGTCGTCGGCGCTCATCATCCCGGACATGCCCGCCATGCCGCCGTGGCGCGAGTGGTCCATGCCGGCCATCGGGGGCTCCTCGCCCCAGGACTTCAGCCAGCCGGTCATGGTGCGGATCTCCGGGTCCTGTGCCTTCTCGATCCGGGCGGCGAGCGCCTTCACCTCGGCGGAGGCGGCGTGGCCGGGGGCGAGCCGGGCCATCTCCAGGGCCTGCTGGTGGTGCGGGATCATGCCCTGCGCGAAGGTGACGTCCTGGGCGTTGTGGGCGCCGGCCGTGGCCGACGCGGCCGGGGCGCCGTGGGCCACGTGGGTGCCGGAGTGCTGCTCCCCGCCGCAGGCGGCGAGGAGGACGACGGCGGAGAGGGTGGCGGCGCCGAGCGCGGCACGGCGGATCGCGTGGGAGGTGGTCATGGTTGAACTCCTGCTGGCGAAAGGTGATTTGGGCACACGTGGAAACGGCCGCACGCGGTGGGCGGGCGGGCGTGGATGCCTCTAGATCCGCAGGAGTTGGAGTTCGGCCAGGGAAGGCGGTGCGCGGGCGCCGTCGGGGGCGGTGGCGGCACGGGTGCGGGGGTCGCCGCAGGGCTCGGTCACGCCGGCCGGGCCCGCGAGGGGCTCCGGCAGCTCGGGTCCGTCGCTCACGGCGCCGGAGGCGCAGGACGGGTCGGCGTGATGGAGCTGGTGGCCGCCGCAGTGCCCGTCGGGGCAGTCGCCGGGCGCGTCGATGACGGCGCCCGCGTGGACGGTGTGGGTGTGCTCCGGGTGCCCGGTGCCGCCGGCCGGGGCCAGCGCGTGCATGCCGAGCAGCCCGACCAGCACCGCGAGCACGAGCAGCGCGGGCGAGCGCCGGTGGGGCGGTCGCGGGGGGCGCTGGTGTGCGGTGCCGGGCATGCCGGTCATCCTACGAGTGCCTCTCGCGCCCGCCGCGACGGGACTCGCCGCTCAGCTCCTGGCGGGCCCCCGGTGCCGGGGCTCGTGGTTGCGGGCCACGATCGAGGCGTTCAGGCAGGTGGCGTACGCGCACCAGGCCGCGTACGGCAACAGGATGACGGCCGCCTTGCGGTCCGTGCGGGCGACGCGGCTGAGGAGGCGGATGTTGCTCGCGTCCAGCAGGAGGGTGCCCGCGAGACCGGCGAGCGGGCTGCGGAGCCGGAAGAAGAGGTTGCTCCAGCCGGCGTTCAGGGCGAGGTTGGCGGCGAACTCACCGGCCAGCGCCTTGCGTCGGGGCCCGCGAGCCTCGTTCAGGACGCGGCCGCCCGCCACGGCGATCGAGGCGTACAGCGGGGTCCAGACCGCGCCGAAGGCCCAGGGTGGCGGCTGCCAGTCGGGGGTGTTCAGCTCGCGGTACCAGCGGGCGTCCGGCCGCGTGGCCCGCGCGCCCGCGACCGCCGTCGCCGTCACGGCTCCGGCGCAGAGCGCGTAGGGCACCCAGCGGTGGCGGGGCGCGCCCTGGACGGCGGTGGGGTCCAGCGGGACGGCGGGGGCGCGGTCGGCCTTGGCCCCGGCACTCCGGGCGCCCCGGTCACCCTTGGCCCACGCGGCACTCCCGCCACCCTTGGCCGGCGCGGCACTCCCGCCACCGTTGCCTTCACCACTCCGCTCGGCTGTGCCCTCACCCTCGGTCATGTCCTCCCCGCTACCCCGCTCCCCCCGCGCCACGCTGCCCCGAAAGGGCCGGTCGCCCACTCCCACGACACCCCGGCCGCTGAGCCGGAACAGCAGCACCAGGGACGGCACGATCAGCAGGCCGGCCACGATGGCGACGCCGACCACCACGGCCAGGCTGGCGTTCGGTGCGGCGGCCTCGGTGATGGAGAGGTGGGTGCCCAGGAGGTACGGCGTCTGGGCCACGCCCCAGCCGACGATGACCAGCGCGACCGCGCCGGCCGCCGCGACCCGGGTGCCCACCGTCCGCTTGGCCCACAGCAGGGCCAGCCCGACCAGACCGCCGACGGCGGCGAGGACCACCAGGGGCAGCGCCGGTCCGCTCAGGCGGTCGAAGAGGCGCGGCGAGTCGGCCTGGAGGACGAAGATGCCGGCGATGCTGACCGCACCGGTGACCGCGCCGGCGGCGATCGCCCGGTCGCGGTAGTACCGGTAGAGCTTGTCGTCGTCGCGGTGCAGCGCCTCCACGGTCAGATAGGTGGCGGCGACGTAGGAGCAGGCCAGGACGGCGAGGATGCCGCCGAGGATGCTGGAGGGGTTGACCCAGCTGGACACCGCGTCGCCGTTGCCCGCCGTGGGGACGCGGCCGGAGGCCAGGCCGCCCGCGATGGCGCCGAAGCAGTACGGCGTCAGGACCGAGGACACCGCGAAGGCGGCGCCGTACAGGCGCTGCTCCTCGGTGCGGACGGTGGCCTTGCGGAAGGCGAAGCCGGCGCCGCGCAGCACGATGCCGAGCAGGGCGAGGAGCAGCGGGATGTACAGGGTGGTGGTGATGGCGGCGAAGGCGGAGGGGAAGCCGGTCCACAGGACGACGAGGCAGTAGATCAGCCAGGTGTGGTTGGCCTCCCAGACCGGGGCGAGGGAGACGTCGATCAGATGGCGTGGCTCGCGCCCGCGTTTGGCGCCGCCCGCGATCAGGTCCCAGAAGCCCGCGCCGAAGTCCGCACCGCCGAGCACCGCGTAGGCGACGACGCCGATGAAGAGGAATACCGCGACCAGCTCGGCCATTTACAGCACCTTCCCCTCGGAGCGCTCACGCCGGGCGCCGGAGGCGTCGTCGGGACCGTAGGGCACGGGGACGTTCTCGTCGCCCTGTCTGCGCCAGCGGCGTTTCATCGAGAGCAGCACCCAGATGGCTCCGGTGCCGACCGCCAGATAGAGCACGAGCACCGCCGCGAAGGTGGGCCAGAGGTTGCCCTGGGTGGTCACCGCGTCTCTGGTGCGCAGGAGGCCAACGACGATCCACGGCTGGCGGCCGACCTCGGTGACCACCCAGCCGCTCTCCAGGCTGAGGATGGAGACGATGCCGCACAGGGAGGCGGCGCCCAGGAACCAGCGGTTGGTCTGCAGGGTGTTCCGGCGCTTCCACCACACCCAGACGAACCAGGCGGCGACGGCCAGCATCAGCATGGAGGTGCCGACCATGATGTCGAACGCCCAGTGCACGATGTTGACCTGGGCGGTGGTGGGTCTGATGTCGGCCGGGACGGCGTTCAGCCCCTGGATGCGGGTCGAGGGTTTGAATCCGGCCAGGATGGAGGCCACCCAGGGCACCGAGATGCCGTAGCGCACCTCGCCGTCGATGAGCACGCCGCCGAGGGTCTCGGGGACGTGGGTGCCGGTGGTGGGCAGCAGCTCGATGGCGGCGAACTTGGCGGGCTCGCTGTCGAAGACCTGGCGGGCGATGGTGTCGCCTACGAAGATCTGCACCGGCAGCGCGACGGCGGCGGTGATGAAGCTGATCAGGAAGCCCAGTTTCTGGTAGTGGCCGCGCCGGCCCCGGATCATGCCGACCGCGTAGACGCTGGCCACCACGAATCCGGCCACGATGTAGGCGGCGAGCAGCATGTGCCAGAACTGGAGCCAGAAGGCGTTGTTGAAGAAGACCTCGCCGGGCCGGACGTCGACCACCTTGCCGCCCCGCATGGTGATGCCGCCGGGCTGGTTCATCCAGCTGTTGGCGGCGATGACGGCGCCCGCTCCCCCGATGCTGGCCAGCGCCACCGGCACGCCCGACCAGAAGTGGGCCCAGGGGCGCATCCGGTCCCAGCCGTAGATGTAGATGGCCACGAAGATGGCCTCCAGGAAGAAGAACAGGCCCTCGATGGCGAACGGGAACCCGAACGCGGCCCCGTAGGTCCCCATCAGCCCCGGCCAGAGCAGACCCAGCTCGAAGGACAGGACCGTTCCGGTGATGGCGCCGACCGCGAAGAGCACGGCGGCCACCTTGGACCAGCGCCGGGCCAGCACCAGAGCGGCCTCGTCACCCTTGCGCAGCCCCCGGTAGTTGGCGATGAGCATCAGGGAGGTCAGCGCCACTCCGAAGGGCACCAGGATGATGTGGAACCCCAGCGTGAAGGCCATCTGTTCCCGGGCGGGCAGGAGCTGGTCCGGCTCCGCGGCTGCGGCCAGGAGCATGGGGTACCTGGCCAGGTCGACCGTCAGCATGGACGGGCCCTCCTCTTCGCAGGTTCAGCCGCTCTTGGACTGATTTGCCTTTATTTCGCCCAATGTAACGGCTGCGGATGCAGCGTGTTCTCGCCTGTGGACAGAGCCGCTTCCGCGAATTCGCCGCGTGCGGAGCATGAGCCCGGTGTCCGGCGGTAACAGGTGTCTGCACAGTCCGCTGCGAGCGAGGGGGAGCCGTTGTTCTACCACTTGCTGAAGTACGTGCTGCTGGGCCCGGTACTCAGACTGGTCTTCCGTCCCCGCATCGAGGGCTTGGACCATGTACCGGAGTCGGGCGCGGCGATCATCGCCGGGAACCATCTCTCATTCTCCGACCACTTCCTGATGCCCGCCATCCTGAAGCGGCGGATCACCTTCCTCGCCAAGGCGGAGTACTTCACCGGGCCGGGGCTCAAGGGCCGGCTGACGGCGTTCTTCTTCAGAAGCGCGGGACAGATCCCGGTGGACCGCTCGGGCAAGGAGGCCGGGCAGGCGGCCGTCCGCGAGGGCCTGAAGGTCCTGGGCCGGGGCGAGCTGCTGGGGATCTACCCGGAGGGCACCCGCTCGCACGACGGGCGGCTGTACAAGGGGAAGGTCGGCGTCGCGGTGATGGCGCTCAAGGCCGGGGTCCCGGTCGTGCCCTGCGCCATGATCGGCACCTTCGAGGCCCAGCCGCCCGGCCGGAAGATCCCCAAGCTGCGCCCGATCACGATCCGGTTCGGCGAGCCGCTGGAGTTCTCCCGCTACGCGGGGATGGAGGACGAGAAGGCGGTCCTGCGGGCCGTCACCGACGAGATCATGTACGCCGTGCTGGCACTGTCGGGCCAGGAGTACGTGGACCGCTACGCCGCTGAGGTGAAGGCGGAGGCGGAGGCGGCGAAGACCCGCCGGTTCGCCCGGCGGCACTGAGCCGCTGGGCCGCTGTGCCCGCTGGGCCGCGCGGTGACGCCGGAAGGGGCGGCCGGAGATCTCCGGCCGCCCCTTCCTCAGCGCTCCCGGCCGTTACGGCTTGGGCGTGGCGTGCGGTGCGCAGCTGACGTCGGAGCTGTCCAGCTCGCCGGTCAGCAGGTACGCGTCGACGCGCTCGTTGACGCACGGGTTGACCAGGCCGGTGACGCCGTGGGAGCCGGCGCCCTCCTCGGTGATCAGACGCGAGCCCTTGAACCGCTGGTGCAGCGAGACGGCGCCCTCGTAGGGGGTGGCCGCGTCACGGGTGGACTGCACGATCAGGACCGGCGGCAGACCCTTGTGGGTGCCGACCTCGACCGGGTTCTGCTGCTTGGCGGGCCAGGTGGCACACGGCAGGTTCATCCAGGCGTTGGCCCAGGTCATGAACGGGTAGTCCTTGTTGAGCCGGGTGTTGTCCCGGTCCCACTTCTGCCAGCTGGTGGGCCACTTGGCGTCGGCGCACTCGACGGCGGTGTAGACCGCGTTGCCGTTCTCCGCGGAGATGTTGCCCGCGGTGTCCGACAGGTCGGGCGCGGCCGCGTCCACGAGGGCCTGGGTGTCACCGGCGACGTACTTGCTGAACGCCGTGGCGACCGGCACCCACGAGGAGTCGTAGTACGGCGCGCTCTGGAAGAAGGAGATCAGCTCGGCCGGGCCGACGACCCCGCCGAGCGGGCTCTTCGCGGCGGTGGCGCGCAGCTTGAGCCACTGCTCCTGCACGGCGGCGCGAGTGGTGCCGAGGTGGAAGGCGGCGTCGTTGGCGGCGACCCAGTACTGCCAGTCCTTCCAGCGGCGCTCGAAGGCGATGTCCTGGTTCAGGTTGGCCTGGTACCAGATGTTCTCGCGCGCCGGGTCGACGACGCTGTCCACGATCATCCGGCGGATGTGGCCCGGGAAGAGCGTGCCGTAGACGGCGCCGAGGTAGGTGCCGTAGGAGACGCCCAGGTAGTTGAGCTTCTTCTCGCCGAGCGCGGCCCGGATGACGTCCAGGTCGCGGGCGGTGTTCGGCGTGGTCATGTGCGGCAGCATGGCGCCGCTGTGCTCGGCGCAGCCCTCGGCGTACTCGCGGGCGAGCTTGCGCTGGGCGCGCTTGTCGGCCTCGTCGCGGGGCACCGGGTCGGCCTTGGGCGCTTTGACGAACTCCTGCGGGTCGACGCAGGAGATGGGGGCCGAGTGGCCGACGCCGCGCGGGTCGAAGCCCACGAAGTCGTACGCCTTGGCGGTGTTGGTCCACAGCGCGCTCTTGGTGGTGACCCGGCGCGGGAAGCGCAGGCCGGAGCCACCGGGGCCGCCGGGGTTGTAGATGAGGGCGCCCTGGCGCTCCTGCTTGGTGCCGGTGTTGCCGATGCGGTCGACGGCGAGCTTGATCTGCTTGCCGTTCGGCTTGGCGTAGTCCAGCGGCACGGAGACCCAGCCGCACTGGATGGGCTTCTCCAGCCCCCAGTCGGCGGGGCAGTCCTGCCAGTCGATGCCGGCCTTGGTGGCGCGGGCCGCGGCCGCGGCGGCGCCGAGGGCCTCGCGGTCCTGGCCCCGGCTGCTGTCGGCGCTGGCCGCGGGCGCGGTCACCGCGCCGGCTATCAGCGTGGCGGTGACGAGCGCGCCGGCCGAACTGAGCGCCAGCAGACGGCTCTTCGGTTTGTTCTCCCTCAAGGGGTCCCCTCCCCGTGACTTCACTGCGAGTGGTCAGGCGGGGAATCCTCTCGGCTGTGAGCCGTCTGAGAACAGGGTTGGCCGTCCTTCTTTACCAATCCGATAAACGGATGGTCATTTCCGATCGGCGGTCAGTAGCGCCAGCGCCTCGTCCAGGCGGCGACGCAGGGCGAGCGCGTCGGGCGCCACGGCACTGACGAGGACCCCGGGCCCGGCGAGCGGCATCAGGGCGGTGCCCTCTCCCAGCATCCGGGCCTCCGCTGCCCCTTGCTGCAACTCTGGCGCCACGAGGACCAGTTGCCCGACCGCACGATGGCCCCCGAGCACCGCCGGCCCGTCCCAGCCGCCCGGTGCTCCGGGGCCGCAGCTCAGCTCCTGGTCGAGCAGCGTGGTGCCCGCGAGGCGGACGGTGAGCCTGCTGGTGAGCCGGCCCGGCTCCTCCCCGGCCCGCCCGAGCACCTGCTCCTCGCGCAGCAACAGCCGCGCGCCGGAGTCGAGTTCGACGCGGGTGGTGACGTGCAGGTCGCTGCCCCGGGCCGAGATGAGCTGTTCGGGCAGCCAGTGCAGCTCGCCCCCGGCGGCCACGTCGAGCCGTACGTCGTAGCGGGCCTCACCCTTGGCCTGGCCGGGCAGCGCGAGGGTGGCGGCGGCCGAGCCGAGGTGCAGCCGGGCACCCTCCCCCGCGCTCGCCTCGACGGAGAAGCGGTCGCCGCCGAGCGGGCCGCTCATCGCGCCGACCAGCAGGACGCGGGCCTCGGTGCCGTGGGCGCGGGTGCGGCGCGGGGCGAGAGGGCCGTCGCCGTCCAGCACCGGGAGGGCGGTGCCGCCCCGGCCGTCCGCGCGGGCCTCGATCCGGGTGCGGGCGCGGACGCCGGTCGCGGTCACGCCGTCCACGCGGCGAGCCGCTCGCGCACCCAGCCGGCCACCTCGCCGACCCCGTTCTCGACGCGCAACGTCTGGAAGACGACCGGGAGTTCGGCCCGCTGCGCCTTGGCGTCGGCGGCCATCCGGGCGAGGTCGGAGCCGACGTAGGGGGCGAGGTCGGTCTTGTTGACCACGAGCAGGTCGGCGGTGGTGACGCCGGGGCCGCCCTTGCGCGGGATGTCGTCACCGCCGGCCACGTCGATCACGAAGATCTGGGCGTCCACCAGGCCCTTGGAGAAGGTCGCGGTGAGGTTGTCGCCGCCGGACTCCACCAGGATCAGGTCGAGCGGGCCGACGGCGTCCTCCAGGTCCTCCACTGCTTCGAGGTTGGCGGAGATGTCGTCGCGGATCGCGGTGTGCGGGCAGGCGCCGGTCTCCACGGCCGTGATCCGCTCGGGCGGCAACACGGCCTCGCGGAGCAGGAATTCGGCGTCCTCGCGGGTGTAGATGTCGTTGGTGACGACGGCGAGGGAGAGTTGGTCGCGCAGCGCCCGGCACAGCGCGGCGACGGTCGCGGTCTTCCCCGAGCCGACCGGGCCGCCGAGCCCGATGCGCAGGGCACGCCGGCTGCCGTCGGGGCGGCGCGCGTCGGCGCTGACGGCCGCCGGGCCGGTGTGGGTGTGGTCGAGATGCATGTGCGACTCCAAGTGCTTCTGGTGCGGGGCCTCTAGGAGGCGAAGAGGCGGACCGGCCAGGCCGCGTGGGCCTGTGCGCCGATCTCCAGCAGGGGTGCGGACGCGGCGGGCAGGGCGTCCACCCCCTCGGTCCGTGCGCGCCGGGCGGCCTCCACGGCGCGGTCCGCCACCCGGTCCAGCTCGGGTGCCAGCCGGGCGAGGACGCCGGTGGCGTCGAACGGGTCGAGGCTGAGCAGCCGTACGGAGGCGGTCGCGGGGCCGCTCACGCTCTCGTACAGCGCGCAGTACGCGGCGTCCAGGGGTTCGAGACCGGCCGCTCGGGCGGTGAGGCCCAGGACGACGGGCTGATGGGCACCTTTGGGGAACTCCCGCGTCAGCGCGTCCAGTTCGGCTGACGGCCAGGTGGCGCGGGCCGCCCGTACCAGCTGGCGGCCCAGCCGCCGGGCGGCGCTGCGCAGGGCGGGTGACGGGGTGCGGGCGTCGGCGGCCGCGTCCAACTCCCGTGCGGGGATGCCGAGTACGGCCGCGGCCGCGAGGGAGGCGGCGACCAGGCCGGTGGTGTGCAGTCGGCCCTGGCAGAAGTGCTCCAGGGTCGCGGCGTCGGTGATGCGGCCCGCCTTGACCGCGGCCTCCGCCCCGCCGGAGTGGGCGTGCCCTCCGGCGGGGAAGCGGCCGTCGGCCAGGACGAGCAGGGCGGCTCGTGACATCAGCGGCATCAGAAGAGGAAGTAGCGCTGGGCCATGGGCAGTTCGGCCGCCGGTACCGCCTCGACCAGCTCTCCGTCGATGTGCACGGCGAAGCTGTCCGGGTCGATCCGTACGTCCGGCATGGCGTCGTTCTCGCGCAGGTCGGCCTTGGTGACCGCGCGGGTGGACTGGATCGCCACGAACTCCTTGCCCAGAGCCAGCCGTTCGGGCAGACCGTCCTCGATCGCCAACGGGGAGACGAAGTTGACCGAGTTGGCGGCCGGGGCCCGGCCGATCGCGCCGAACATCGGGCGGGGCAGGATCGGTTGCGGGGTGGGGATGGAGGCGTTGGCGTCGCCCATCTGCGCGTAGGCGATCTGGCCGCCCTTGAGCACGAGCAGCGGCTTGACCCCGAAGAACGCCGGTTCCCACAGCACGAGGTCGGCCAGCTTGCCGGTCTCGACCGAGCCGATCTCGGTGGCGAGGCCCTGGGCGAGCGCCGGGTTGATCGTGTACTTGGCGACATAGCGCCGTACCCGGTGGTTGTCGGCGCGTCCGTCTCCCGAGAGGGCGCCCCGGCGGCCCTTCATGACGTGGGCGGTCTGCCAGGTGCGCAGGATGACCTCGCCGACGCGGCCCATGGCCTGGGAGTCGGAGGAGATGATCGAGATCGCGCCGAGGTCGTGGAGGATGTCCTCCGCACCGATCGTGGACGGCCGGATGCGGGACTCGGCGAAGGCGAGGTCCTCGGGGACGGCCGGGTTGAGGTGGTGGCAGACCATCAGCATGTCGAGGTGTTCCTCGGCGGTGTTGACGGTGAACGGCCGGGTCGGATTGGTCGAGCTGGGCAGCACGTTGGGCTGCGAGACCACGGTCATGATGTCCGGCGCGTGCCCGCCCCCGGCGCCCTCGGTGTGGTACGAGTGGATGCCCCGCCCGGCGATGGCGGCGAGGGTGTCGCCGACGAACCCGGCCTCGTTGAGCGTGTCGGTGTGGATGGCCACCTGGATGCCGGTGCGGTCGGCGACGGTGAGGGCCGCGTCGATGACGGCCGGGGTGGAGCCCCAGTCCTCGTGCAGCTTCAGCCCGACGGCGCCGCCCCTGATCTGGGACAGCATCGCCTCCTGCGAGACGGTGTTGCCCTTGCCGAGGAAGCCGACGTTGACCGGGTGCGCCTCCATCGCCTCCAGCATCCGGGCGAGGTGCCAGGGGCCCGGGGTGACGGTGGTGGCCTTGGAGCCCTCGGCCGGGCCGGTGCCGCCGCCGACCAGGGTGGTGACCCCGGAGGACAGCGCCTCTTCGGCGATCTGCGGGCAGATGAAGTGCACATGGGCGTCGATGGCGCCGGCCGTGAGGATGCGGCCGTTGCCCGCGATGACCTCGGTCTCTGGGCCGATGACGAGGTCGGGGTGGACGCCGTCCATGGTGTCGGGGTTGCCGGCCTTGCCGATGCCGGTGATCCGGCCGTCCCGGATGCCGACGTCGGCCTTGATCACGCCCCAGTGGTCCACGACGACCACCCCGGTGATCACGGTGTCCGGGGTGCCCTCGGCGCGGGTGGCGCGGGACTGGCCCATGGACTCGCGGATGACCTTGCCGCCGCCGAACACCGCCTCGTCACCGGAGGCACCGGGGCCGCCGGAGCGGTCCTCCTCGATCTCGATGAGCAGATCGGTGTCGGCGAGCCGGATGCGGTCGCCGGTGGTGGGGCCGAACAGGTCGGCGTAGGCGGCGCGGGAGATCTCAGGCATCGAGGGCACCTCCGGTCTCGCCGCGCAGTCCGGGCACGATCCGGGCGCCGCCGAGGGGGACGAGTTCGACCTCGACGGGGATGCCGGGCTCGAAGCGGACGGCCGTGCCGGCGGCGATGTTCAGCCGCCTGCCGTGCGCGGCGGAGCGGTCGAAGTCCAGGCCGGGGTTGGCCTCGGCGAAGTGGTAGTGGGAGCCGACCTGGACGGGCCGGTCGGCGGCGTTGAGGACGGTGAGCCGGATGGCCTCGCGTCCCTGGTTGTAGACGACCGGGCCGTCCGCGAACAGCACCTCTCCGGGAATCATCGCGGGCCCCCTCAGACGATCGGCTCGTGCACGGTGACCAGCTTGGTGCCGTCCGGGAAGGTGGCCTCCACCTGGACGTCGTGGATCATCTCGGGGATGCCGTCCATCACGTCGTCGCGGGTCAGCACCTTGCGGCCGGAGGACATCAGCTCGGCGACGGTCCGGCCGTCGCGGGCGCCCTCCAGGATGTGCGACGTGATGAGCGCGACCGCCTCCGGGTGATTGAGCTTCACTCCACGGGCCCGGCGCCGTTCGGCCACGTCGGCCGCCACATGGATCAGCAGTCGCTCTTGCTCGTGCGGGGTCAGTTGCACGTCCCACCTCACAGTCCTCGCTCCGGACCGTGCGGGGCCCGGTTGCCGCAGCCACGGCTCGGGGCCGGCTCGTCCGCAAAACCCCTGGTGGCGTGGGAGCGAAGGCTAGTTCGCCGGCGTTTCGGCGACGTTAACCGGCGACCGCCCGGCGCGCCCCGGCCGTCAGCCGGTACCGGGCCGCCGGTGCTCGGCGGCGATCCCGAACCACTGCCGCTCCTGCGGCGGGGAGGCGGAGACCTCGCGGACCCCGGAGACGGAGCTGATCACCTGCTCGTCCCGCTCGGCCTCCTGGGCGTCGAGCGCCTCCAGACGCGCCAGGTCGGCGGCGGAGACCAGCGCGACGAGCGGCTTGCCGTGCCGGGTCACCACGACCCGCTCATTGCCGTAGACCACCCGGTTGATCAGGTCGGCGAGCTCAGCCCTGGCTTGCGTCACCGGAATCTCGTAGGCCATGACCCCATTCTAACGTCACGTACGTCCTGTACATTTTTTACAGAAGCGGGGCCGGCCATGGTCCCGCCGCTCAGGAGGGGTGTGCCATGACCCGACCGAACGCCCGATACGTCCTGCCCGAGTTCACCGAGCGCGACGGAGGCGTCCGCCGCACGCTCGACCCGTACGCCAAGCTGTTCGAGCACCGGATCGTGCTGCTGGGCACGCCGTTGGACGACACGGCGGCCACGGATGTCATCGCGCAGCTCATGCAGCTCGAACACGCCGCCCCGGACCGGGACATCACGCTGTACCTGAACTGCCCCGGCGGCGACTTCCACGCCATGACGGCGGTGTACGACACGATGCGCTACGTCGGCTGCGACGTGGAGACCTACTGCCTGGGCCAGACCGTCTCGGTGGCCGCCGTGCTGCTCGCGGCCGGGACGCCCGGCAAGCGGTTCGCGCTGCCCGGCTCGCGGGTGGTGCTGCGCCAGCCGGAGCTGGCCGAGCCGATTCAGGGGCAGCCGAGCGATCTGGCGATCAAGGCGGCGGAGCTGGTCCGGGCGCGGGAGCTGATGGAGGAGCTGCTCGTCCGGCACACCGGACGGGACGCCGCCACCGTCCACGCCGACCTGGAGCGCGAGCGGGTGCTGGACGCCACCGGCGCCTTGGAGCACGGACTGGTCGACGGGATCGTGGGCGCCCGTGAGAACGTCCCCGGCGCCCGGTGAGCCGGCCGTGCTGCCGGAGGAGCTGCCGCCGCTGCCCGCGCTGACCCGGGCCGAGGGCGAGCTGATCGACCGTTACCTGGAGGCGGCCGACCTGCTGGGCCGCATCAACCCGGCCCGGCACGGCGACACGTACCGGGCACTCAGGGCCGCGCAGGCGCTGGCGCGCACGGCGGCCGCGCTCCGCGACGCGCTCGCACTGATGCACGCACGGGGCGAACGGGAGCTGTACGGGGGCACGCTGGCACACGCCCTGCGGGTGCTGGACGGCGAACGCCGGACCGCGCGCGTCGCGCTCCCGCCCGATGCCGTCGACTGAGCCGGACACCGCCATGGGCCGGACGGGGCCCGGCGTGTCGTCCGCCGAGCCGAAACGGGCCGAACGTGCTACCGCCGACCGGTGTATCTCCGGGCCCGTTTCCGGGCCCGCCGAGTTGCGCGCGACGCGCCCGGCGGGCCACGGCGCGGAGATCGAAGCCCAGGTCCGGGGCTGTGAAGTGGAACTGACGGCGCCTCGGACAGGCCTCTGTCCACCCGAACGGGTGAGTGGTGAGTAACACCACAAACCCCCGGTTCCATTGGGATTTTCGGACAGGAGTGGGCCAAGATCCCTGTCTGACGACAAGACCCCGCCACAACGGCGGGGCGCATCCGGGCGGACGCCGAGTCCTGCCGCCGCCTGGATGACCGGTCGACAGAAGTGCATCGGCAGGAGTGGAGGACCCGAGCAAGACGGGTCGCCGGGACGGATGTCCGCGAGACGCGGACGATCGTGCCGAGCAGCCCTTGGGGTGAAGCCGTGGTGACACGGCCGGGCAACTTCGCCAGCCCGAATCCGACAGGTCATCCTTCACAGGCGGCTGACGAAGGGTTGCGCATGACTGCGCTCAATCGTGTCCCGTCGCTGATGGCCCGCGCCGGTACGGCCTCCGCCCTCACCCTGGCCGCCGTCGGCGGGTCCATCATGGTGCCGGGGCTGGCCACCGACGCCTCCGCCGCCACCACCGCGTCGAAGGCACTGAAGGTCGCGGCGTCCAAGAAGGGCGCCCCCTACCGCTACGGAGCCACCGGGCCGGGCCGGTTCGACTGCTCGGGCCTGACGCTGTACTCGTTCAAGAAGGCCGGCAAGAAGCTGCCACGCACGGCGGCGCAGCAGTACAACAAGACGCACCACATCTCCTCGGGCCACCGCAAGGCCGGTGACCTGGTCTTCTTCCACTCGGGTTCCAGCGTCTACCACGTCGGCATCTACGCCGGTAAGGGCAAGATCTGGCACGCGCCGAAGACCGGGGACGTGGTGCGGCTCCAGAAGATCTGGACCAAGAGCGTGTGGTACGGCCGGGTCAACTAGCCACGGCGGCCGGGAACGGTCTTCACGGGCGTGTACGCGCCCCGGGGGCCGTTCCCGCCACTCAGCGGGCCGGAGAGGGCTCCGGGCGGGCCGTGGCGGGCCTCGGCTGGCTCGGCACGCACCAGGGCAGCTCGACGAAGACCGTCTTGCCGCCCTCGCGGGTCGGCCGGACCCGCAGCTTGCCGCCGCACTCGACGGTGAGACACCGGATGATGGCCATGCCGCGCCCGTTGTCCTGGGCGACGGCGGCCGGGAGTCTCTTCGGCAGCCGGGGATGGCTGTCCGTAACCCCGATGAGCAGCAGCTCGTCCCGGGCCAGTACGACGTCCACGGTGAAGGTGGGCGACTGGCCCAGGGTGTGCTGGACCGCGTTGGTGGCCAGCTCGGAGACGATGAGGCGCACGGTGTCGGTGACCTCGTCGTCCGCCGGGAGCCCCCAGCTCGCCAGCGTGCCCACCACGTACGACCTGGCCGTGCGGACCGAGGCTGGATCGCTCGGCAGCGTGACGGATGCTTCCAGATGGTCTGCCATGGCGAAGTCGTCCCTTTCCCACGGGGCGGCCCGCCGACCTTCCACGGGCCGCGCGACGACGCGGGGCGGAGGCTTCGGGCACGGTCCCGCTCTGGTGCCTGCACGTCAGCCTGCCATCACGGAAGCGGTCCGGTGAACCAACCCCCCAGATACGCGGACATCTGTCGCTCAACGGGGTGAACTCTGCGACGCGAGACCGTATTTGGCGGGGTTTTTCCCACCCTTCAGCAGGGCCGAACGGCGGTGACGACCCTTACCGCCCGTTCGATGTCCGCCTCCGACAGATCCGCGCGGGCGGTCAGCCGGAGCCGGGAGACCCCGTCCGGGACGGACGGCGGGCGGAAGCAGCCGACCGACAGCCCCTCCGCCCGGCAGTCGGCGGCCCAGCGCACGGCCGCGTCGGGGGACGGCGCCCGTACCGAGACCACGGCCGCGTCCGGGCGTACGGCCGCCAGGCCCTCGGCGGTCAGCCGGGCGTGCAGTTCGGCGGCGACCGCGCGGACGCGCGCCGGGCGCTCGGGTTCGCGCCGGAGCAGGCGCAGCGCGGCGAGCGCGGCCCCCGCGGCGGCGGGGGCGAGCCCGGTGTCGAAGATGAACGTCCGCGCGGTGTTGACCAGATGGCCGATCACCCGCGCCGGGCCCAGCACCACCCCGCCCTGGCTGCCCAGCGACTTGGACAGCGTGGCCGTGGCCACCACGTCGCCCGCGCCCGCGAGCCCGGCCGCGTGGACCGCGCCCCGGCCGCCCTCCCCCAGCACACCGAGGCCGTGGGCGTCGTCCACGACCAGTCCGGCCCGGTGTTCCCGGCAGGCGCCGGCCAGCCGAGCGAGGGGCGCCGCGTCGCCGTCGACGGAGAACACCGTGTCCGACAGGGCGATGGCCTCCCCCTGATGGGCCGCCAGTGCCTTGGCCACGGCCTCCGGATCGGCGTGCCCGACGACCTGGGTGGTGCCGCGCGCCAGACGGCAGCCGTCGATCAGGGAGGCGTGGTTGCCCGCGTCGGAGACGATCAGCGAGCCGTGCGGGCCGAGCGCGGTGACGGCGGCGAGGTTGGCCGCGTAGCCGGAGGACAGTACGAGGGCCGCCTCGAAGCCGCAGAAGTCGGCGAGTTCGGTCTCCAGGCGGGCGTGCAGCTCGGTGGTGCCGGTGACCAGCCGGGAGCCGGTGGCGCCGCCGCCCCAGGTCCGGGCGGCCCCGGCCGCGCCCTCCACGACCTCCGGGTGGCGGGCCAGGCCCAGGTAGTCGTTGCTCGCCAGGTCCAGCAGGGGCGAGTCGGCGGGCCGGGGGCGCAGGGTCCTGAGGAGTCCGGCGCGGCGGCGCGCCTCGGCCTGCTCGTCGATCCAGCCGAACGCCATGGCTCCTCCGGGGGCTTGCTCTGCCGGACGCTTGTGCGGACAACAGATTTGTAGACAACAGACAGACACTAGCGGCGCGGAGAGCCGCCCATGGTGTGGCAATACCCACACGGTGAACCTCGGTCGTTGTGCGAAGTCTCCTTGGCCGCGAGCGGTCGGGTAGGACAGGATCAGGCCCCATGGACCTGCTGAACACGCTGGTGGACAAGGGACTGCGGCGCGAGACGCCGACGCGCGAGGAAGCGCTCGCCGTGCTCGCCACCTCCGACGACGACCTGCTCGATGTGGTGGCCGCGGCCGGCAAGGTGCGGCGGCACTGGTTCGGCCGCAGGGTGAAGCTCAACTATCTGGTGAACCTCAAGTCGGGCCTGTGCCCGGAGGACTGCTCCTACTGCTCGCAGCGGCTGGGCTCCACGGCGGGCATCCTCAAGTACACCTGGCTCAAGCCCGACCAGGCGTCCGAGGCGGCCGCCGCCGGGCTGGCCGGGGGCGCCAAGCGGGTGTGCCTGGTGGCGTCCGGGCGCGGGCCCACCGACCGGGACGTGGACCGGGTCTCCGACACGATCAAGGCCATCAAGGACCGACACGAGGACGTCGAGGTGTGCGCCTGCCTCGGCCTGCTCTCCGACGGCCAGGCGGAGCGGCTGCGCGCGGCGGGCGCCGACGCCTACAACCACAACCTCAACACCTCCGAGGCGACCTACGGCGACATCACCACCACCCACACGTACGCCGACCGGGTGGACACGGTGCACAAGGCGCACGCGGCCGGTCTCTCCGCCTGCTCGGGGCTGATCGCGGGCATGGGTGAGCGCGACGAGGACCTGGTGGACGTGGTGTTCGCGCTGCGCGAGCTGGACCCGGACTCCGTTCCGGTGAACTTCCTGATCCCGTTCGAGGGCACCCCGCTGGCCAAGGAGTGGAACCTCACCCCGCAGCGCTGCGTGCGCATCCTGGCGATGGTCCGCTTCGTCTGCCCGGACGTGGAGGTGCGGATCGCGGGCGGCCGTGAGGTGCATCTGCGCTCGCTCCAGCCGCTCGCGCTGCACCTGGCCAACTCGATCTTCCTCGGGGACTACCTGACCAGCGAGGGCCAGGCGGGCAAGGCCGACCTGGAGATGATCGCGGACGCCGGGTTCGAGGTGGAGGGCGCGGACGAGGTGACGCTGCCGGAGCACCGTGCGGCGGCCGGCCCGGGCGGGTGCGGGTCGCACGCGGCGGCGGGCGGGTGCGGGTCGGAGGGGGAACCGGCCGGCGGCGGTGTGTGCGGTACGGCCGAGGCTTCCGCGCCTGCCTCTGCCGAGCCGCGCACCGATCTGGTCGCCGTGCGCCGCCGGGGTGCCGGGACGGACCTCGCGCCCAATGCCTGACCCGGGTACGGCCGAGCTGCTGGAGCTGGACCGGCGGCATGTGTGGCATCCGTACGGTCCGATGCCGGGCCGGAGCGAACCGCTCGTCGTGGAGTCGGCGAGCGGGGTCCGGCTGCGGCTGGCGGACGGCGCGGAGCTGGTGGACGGGATGTCGTCCTGGTGGTCGGCGATCCACGGGTACCGGCACCCGGTGCTCGACGAGGCCGCGCGCGAGCAGTTGGGGCGGATGAGCCATGTGATGTTCGGCGGGCTCACGCACGAGCCCGCCGTACGGCTGGCGAAGCTCCTTGTCGACATGTCGCCCGAGGGTCTTGAGCACGTCTTCCTCGCGGACTCCGGGTCGGTGTCCGTCGAGGTGGCCGTCAAGATGTGCCTCCAGTACTGGCGTTCGCTCGGCCGTCCCGGCAAGCGGCGCCTGCTGACCTGGCGCGGCGGCTACCACGGCGACACCTGGCACCCCATGTCGGTCTGCGACCCGGAGGGCGGCATGCACGGGCTGTGGTCCGGCGCGCTGCCCCGCCAGGTCTTCGTGGACGCGCCGCCAGCCGCCTACGAGGAGGCGTACGCGGAGCATCTGCGGTCCATGATCGAGCGGCACGCGGACGAACTGGCCGCGGTGATCGTGGAGCCGGTGGTGCAGGGCGCGGGCGGGATGCGGTTCCACTCCCCCGCGTATCTGCGGGTGCTCCGGGAGGCGTGCGACGCGCACGACGTGCTGCTGGTGTTCGACGAGATCGCCACCGGCTTCGGGCGCACCGGCGCGCTGTTCGCGGCGGAGCACGCCGCCGTCTCGCCCGATGTGATGTGCGTGGGCAAGGCGCTGACCGGCGGTTACCTCACGCTGGCGGCGACCTTGTGCACCGCGCGGGTGGCCGACGGGATCTCGCGCGGCGAGGTGCCGGTGCTCGCGCACGGGCCGACCTTCATGGGCAACCCGCTGGCCGCGCACGTGGCGTGTGCCTCCCTCGGACTGCTGCTCGGGCAGGACTGGCGGGGCGAGGTCAAGCGGATCGAGGCCGGCCTGCGGGAGGGTCTCGCCGGGGCCTCGGAGCTGCCCGGCGTGCGGGACGTGCGCGTGCTGGGCGCCATCGGGGTGGTCCAGCTCGATCACGAGGTGGACATGGCGGCCGCGACGCGGGCCGCCGTGCGGGAGGGCGTGTGGCTGCGCCCCTTCCGTGATCTGGTCTACACGATGCCGCCGTACGTCACGGACGACGCGGACGTGGCACGGATCGCGCGCGCGGTGTGCGGCGCGGCGCGGGAGGGATGACATGCCGGTACTGGTGATCACGGGCACGGGCACGGAGATCGGCAAGACGATGGTGACGGCCGCCGTGGCGGCCTCCGCCCTCGCGGCCGGCCGCTCGGTGGCCGTCCTGAAGCCCGCGCAGACGGGCGTACGTCCGAACGAGCGCGGTGACGCCGACGAGGTGGGCCGTCTGGCGGGCCCGGTCACGGCCCGCGAACTGGCGCGCTATCCCGACCCGTTGGCCCCGGCGACGGCCGCCCGCCGCTCCGGCCTGCCGCCGGTGCATCCCCAGGACGTGGCGGAAGCGGCCGCGAAGCTCGCCACCGACCACGACCTCGTGCTGGTGGAGGGCGCGGGCGGTCTCCTGGTCCGCTTCGACCCGGCGGGCGGCACCCTGGCCGACGCGGCGGCCCTCCTGAACGCCCCGGTCCTCCTGGTCGCCCCGGCCGGCCTGGGCACCCTGAACGCGACGGAACTGACGGCCCGCGAACTGAAGCGCCGCGCACTGGAGTTGACCGGCGTGGTGATCGGCTCCTGGCCCCCCTCCCCCGACCTCGCCACCCGCTGCAACGTCACCGACCTCCCCGAGGTCGCCGGAGCCCCCCTCCTCGGCGCCCTCCCCCAGGGCACCGGCACCCTGCCCCCCGCGGACTTCCGCACCCAGGCCCCGTCCTGGCTGTCCCCCCGCCTGTGGGGGACGTGGGACGCGGACGGGTTCCGGGCGCGGGAAGGGGTGGGGTAGGCGTGTGAACCAGTCGCCCGACCGGCCCCAGGGTGTTTCAGACGTAGATCAAGGTCGTGCGGTGGGTTCCACGGCGAACCGGTCGGACCAGTCGTTCAGATGATGTTGAAGCCTCGGGCGGCGTCATAGATGTCGGCGTCCACGACGTAGATGACTCGTGTGGTCACGACGAAATGGACCATGGCTCCGTCCAGCCAGCTGGAACGAGTGAGGTCGTCGTTCGAGAAGGCGCGGTGGGTGGAAGCGCCGTAGGGGTCGTCGGTGACCCGATCGACGAGGCGCTTCAGGGTCCGGCGATCATCGGGCGGGAGGTAGTCGCGGAGCCGGGCCGCCCGCTCGGTGAACTCAACACGGCGCTTCATGATGGCCGGAGTGTAGGTCGACGTGCACGATGCGGTCATCGGATTTTCGAAGGAGAGTGTTGAGAGTGGGGACTCGGAGTAGATGATCGACGCGTAGATCGTGCGACGCAGCCGCGACTTCTGGGCCGCCGAGGAATAGGCGTACAGGAAAGGCCACTGCGGTCCGTCGAAGCCGCTGGGCAGCCAGCCCACCTGTCGGGCCAGGCCATTGCCGATACCGAAGACCCCGGCCGCCATGCCCACGGTGTTCAGCGTCTGTCCGGGCGAGAGGATGAGGTCCGTCGAGACGGGCACGGCCCGACTGCTCGCGGAGTTCACGGATGACGAGACCGTCGATGTCACGGCTGGGGTGGTACCGGTACTGCTCGCACACAGCGTTGATCCACGCGACCAGTTCCTTGCGTCCCTCACCCGCGATGAAGGCGTCGAGGCTGCGCGGTCCGGCATTACAGGCCGGAGGGTGGCCGCCCGCTCCTTCGCCGGCAGCCGGGGCGTGCTGGATGAGCCGTATGAATCGTGGGCCGGAGGGACTGAGGAAGAGCGGAAGCGTGGCTCCCGAGAGAGCGAACGCCGCCCCATGGTTGCACCCGGCACGAATAATCCACTTCGCGATCTCGAACCCCCCGCCGTCGGCATGACGCCTGGCGGCTGTCAGCGTGCCCACGGGGTTCCAATAGGCGACCTGACGAGGATTGGCCGTCCGTGACTGGACCGCCGCCGCAGTCACGGAACCTGCGGTCCCGCAACCACTCGTCGCGCGTGATCACACGGATGAAGCCCTGATCGACGCAGCGGATGGACTCCTTGGGAGTGATCCGGCTGAACTGCCTGATCAGGACACTGGACGGCGCCCACAGGTTGAGCGGCTGACTCAGGGCCACGAGATGGCGAAGATCCCGACATCCGCCCTCTCCGTAATCGCTGATGTGGCAGAACGCGGGAAATATGGCGCCCGGGGGCTCAGTCACGCTGCATCCGTGGCTCCACCGATTGCCGAACATCGTTTCAGGTGTGGTTCGGGTCACACTAGGCTCGGGCGTGGCCGAGGAGTCGGGATGTCGAGGCGTTGGGGAGTGCATCTTGTTCACATCTGCTGCTCAGGACGCGCCGGGTGCGGTGCCGGGCCGGGGGACGGTGGCGCGGGCCCGGGGGCTGACCAAGGCGTACGGGACCGGGGAGACGGCCGTGGTCGCGCTGGACTCGGTGGACGTGGACATCGCGCGCGGGCGGTTCACCGCCGTGATGGGACCCTCCGGGTCGGGCAAGTCGACGCTGATGCACTGCCTGGCCGGGCTGGACACGGTCTCGGCCGGGCAGGTGTGGCTCGGGGACACCGAGATCACGGGGCTGAAGGACGGCGAGCTGACCAGGCTGCGCCGGGACCGGATCGGGTTCGTCTTCCAGTCGTTCAATCTGATCCCCACCCTGACGGCGGCGGAGAACATCACCCTGCCGATGGACATCGCGGGCCGTAAGCCCGAGCCCGGCTGGGTGGACCAGGTGATCGACAGTCTGGGGCTGCGGGACCGGCTCGGGCACCGTCCGGCCCAGTTGTCCGGCGGCCAGCAGCAGCGCGTGGCGTGTGCGCGGGCGCTGGCCTCGCGGCCGGAGCTGATCTTCGCGGACGAGCCCACCGGCAACCTGGACTCCCGCTCGGGTCTGGAGGTGCTGGGCTTCCTGCGCAGCGCGGTGGACGACCTCGGGCAGAGCGTGGTCATGGTGACGCACGATCCCGGCGCGGCCGCCCACTCCGACCTGGTGCTCTTCCTGGGCGACGGCCGGATCGTGGACCGGATGGAGCGGCCCACGGCGGACACCGTACTGGAGCGGATGAAGGCGTTCGACGTGGTGCGGGGCCGGCTCGGGGACGACGCCGTGGCGCGGGAGGACTGAACCCCCGTGCTCAAGGCGACCCTGAGAAGTTTTCTCGCGCACAAGGGGCGGCTGGCGCTCTCCGCGCTGGCCGTCGTGCTGTCCGTGGCCTTCGTCTCGGGAAGCCTGATCTTCTCCGACACGGTGACCCGTACCTTCGACCGGCTGTTCGCCTCCACGGCGGCGGACGTGACGGTCGGCCCGAAGCAGGACCTGCGCTCTCCGGTGCCGGGCGGCGCCACGCAGACGGTGCCCGCCGACCTCGCGGGCCGGGTGGCGAAGGCCCCCGGTGTCGCGTCGGCGCACGCGGACGTGTCGGTGCAGAACGTCACGGTGATCGACAGCCGGAACCGGTCCGTCGGCCCGACCACCGGCGCCCCGACGATCGCCACCTCCTGGTATCTGACCGACCGCAGCCCGGTGGAGCTGACCTCGGGTCACGCCCCGCGCGGCGCGGAACAGGCGCTGCTGGACGCGGACACCGCGAGCAAGAAGCACGTGGGCATCGGCGACACCCTGATCGTGCAGGCCCAGCCGGGCACCTTCCGGGTACGGGTCGTCGGCATCGCCACCTTCCGCACCACGAACCCCGGCGCCGCCCTGGTCTTCCTGGACCAGGCCACCGCCGGCGAGCAGCTGCTGGGCTCGGCGAAGAAGGCCACCGCCATCTCGGTGGAGGCCGCGCCGGGCGTCACCGACCCGGAGCTGAAGACCCGGGTCGCCGACGCGATCGGCAGCGGCGGCTACGAGCTGCGGACCGCCGCCGAACAGGCCAAGTCGGCGGCGGCGAACCTCGGCGGCTTCCTCGACGTGATCAAGTACGTGATGCTGGGCTTCGCCGGGATCGCGGTGCTCGTCGGCATCTTCCTGATCGTCAACACCTTCGCCATGCTGATCGCCCAGCGCACCCGTGAACTCGGCCTGCTGCGAGCGCTGGGCGCGGACCGCCGCCAGGTCAGGCGCTCGGTGCTGCTGGAGGCGCTGCTGCTCGGCGTGGTCGGCTCCACGCTGGGCCTCGCGGCCGGGATCGGGATGGCGTACGGGCTGATCCGGCTGATGAGCCTGTTCGGGATGAACCTGAAGGCCACCGAGATGGTGATCGGCTGGGGCACCCCGGTCGCGGCGTACGTGGTCGGGGTGGGCGTCACCTTCGTCGCCGCGTACCTCCCGGCGCGGCGGGCCGCGACGGTGTCGCCGATGGCGGCGCTGTCGGACGCGGAGATCGCCGGGGTGGACAAGCCGCTGACGGGGCGGGCCATCGCGGGCGGGGTCATGGGCGTGGCCGGGGCGGCGGCGCTGGCCGGCTGCGTGGCGGCGACGAAGGCGGCGCCGGCGGCCGCGCTGCTGGGGCTCGGCGTGGTGCTGACGCTGATCGCGATGGTGATCGCCGGGCCACTGCTGGTGCGGCCGGTGATCCGGGTGCTGGGCGGCGCGTTCCCGGCCCTGTTCGGTTCGGTGGGCCGGATGAGCCAGCGCAACGCGCTGCGCAACCCGCGCCGTACGGGGGCCACGGCGGCGGCGCTGATGGTGGGCCTCGCGCTGGTCGGCGGGATGTCGGTGGCGAGCGCCTCGATGTCGGCCTCGTTCGACCGGCAGATCGACCGCACCCTGGGGGCGGACTTCATCGTGCAGAGCGCCAACTTCACCCCGTTCAGCGCCGATGTACGGCGCACGGTGGAGGGCACACGGGGTGTCGGGCTCGTCGTACCGCAGCGGATCACCCCGCTCGCGGTGCGGATGCCGGACGGCAGGCGGGTGCGGACGGCCGCCTCCGCCTACGGCCCGGGGCTGGACGACGTCGTGCACCTCACCTACGCGAGCGGCGGCACCTCGGCCGCGCTGGCGGACGGCAGACTGGCGATGGACGCCAAGTTCGCGCAAGGGCACGGGGCGCGGATGGGCAGCACCCTCCCCGTCGAGTTCCCCGGCGGCAAGGTGGCCCGGCTGACCGTCGGCGCGCTCACCAACCTGGAGTCGCCGGAGGGCTTCGGCACGCAGGGCGGCATCTTCCTGGGCCTCGGCACGGAGGAGAAGTACGTACCCGGCGGCCAGGACTCGGTGCTCTACGTCAACGCCGCGCCCGGCACCGACGCGGCGCGACTGCGGGCCGGACTCACGAAGTCGCTCAAGGCGTACCCGCAGCTCCAGGTCCGCGACCAGGCCGACTACAAGAAGCTGGTGCACGACCAGATCTCGGTGCTGCTGTACCTGGTGTACGCGCTGCTGGGGCTGGCGATCGTGATCGCGGTGCTCGGGGTGGTCAACACCCTGGCGCTGTCGGTGGTGGAGCGCACCCGGGAGATCGGGCTGCTGCGGGCGATCGGGCTGAGCCGGCGGCAGCTGCGCCGGATGATCCGGCTGGAGTCGGTGGTGATCGCGGTGTTCGGCGCGGTTCTCGGGCTGGCGCTGGGGCTGGTGTGGGGCGTGTGCGGTCAGCAGGTGCTGGCGCTGCGCGGGATGAAGGATCTACAGGTGCCCTGGGGCACCATCGTCGCCGTGATGATCGGGTCGGCGGTGGTGGGCGTGGTCGCGGCGCTGCTTCCCGCGCTGCGGGCCTCGCGGATGAACGTCCTGGCGGCCATCGCCCACGAGTGAGGGCCCGGTCGGGTGGCGCGTTTCCCCGTGGCACGGCACGGTATAGATGGTCCGTACCGTGTGAACTGCAAGGGGGCGCGTCCCGGCGCGGACTTCGGGCTCGCTCGCGGGCCCGCGCGTCTTCAAGGCCCGACCCGGCCTGCCACTCAGGTACCGCGTCCCCCAGCCGGAAAAGGGATGCGCCATGACGACCAACACCAGCGAAGGACAGGTCGGCTTCGCCGATCTCGACCTGGCCCCCGAGATCCAGCGGGCGCTGACCGCGCTCGGCTACGAGGAGCCCACCCCGATCCAGCAGGAGGCCATTCCGCCGCTGCTGGCGGGCAACGACCTGCTGGGGCAGGCGGCCACCGGTACGGGCAAGACCGCCGCGTTCGCGCTGCCGGTGATCCAGCGCATCGCCGCCGAGGGCAAGGGCAAGGGGCCCCGGGCGCTGGTGCTGGTGCCGACCCGCGAACTGGCCATCCAGGTCTCGGAGGCCGTGCACCGCTACGGCACCGACCTCGGCGTCCGCGTGCTGCCGGTCTACGGCGGCCAGCCCATCGGGCGCCAGCTGCGCGAACTGCAGCGCGGGGTGGACGTGGTGGTGGCGACGCCGGGCCGGGCGCTGGACCACATCGCGCGCGGCACGCTGCCCCTGGACGGCCTGCGCACGGTCGTGCTGGACGAGGCCGACGAGATGCTCGACATGGGCTTCGCCGAGGACATCGACTCGATCCTGGAGAACGTGCCCTCGGATCGGCAGACGGTGCTGTTCTCGGCGACGATGCCCTCGCGGATCGACTCCATGGCGCGCAAGCACCTGAGCGACCCGGTGCGGGTGCGGATCGAGCGGGAGGCCCCGGCGCCCGGTGAGGCGCCGCGCATCCGGGAGTCGGCGTACATCGTGGGGCGGGCGCAGAAGGCGGCGGCGCTGGGGCGGCTGCTGGACGTGGAGTCGCCGGAGGCGGCGATCGTGTTCTGCCGCACCCGTGACCAGGTCGACCAGCTCTCCGAGACCCTGAACGGCCGCGGCTACCGCGCCGAGGCGCTGCACGGCGGGCTGAGCCAGGAGCAGCGGGACCGGGTGATGGGCCGGCTGCGCGGCGGCACGGCGGACCTGCTGGTCGCTACCGATGTCGCGGCGCGCGGCATCGACGTCGAGCACCTCACGCATGTGATCAATTACGACGTGCCCTCGGCGCCGGAGTCGTACGTGCACCGCATCGGCCGGGTCGGGCGCGCGGGCCGGGAGGGTGTGGCGATCACGCTCGCGGAGCCCCGCGAGTCCCGGATGCTCAAGGCGATCGAGCGGGCGACCGGCCGGAAGGTGCCGCTGGAGAAGGTGCCGTCGGTCGCGGACCTGCGGGCCAGGCGGCTGGAGCTGACGCGGGCCGCGCTGCACGAGAGCCTGCTGGAGGACGAGGACCTGGAGCGGTTCCGGGTGGTGGTGGAGACCCTCGGGGACGAGTTCGACGTGATGGACGTGGCGCTGGCGGCGGTGAAGCTGGCCCACGAGTCGGGCGGCGCGGCCTTCGACGAGGAGGAGATCCCCGAGCTGGCGCCCAGGGACCGCGACCGCGGCGACCGGGGCCGGGGCGGTGACCGCGACCGGGGCCAGCGCGGCCGGCCGCGCGGCCGCACCTCGCCCGGCATGACCCGCCTCTTCGTCGGCGCCGGACGCAGCGCGGGCGTACGGCCGCAGGACCTCGTAGGCGCCATCGCCGGCGAGACCCGGCTCAGCGGCCGCGACATCGGCGCCATCGAGATCGCCGACCGCTTCTCCCTGGTCGAGGTCCCCGAGGAGGCGGCGGACGACGTGGTCCGCGCGATGCGCGGCGCCAACGTCAAGGGCCGCCGCGCCCAGGTACGCCGAGAGCGCGACCAGTCCCGCTGACGGGGGGAGTCCGGCCGGGTCTCACCTGCCGGACAGTCCATGGCCGGGTGGCCGGGCGTTCTGCTTGGCTCCCATCATGAGTGATCCGGGCATCCGTCACGCCGTTCCCGCCGACATCGACGCCGTGCTGGCATTCTGGGCCGAGGCCGCCGAGGGGACGAGCATCAGCGACGACCACGCCGGGGTGGCCCGGCTTATCGAGCGCGACCCGGAGGCCCTGCTCCTGGCGGAGCTGGACGGGATGCTGGTCGGCACGGTCATCGCGGGCTTCGACGGCTGGCGGTGCTCGGCCTACCGGCTCGCGGTGCACCCGGGCCACCGGCGGCGAGGGATCTCGCGGGCGCTGCTGGCGGCTGCCGAGGCCCGGTTCGCGGCGCTGGGCGGGCGCCGGGTGGACGCGATGGTGCTGGTGCGCAACGAGAGCGCGCACCATGCCTGGAACGCGGCGGGATACGGGCCGGAGGAGAAGTGGCGTCGCTGGGTCAAGCCGCTGGACGGATGATCCCTTGGGGGACGCTTTGCTGATCCTTTACCATTGGGGTGGCACCTCGGCACTCGATGAAAGGTTGTGAGCGTCCACCCATGGGCGAGCCTCCCGGTCCGCGTCACCGACATCGCGCGGTCCTCCCCGTCCTGACCGATCCTGGGACGGAGGTGACCCGATGACCGAAGTGCTCCTCCTGTTGGTGGCGATCCTGCTCTCGCTCGCCTGTGGCGCCTTCGTGGCGGCCGAGTTCTCGCTGACCACGGTCGAGCGCGGCGAACTCGAACGGGCCGCCGCACGCGGTGAGACCGGCGCCCCGGGCGCGCTGAAGGCCGTACGCAACCTCACCTTCCAGCTCTCCGGCGCGCAGCTCGGCATCACCGTGACCAACCTGGTCGTCGGCATGCTGGCCGAGCCGTCCATCGCGGCGCTGCTCTCCGGGCCGTTCCGGGCGATGGGCCTGTCCGACGCGACGGCCCGCTCGGCCGCGCTGGTGCTGGGCACCGCCCTGTCGACGGTGTTCCTGATGGTCGTCGGCGAACTGGTGCCGAAGAACTGGGCGATCTCCTCGCCGCTGGCCGTGGCCAAGCGGGTGGGCACCCCGCAGCGCTGGTTCAGCCTGGCCTTCCGCCCCTTCATCACCCACCTCAACAACACCGCCAACCGGGTCGTGCGCCGTTTCGGCCTGGAGCCCGCCGAGGAGCTGGCGTCCGCGCGCGGCCCGCAGGAGCTGGTGGCGCTCGCCCGGCACTCCGCGAAGGCGGGCGCGCTGGAGCCGGACACCGCCGAGCTGTTCGTGCGGACGCTGAACCTGGCGGACCTGACGGCGGAGAACGTGATGACCCCGCGCGTCCAGGTCGTCGCCCTCGACACCCTCGCCACCTGCGAGGACGTGGCGAACGCGACACGGGCCACCGGCCTGTCCCGCTTCCCGGTCTACCGGGGCAGCCTGGACGCGGTCGTCGGCGTCGCCCATATCAAGGACGTACTGGCGCTGCCCGCCGAGGACCGCCCGGTCCGCTCGGTCACCCAGATCATGCGCGACCCTCTGCTGGTCCCGGAGTCCCTGACCGTGGACCGCCTGCTGGACCGGCTGTCCGGCCGGCGCACCATGGCCGTCGTCATAGACGAGTACGGCGGCACGGCGGGCGTGGCCACGCTGGAGGACATCGTCGAGGAGGTCGTCGGCGAGGTCCGCGACGAGCACGACCCGCACGAGACCCCCGACCTGGCCCCGGCCGGCACCGACGACCAGGGCCGCGCCCTGTACTCGGCGGACGGCGCGGCCCGCACCGACCAGCTGGCACGGGTGGGCCTGAGGGTGCCCGACGGCCCGTACGAGACGCTGGCCGGGCTGGTCGCCACCGAGCTGGGCCGCATCCCCGAGGTCGGCGACAGCGTGGACGCCGACGGCTGGCGTCTGGACGTGGTGGACGCCTCCGGGCACCGGGCCGCGCGGGTGCTGCTGCACGCGCCGGCCGGGGGGACGCACGGCAGGCACGCCGACGAGTCGACGGAGAGGGCCCGATGACCGCCGTACAGATCCTGATCGGTCTGGCGACCCTGGTCGTCAACGCCTTCTTCGTGGGAGCGGAGTTCGCGCTGATCTCGGTGCGCCGCTCGCAGGTGGAGCCGCTGGCCATGGAGGGCGACAAGCGGGCCCGGCGGGTGCTGTGGGGGCTGGAGCACGTGTCGGCGCTGCTGGCGGCCGCGCAGCTCGGCATCACGCTGTGCACACTGGTCCTCGGTGTGGTCGCGGAACCGGCCATCGCGCATCTGCTGGAGCCGGTGTTCCACGCGATGGGCGTGCCCTCGGGCGCCGGGCACGCGGTGTCGTTCGTGATCGCGCTGTCCCTGGCCACGTATCTGCACATGCTGCTGGGCGAGATGGTGCCGAAGAACATCGCGCTGGCCGAGCCGGTGCGCACCGCGCTGCTGCTCGGGCCGCCGCTGGTGGCGCTGGCCCGTGCGCTGCGCCCGGCGATCTTCACCATCAACGCCTTCGCCAACGGCCTGCTGAAGCTGCTGCGGGTGGAGGCCAAGGACGAGGTGTCCGCGACCTTCACCGACACCGAGCTGGCCGAGATCGTCAAGGACGCCACCGAGGCGGGCCTGATCGACGACCGGGCGCAGGAGCGCCTGCACGACGCGCTGGAGCTGGGCAGCCGCCCGGTCCGGGACGTGGTGGTGCCGCTGGAGCGGGTGGTCTACACGAGCGTCGGGGTCACCCCGGAGCAGCTGGAGCGGCTGTCGGCGGAGTCCGGGTTCTCCCGGTTCCCGGTGGTGGACGTGGGGCGCCGGATCGTGGGCTATCTGCATGTGAAGGACGCGCTGGACGCCTCCCCGCGCGATGTGCCGTTCCGGCTGCGCGACATGCGGCCGATCGCACGGGTGCGGGAGTCCTCCCCGCTGGACGACGTGCTCACCGCGATGCGCGGCAGCCGTACGCATGTGGCGGCGGTGATCGGCGCGGACGGCAAGCTGGCCGGTCTTGTGACGATGGAGGACGTGCTGCGGGAGCTGTTCGGGCAGCCCGCCTGAGGAGTGCGCGGGGCGGGAACGGGGTGACCGACCGGTGGGTATGGCGCCGGGTTACCATCTCTGTCGCCATGCAGACGAATTCCACACCTCCCGCGTACACCAGCCTCGTCGCCGTGGGCGACTCCTTCACCGAGGGCATGTCGGACCTGCTGCCCGACGGCTCCTACCGGGGCTGGGCGGACCTGCTCGCGGCCCGGATGGCCGCCCGCACGCCCGGCTTCCGGTACGCCAACCTGGCGGTGCGCGGCAAGCTGATCCAGCAGATCGTGGACGAGCAGGTCCCGCTCGCGGCCGCGATGCGCCCCGACGTGATCACGCTGGTCGGCGGGCTCAACGACACCCTGCGCCCCAAGTGCGACATGGTCCGGGTGCGGGACCTGCTGACCGAGGCCGTGGAAGGGCTGGCGCCGCACTGCGAGCGGCTGGTGCTGATGCGCAGCCCCGGCCGCCAGGGCCCGGTGCTGGACCGGTTCCGGCCGCGCATGGAGGAGCTGTTCGCCTGCGTGGACGAGCTGGCCGCCAAGCACGACGCGGTCGTGGTCGACCTGTACGGCGCGCCCTCGCTGGGCGACCCGCGCCTGTGGGACGTGGACCGGCTGCACCTCACCCACGAGGGACACCGCAGGGTGGCGGAGGCGGTCTGGCAGGAGCTGGGCCACGACGCGGAGGACGCCGAGTGGCGCACCCCCATGGCGGCCACCCCGCCGCCCGGCTGGGGAGCGCGCCGGGTCGCCGACGTCCGCTTCACCCGGCAGTACCTGCTCCCCTGGATAGCCCGCCGCCTCACCGGCCGCTCCTCCGGCGACGGCCTCCCGGCCAAGCGCCCGGACCTCCTGCCGTACGAACTGACGCAGGAGGACCGGGCGTAGCACCGGTCACCCCACCGGTGAGTCGGCACCCTCCAGGGGGACGCCCAGCCGGCCGGCGACGGATGTGAGGGCCGGGCCCAGCGGGAGGGCGACCCGGGCGCGGGCGTGGACGTCGCCCCGGGTGGGGGCCAGGTTGACGACGAGCACCGGCTTCCCGGCCTCGGCCGCCTGGCGTACGAAGCGGAGGCCGGACATGACCGTCAGCGAGGAGCCCAGTACCAGCAGGGTGGCCGCCTCGCGGACCAGGGCGCGGCAGTGCGCGACCCGGGCGGGCGGGACGGACTCGCCGAAGAAGACCACGTCCGGCTTGAGAATGCCGCCGCAGACCGTGCAGGGCACCACTCGGAAGTCGCCGACCTGGTCGTCGGTGAGGTCGGCGTCGCCGTCCGGGTTGATGCCGGCGGCCACCGGGTCGAACCCCGGGTTCGCCTCCTCCAGGCGCGCGGCGAGGTCGCGGCGGGCGGAGAGGTCGCCGCAGGAGAGGCAGACGACGCGGTCGAGGCTGCCGTGGAGTTCCACCACGTCCTCGCTGCCGGCCGCCTGGTGCAGCCCGTCGACGTTCTGGGTGATCACGCCGGAGAGCAGGCCGTGCCGCCCGAACGCGGCGACCGCCCGGTGCCCGGCGTTGGGGCGGGCCCGGCCGAAGGTGCGCCAGCCCAGGTGGCTGCGGGCCCAGTACCGGCGCCGGGCCTGCGCCCCGCCGGTGAAGTCCTGGTAGGTCATCGGGGTGTGCCGGCTCAGGCTGCCGCCCTCGCCCCGGTAGTCGGGGATGCCGGACTCGGTGGAGATGCCCGCCCCGCTGAGGACGAGCACCCCGCCCGCGCCCAGCGCCTCGGCGACCGGCTCCGGGTCGGTGATGCCCGGCGGCAGATCTCCGCTCGGGGTCCAGCTCAACGTAGGACGCATGCGCATACTGCAAGAGTAGGGAACGCGCCTTCGATGCCCCGGCCGCGTGCCTTGTAGCTTCCTCCGAGTCACCCCACGGCGCTGGCCTGCACGAATCGCCAGTACACTCCGTACACGTGACTTCAGCGCCCGCCAAGCCCCGCATCCCCAACGTCCTCGCCGGACGGTACGCCTCCGCCGAGCTCGCCACGCTCTGGTCGCCCGAGCAGAAGGTGAGGCTGGAGCGGCAGCTCTGGCTCGCCGTGCTGCGCGCCCAGAAGGACCTGGGCATCGAGGTGCCGGACGAGGCGATCGCCGACTACGAGCGCGTCCTCGACACCGTGGACCTGGCCTCCATCGCCGAGCGCGAGAAGGTCACCCGGCACGACGTGAAGGCGCGGATCGAGGAGTTCAACGACCTCGCCGGGCATGAGCACGTCCACAAGGGCATGACCTCGCGCGACCTCACCGAGAACGTCGAGCAGCTCCAGATCCGGCTCTCCCTGGAGCTGGTCCGCGACCGCACGGTGGCCGTGCTGGCCCGCCTGGGCCGGCTGTCCGGCGAGTACGCCGAGCTGGTCATGGCCGGACGCTCGCACAACGTAGCCGCGCAGGCCACCACCCTGGGCAAGCGCTTCGCCACCGCCGCCGACGAGCTGCTGGTGGCCTACGGCCGGGTCGACGAGCTGCTGGGCCGCTATCCGCTGCGCGGCATCAAGGGCCCGGTCGGCACCGCGCAGGACATGCTGGACCTGCTGGGCGGGGACGCGGCCAAGCTGGCCGAGCTGGAGCAGCGCATCGCCCACCACCTGGGCTTCGGCCAGGCGTTCACCTCGGTCGGCCAGGTCTACCCCCGCTCGCTGGACTACGAGGTCGTCACCGCGCTGGTGCAGCTGGCGGCGGCGCCGTCCTCGCTGGCCAAGACGGTCCGGCTGATGGCCGGGCACGAGCTGGTCACCGAGGGCTTCAAGCCGGGCCAGGTCGGCTCGTCCGCGATGCCGCACAAGATGAACACCCGCTCCTGCGAGCGCGTCAACGGCCTGATGGTGATCCTGCGCGGCTACGCCTCGATGACCGGCGAGCTGGCTGGCGACCAGTGGAACGAGGGCGACGTGTCCTGCTCGGTGGTGCGCCGGGTCGCGCTGCCGGACGCGTTCTTCGCGCTGGACGGCCTGCTGGAGACGTTCCTGACCGTGCTGGACGAGTTCGGCGCCTTCCCGGCCGTCGTCGCCCGCGAGCTGGACCGCTACCTGCCGTTCCTCGCCACCACCAAGGTGCTGATGGGCGCGGTGCGCGCGGGCGTGGGCCGCGAGGTCGCGCACGAGGCGATCAAGGAGAACGCGGTGGCGACCGCGCTCGCCATGCGGGAGCAGGGTGCCGAGCGCAACGACCTGCTGGACAAGCTCGCCGCCGACGACCGCCTGCCGCTGGACCGGGAGCAGCTGGCCGCGCTGATGGCCGACAAGCTGTCCTTCACCGGCGCGGCCGCCGACCAGGTCGGCGTGGTCGTGGGCCGGATCGAGGAGATCGCCAAGCAGCGCCCGGAGGCGGCCGGTTACACCCCCGGAGCGATCCTCTGACCTCCCTCAGCCAGGCGGAACTGGAGGCCGCCCGCGACCGCCTCGTCCCCGACGTGCTCGCGGACGGCCTCCATGTCCTGTTCTGCGGCATCAACCCGGGCCTGATGTCGGCGGCCACCGGCCACCACTTCGCCCGCCCCGGCAACCGCTTCTGGCCGGTGCTGCACCGCTCCGGCTTCACCCCACGCCAACTGAAACCCGCCGAGGAACGCGAGCTGCTCTCCTACGGCCTCGGCATCACCAACGTGGTGTCCAGGGCATCGGCCCGCGCCGATGAGCTGTCGCCCGAGGAGTACGTCGAGGGCGGCCGGGTGCTCGCCGCCAAGGTGGAGCGCTACGCCCCCCGCTGGCTGGCCGTGGTCGGCGTGACCGCGTACCGGGCCGCCTTCGGTGACCGCAAGGCCCAAGTCGGCCCCCAGGAGCGCACGTTCGGCGACACCCGGGTCTGGGCCCTCCCCAACCCGAGCGGCCTGAACGCCCACTGGACGGTGACGAGCATGGCGGAGGAGTACGCGCGGCTGCGCGAGGCGGCGGCCGACTAGGTCGTGTCCGGAAAGTGGCGCCGTCTGCCCGGAGGGCAGGGCTCGCGGCGTCTGGTGCGTGCGCTCGCAAGGCGTCTGGTGCGTGCGCTCGCAAGGCGGAGGGTCGTCCTCGTACTGGGCGTACGAGGACGATCCCGGCAACGCCGCTGGGGGTCCCCCCTGCTCGCAGAGCTTGGGGGAACGTGCCAGGCGTCGCGAGCCAGGCGGGACTTTCCGGACACGGCCTAGGGCGGGGCCGTACGGGTGACCGTGGCCAGGAGGCGTATCGCGTCGGCCTCGTCGCGGTCGGCCACGCCGACGGCGAGCCACACGTCCTCCGCCTGCCACACGTCGAGTTCGTCGGTGCGGAGGCAGAGGGTGGCCCAGGGCTCGGGTATCTCCTCGCCTCGGGCGAGGCGGAGGCGGAGGGTGAGCTGGGCCCAGGGGGGTGACTCGCCCCAGCGGGTGCCGAGGTGCTGGGCCATCGCGTCGCGCAGGGCGTGGAGGTCGTCCGTGGACGGCCTCGGCCCGTGGCCGGGGTCCAGTTCCACGGTGTGGTGAGCGGCCCCGCCCGGCGGGAGGTCCCGCGCGCGGAGCCGGTCGATGGCGGCGAGGTGCCGTGCGACGACGTCCATGTGTTCCAGTAAAGCGCCCGGCACTGACAATTGGCGGCGCGTCAGGCGTCCCGCCGCCGCACGCACCAGGCGCCCGCGCCCAGCGCCGCCGCCGCCCACAGCGCGCTCACCGCGAGCCCGGCCCAGGGGCCGAGCGGGCCCTCGGAGGCGCTGTGCAGGGCGAGTTGGCCCGCCCGGTCGGGCAGGTAGTCGGCGGCGCCCGAGTCGAGGTCTCCGACGACGAAGGACACGGTCAGCAGGAACGGGATCAGCAGCCCGAGCGTGCCGACCCCGCTGCGCAGCACGGCCGCGAGTCCGGCGGCCAGCAGCGCCATCAGCGTCAGGTACAGCGCGCAGCCGGCCACCCCGCGCAGCCCCTCCGCCCAGGTGAGCCCCGCCGGCCCTCTGCCCACCGCCAGCGTCACCAGCCCGGTCGGCAGCGCCACCGCGAGCACCGGCAGCGCGACGGCGACGCTCTTCGCGGCGAACCACCGCGTCCGGTCCGGCACCGAGGCGAGCGTCAGCCGCAGCGCACCGCCCCGGTACTCGCCGGACACCGCCAGCGCGCCGAAGACCACGGCGGCGACCTGGCCGAGGCTGACGCCGAAGAACACCGAGAACAGCGGGTCGGAACGGTCGGCCTGGGCCGCGGTGACCGCCGAGAAGGCCACGGTGACGGCGAACACCGCCGCCAGCGCGCCGAGCAGCGACCGCAGCGTCCGGATCTTGATCCACTCGGCGTGCAGTACGGGAACGAACGACATGGTCAGACCTCCTGTGGCTGTGCGGTGAACTCGGCCTCGCCGGCCGTCAGATCGAGGTACGCCTCCTCCAGGCTCGCGTCCTGGAGCGCGAGTTCGAGCACCGGCAGCCCCTCTTCGGCCAGCAGCCGCCCGGCTTCCTCCACGCGCGCGTGCCGCACGGTCCAGGTGCCGTCCGCCGCGCGGTCCCCCTCGTACCCGTGCCGGGTGAGGAGTGCCCCGAGCGCGTCGGCGTCGGTGCTGCGGACCCGGACCCGGGGGCGCACGCGGGCGTCGATGAAGTCCCGTACCGGGGTGTCGGCGAGGAGGCGGCCCCGGCCGAGGACGACGAGGTGGTCCGCGAAGGCGCCCGTCTCCCCCATCAGATGGCTGGAGACCAGGACCGTACGGCCTTCCGCCGCGAGCCCGCGCAGCAGGGTGCGGACCCAGACGATGCCCTCGGGGTCGAGCCCGTTGGCGGGTTCGTCGAGCAGGATCACCTCGGGGTCGCCGAGCAGGGCCGCGGCGATGCCGAGCCGCTGGCGCATGCCGAGGGAGAAGGTCCGCACCCGGCGCCGGGCCACGGGGGCGAGGCCGGTCCGCTCCAGCACCTCGCCGACGCGGGTGACGGGAAGGCGGTTGCTCACCGCGAGGGCCAGCAGATGGTCGTGGGCGGTGCGGGAGCCGTGGGCGGCACGGGCGTCCAGGAGGGCGCCCACCCGGCGCAGCGGATCGCGGAGCGCGGCGTAGGGGCGGCCGTCGAGGGTGGCGGTGCCGGAGGTGGGGCGGTCCAGGCCGAGGACGAGGCGCATGGTGGTGGACTTGCCCGCGCCGTTGGGGCCGAGGAAGCCGGTCACCCGGCCGGGGCGGACGGTGAGGGTCAGGCGGTCGACGGCGCGTCTGCCGCCGTACTCCTTGGTGAGGTCGCGGAGTTCGATGCTGGTCATGGCACGAGCCTCGCCGGGCGGGCGGGCGCGCGCCTCCCCCGCGAGCGTTGACCCGCTCCCCCGCGCGGGGGAGGCCGTGCACGGGGCACGGCTGCCAGGATGGCCGCATGATCCGGTTCCTGCGCCCGCTGCTGCGCGGGACGACGTACACACGGCTGCTGCATCTGTGGCTGCCCATGCTGAGCGTGGCGTTCTGGATGTTCATCGACCCGCGCACCCCGTGGGCGCCCGCGCTGTTCCTCGTCCCGCTCGCGCTGATCCCGGCCGTGCGGCGGGGCGAGGGCGTGCAGGCGCGGCTGCTGCTGACGCCCGGCGAGCCGGAGCCCGGCATCTCCGAGGAGCCCGCGCGGAGTTGGCGGGACCGGGGGCGCACGCTGCTCTGGCTGGAGCTGCGGATGGTGCTCGGCCTGATCGCCATGTTCGCCTCGGTACGGTTGCCGATCCTCACCGTCGACCTGGCGGAGGGCGCGTGGGGGCAACCGCCCTCCTTCGCCCCGCACCGGGCGTACGCCCTGCTGGCGCCACTTCCCCTCGTCGCGCTGTACGGCGTGGTGCTCGGGCTCGGCGCGTTGGTCACCCGGTGTGCGCGGCGGCTGCTGGGTCCGTCGGCGGCCGAGCGGCTGGCGGCGCTGGAGGAGCGGACCGAGCAGCTTCTCGAACGGACCCGGATCGCACGGGAGTTGCACGACTCGATCGGGCACGCCCTGACCGTGGCCGTGGTGCAGGCGGGGGCCGCGCGGGCGGCCGGGGACCCGGAGTTCACCGGGCGGGCGCTGACCGCCATCGAGGAGACGGGCCGAGCCGCGCTGGAGGACCTGGAGCGGGTGCTCGGGGTGCTGCGCGAGGCGGAACGGCCGGCGAGCGCCCGTCCGACGCTGGCGGACGCGGACCGCCTGCTGGAGTCGGCGCGGGCCTCCGGCGCGGAGGTCGACTTCCGGGCCACCGGCGCGGTGGAGTCCCTCCCCGGCCCGGTGTCGCGCGAGGGCTACCGCATCCTCCAGGAGTCCCTGACGAACGTCCTGCGGCACGCGGGCGCGGTGCCGGTGCGGGTACGGGTGTCGGCCGACGTCCGCCAACTCGTCCTGGAGATAAGCAATCCGCTCCCGACGGAACTCCCCCGGACCGACGGCGGCAGCGGCCTGCGCGGGATACGCGAGCGCGCCGCCCTCCTCGGCGGCACCGCCCGCACCGGACCGGAGGCGGGCACCTGGCTCGTACGGGCCGAGCTTCCCCTGAGCTGATCTACGCTGGCCGGATGCCGGTCACCGTACTGCTCGTCGACGACGAACCCCTGGTCCGTGCCGGTCTGCGGGCCGTGCTGGCGGCGCAGCCCGACATCGAGGTGGCCGGGGAGGCGGCCGACGGCGCCGCCGTCATCCCGCTGGTGCGGAGCCTGCGGCCGGACGTGGTGGCGATGGACGTCCGGATGCCGCTGCTGGACGGCATCGAGGCGACCCGCGCGGTCCTGCGTACGGTCGCTGATCCGCCGAAGATCCTGGTGGTCACCACCTTCGAGGACGACGAGTACGTCTACGAGGCGCTGCGCGCGGGGGCGGACGGGTTCCTGCTGAAGCGGTCCCGCCCGGAGGAGATCGTGCACGCGGTACGGCTGGTCGCGGCGGGCGACTCGCTGCTGTTCCCGGCGTCGGTACGGCAGTTGGCGGCCCGGTACGGGACCGGTCGGGTGGGCGCCGAGCCGCTGGCGGGGGCGCGGCTGACCGGGCGGGAGGCGGAGGTGCTGCGGCTGATGGCACGGGGGCTGACCAACGCGGAGATCGCCGCCGGGCTGGTCGTCGGGGCGGAGACGGTGAAGTCGCATGTGAGCGCCGTACTCGCCAAGTTGGGTGCGCGGGACCGTACCCAGGCGGTGATCGCGGCCTACGAGTCGGGGTTCGTCGCGCCCCGGTGACCGCCCGGCCCTCGCCGGGGTGGTCCGGGCCGAGTACGATCCGCCCCACATACGCCCGCGAGCTGGGAGGACGGACCGTGGGGCAGTTGACCGGTGGTGATCCCTCGCTGCTGCGGAGGATCAATTCCGCGGTGGTGCTGCGCGCGCTGCGCGACACCGACTGCGCGACGCTCACGGAGATCACCCGGGCCACCGGGCTGTCCCGGCCGACCGTCGAGGGGGTCGTGGAGGGCCTGGCCGAGGCGGGTCTGGTGGTGGAGCGGGCGGCCGAGGAGGGCACCGCCCGCCGTCAGGGGCGGCCCGCGCGCCGGTTCCGGTTCCGGGCCGAGGCGGGGCATTTGCTGGGTCTGGAGATCGGCGCGCACCGGGTGGTCGCGGTCGTCGCCGACCTGGACGGCCGGGTGCTGGGCACGCAGACCCGGGACGTCGACGAGAAGGCGCCGGCCGACGAGCGGCTGGAGCGGCTGCGCGGCACGGTCGCCGAGCTGCTGCGCCGTACCGGCGTCCCACGGGGCTCGCTGCGCGCGGTCGGCGTCGGTACGCCGGGCATCGTGGAGGCCGACGGAACGGTTCGCCTGGGCACCGCGCTGCCCCAGTGGACCGGGCTCCACCTGGGCGAGCGGCTGAGCCGCTCCTTCCGGTGCCCGGTGCTGGTGGAGAACGACGCCAACGTGGCCGCCGTGGCCGAGCACTGGCAGGGCGCCGCCAAGGACACCGACGACGTGGTCTTCGTGCTGGCCGGCTTGAGTCCGGGCGCGGGCTCGCTGATCGGTGGCCGGCTGCACCGGGGGCACGGCGGGGCGGCCGGGGAGATCGGCGCGCTGCATCTGCTGGGCCGGGAGGCGACCCCGGAGGCCCTGCTGTCCACCACGGACGAGCCGCTGCCGCCGCTGGACGAGCAGGCGGTGACCGAGGTCTTCGCGCTGGCCCGGGAGGGCGACGGCTCGGCGCTGGCGGCGGTGGAGCGGTTCATCCAGCGGCTGGTGCACGACGTGGCCGCGCTGGTGCTGGCGCTCGACCCGGAGCTGGTGGTGGTCGGCGGCTGGGCGGCCGGCCTGGACGGCGTCCTCGACCCCCTCCGCCGCGAACTGGCCCGCTACTGCCTGCGCCCCCCGGCCGTCGCCCTGTCCCTGCTGGGCGAGGCGGTGGTGGCCACGGGCGCGCTGCGGCTGGCGCTGGACCATGTGGAACGGCAGCTGTTCGCGGTCGAGGGCGCCGTGGGGTCGTAGGGCCCCCACGGCGGGCGCCCACATGCCGAGCGCCCCGGTGGGGTTCCGGGGCGCGGCGGGGGTGCGGTGTTCTCAGGAGGCGCGGCGTTCCGGGTCGTGGTGTATCTCCACGTCCGGGGTGTCGCCGAAGGTGAGGCGGCAGGTGTCGGCGCGGTAGGTGGCCACGCCGAGCGCGGCGGTGCGGCCCCGGACGGTGAACCGGGTGGTGACGACGAGGACGGGCGAGCCGGGCAGCCGGTCGAGTTCCTTCGCGTCCTCCGCGCCGGCCGAGCCCAGCTCCACCGCGCGGTCCTGCCGGTCGAGTTCGAGCCGCTGGAGTTCGCGCAGCACCGCGCGGGCGCGGGCCGGCCCGGAGGGCGCGTCGATCGCGCTCAGGTCGGGCACCGAGGCGGCCGGGATGTACAGCAGCTCGGTGGCGACGCGCCGGCCCTGCGACATCCGGAACCGGCGGACGAGGTGCACCTCGTCGGTGCCGGTGTCCAGGGCGGCCGCGACCGGGGCGGGCGGTACGGCGCGCTCGCAGTCCATCGGCTGCCAGGCGTCGTCACCGGTGCCGGGCCAGGTCTGCCGGCCGGTGCCGAGGGCGACACCGACACGCGGCGGGGCGACGGTCGTGCCGACCCCCCGGCGGCGCTGCAGCCGTCCCTCCAGCTCGAGTTGCTCCAGCGCCTGCCGGAGCGTGGCGCGGGCGACGCCGAAGCGGGCGGCGAGATCGCGTTCGTTCGGCAGGATCTCGCCCACCGAGAACTCGGAGTCCAGTGCCTCGCTCAGTACGGTTTTGAGGTGCAAGTACTTCGGCTCCGGCACCGTTTCCAGTTGCGTGGTCCCCACCCTGTCCTCCGCAAGTGCCGTGCTCCGGCGGTTTTGGCGCCCTTGTTTATTAAAGGTTGTTGCAGTTCTTTGCGACCATAGGGCGGCCCTGATGCTTGGTCAAGACCAATTGTCCCATCCCTGCCCACTCGCCCGGCGCCCTGGTGACCGAGCGTTCACATGGAGTTCGCGAGGACGCGCAGCTTGTCGGGGTTGCGGATGATGTAGACCGCGCTGATCGCGCCGTCGGTGATGCCGAGCTGGAAGAGGGTGTCCGGCCGGCCCTCGGACAGCACGAGCACCGCGACACCGCCGTTCACCTCGATGTACCGCGACGTCATGCCGGGCAGCAGGTTCTTCGTGGACACCCCGGCCAGGAAGCGCGCCACCTTGTCCGCGGTGAACAGCACCCGCACCGGAGCCTTGGCCTTGCCGCCGCTGTCGCCGACCAGCCGCGCGTCGGGCGCGAGCAGCGACATCAGCCCGTCGAGGTCACCCTCCGTGGCCGCCGCGAGGAACCGCTCGGTCAGTCTCCGACGCTGGGCGGGGTCCACGTCGTAGCGCGGCCGGCGCTCCTCCACGTGTCTGCGGGCCCGCCCGGCCAGCTGCCGTACGGCCGGTTCGCTCCGTTCCAGCAGCTCCGCGATCTCGGCGTACGGATAGCCGAACGCCTCCCGCAGCACGAACACCGCGCGCTCCAGCGGGGACAGCGACTCCAGTACGACGAGGACCGCCACGGACACGGAGTCGGCGAGCAGCGCCCGGTCGGCGGTGTCCGGGACGGTGTCGCCGAAATCGGTGGTGTAGGGCTCGGGCAGCCAGGGCCCGACGTACGCCTCGCCGCGCGTCTTGACCTGGCGGAGCCGGTCCAGGGCCAGCCGGGTGGTGACGCGGACCAGATAGGCGCGGGGTTCGCGGACCTCGGCGCGATCGGCGCGGGACCAGCGCAGCCAGGCGTCCTGCACCACGTCCTCGGCGTCGGCGACGCGGCCCAGCATGCGGTAGGCGACGCCGGCCAGCAGCGGCCGGTTCTCTTCGAAGACATCGATCGCGGTCTCGGTCGTCACGGTCTCCATCCCATCCCTTCACACCCGCCGGTGTCCAGACGAATTCGGTCGTTCCTGGCGCGTTGTGGAGCCCGGCGGGGCGGCGCCGGAGAAGGCGGCCCGAGTTCCGCGACACGGCACGAAGGGCTACCCGCCGGTAGCAATTGCTGACAAGCTGTCTACGGCGTCCGTCAGCAGCCGTATCGAGGAGCTTCGTATGTCCGCCACCGTCTCCTTCAAGGTTCCCGCCCCGGCCGGGACGAGGGATGTGACCGTCTCGTACCAGCGGGTGGGGCGGGGTGATCCGCTGGTGCTGCTGCACGGCATCGGGCACCACCGGCAGGCGTGGGACCCGGTGGTCGACATCCTGGCGACCGAGCGTGAGGTGATCGCCGTGGATCTGCCCGGTTTCGGCGCCTCCCCGGACCTGCCCGCCGGCCTCGCCCACGATCTGCCGACGATCAACTCCGTGCTGGCCGCGCTGTTCGAGGCGCTGGACCTGGACCGCCCGCACGTGGCCGGGAACTCCCTCGGCGGGCTGCTCGCGCTGGAGCTGGGCCGGGAGAAGTCCGTACGGTCGGTGACCGCGCTGGCCCCGGCCGGGTTCTGGACCGAGGCCGAGCGGCGGTACGCCTTCGGGGTGCTGCTCACCATGCGCGGGCTGGCCCAGCGGCTGCCGCTGCCGGTGGTGGAGCGGATGTCCCGCAGCGCGGTCGGCCGCACCGCGCTGACCAGCACCATCTACCGGCGTCCCGCTCGCCGGGCCCCGGAGGCGGTGGTCGCGGAGACGCTGGCGCTGGCCGGGGCCTCCGCGTTCGAGGCGACGCTGCACACCGGCACCACGGTGCGGTTCACCGACCCGCTGCCGGGTGTTCCGGTCACCGTGGCCTGGGGCGCGCACGACCGGATTCTGCTGCGCCGCCAGGGGGTGCGCGCCAAGCGGATCATCCCGCACGCCCGGCTGGTACGACTGCCGGGCTGCGGGCACGTCCCGATGAACGACGACCCGGCGCTCGTCGCCCGCGTCATCCTCGACGGCAGCAGCCGCCCGGCCGGTCTCTGACGTCCCGTAACCTGAACGGCGTGTCGCGCACCGGCGTCATCCCCCGGCGCGCGGCACGCCAACTGCCGTGCCCAGCAGCGCCTTTGACGGGTCGTCCGTCGATGGTAGAAAGTGCGACGAACTCGGGCACAACCACGCTTTACCCATCGGTCACAGAGCGTTCGTGATCACGCAACACCACTCCTGCACAGTGGCCGCATGACTGCGGACCTCTCTCGAACGAACCCGAAATCGACCCGGACCCGGCACGGGCGTCCCGTGCACCACTGGCGGCGGGACCTCGTCGAACTCGCGGCCCTGTTCACGGCCGTCGCGGTGGCCGACGCGGTGGCGAACCTGATCGGGCACGGCCCCGACGGTCCCGCCCTGCTGCTGATCTCGGCACTCGCCCTGGCCGCGACGGCCGGGTTCCACACCTGGTGGGCCCGGCGCCATGTGCACGCACCGCCCACCGGTGAGGCAGGCGATACCGGCGCCCGGCCGAGCGCGTCCGCGCACCCGGCCGGGCCGTCCGCGCAAGGGGGACCCGGTGCCCTGTGGCGGATGCGGACGACCGTGCGGGACGAACCCGGCTCGCTGGCCGCGCTGTGCACGGCGCTG
Organism: Streptomyces seoulensis; assembly: GCF_004328625.1. NCBI lineage: Bacteria > Bacillati > Actinomycetota > Actinomycetes > Kitasatosporales > Streptomycetaceae > Streptomyces > Streptomyces seoulensis. The sequence continues at coordinate 726,989 of NZ_CP032229.1, forward strand.
GCCACGCACCGGGTCGACATCCTGAGCCTCCAGACCCATCCGCTGGCCGACGGCACGGTGGACGAGTTCCTGCTGCGGGCCCCGGACGCCCTGACGGCGGCCGAACTGACCCGGGTCATCGCGGAGTCGGGCGGCAGCTCCACCTGGACCGAGCGGGCCGACGCCCACGATCTGGTCGACGCCCCCACCCGCGTCCTCGGCCTCGCCACCCGCACCGCGCTGGACGCGGCCGAACTCCCGCTGGCACTGCGACAGTTGCTCGGCCGCTGCACGATCCGTTCGCTGCCCGCCGGCACGGGCGGCGAACCGGTGCCCGCCGAAGGGGTGTTGGAGGACACCGTGCTGCGGCTGCGGGCGCCGGGCGGAGGCGTGCTGAGTGTGGAGCGGCCGTATCTGCCCTTCACTCCGACCGAGTTCGCGCGGGCGCGGGCGCTGGTGGAGCTGGACAGCCGCCTCGGCCCGCGCATCCCGCGCACGCATGACACGCTGACGCTGCCCGAGGGCAACGCGATCACCGTGCGCCGGGTCGACACCGGCGACCTGGACGCGGCGCGGGCGATGCACGAACGCTGCTCGGACCGCACCCTGGACCTGCGCTACCACGGGCCGGTGCGCGACGCCGACCGCTACCTGAACCATCTGCTGAGCCCCCGCTTCGGCCGCACCCTGGCCGCGCAGACCGCCTCGGGCCGCCTGGTCGGCCTCGGCCATCTGCTCTGGGACGGCGAGGAGACCGAGGTCGCCCTGCTGGTCGAGGACGACTGGCAGCGGCGCGGTGTCGGCGCGGAACTGCTGGAGCGGCTGGTGCGGATGGCCGTGGAGGCGGGCTGCGCGAGCGTGTACGCGGTGACCCGGTCCGCCAACACCGGCATGGTCGCGGCGATGCGCGGACTCGGGCTGCCGTTGGACTATCAGGTCGAGGAGGGCACCCTCGTGATCACCGCCCGCCTGGCCCCGGCCCGCTCCCGCACCGCGCGGAAGAGCGACGGCGAGCAGCTCCGGATCTGATCCCCCGGCACGGCGGACGGCCCGGCGGTGACCGGCCGCCGGGCCGTCGTCATGGGAACTACCGCCCTACAGAGTTCAGTTGACGGCCTCGTGCAGCGGAACCGGCACCCGGGCCCGCTCCCCCAGCGCGCCGGACAGGTCGGCCCACAGGTCCTCGCTGTCCTCAAGGCCGACCGAGAGCCGCAGCAGCCGGTCGCCCACCCCGGCGTCGTGCCGGTCGGCGGTGTCCACGATGCGGTGGCTGATGGACGCCGGGTGCTGGATGAGGGTGTCGACGCTGCCCAGGCTGACCGCCGGGGTGATCAGCCGGACCCGGGAGATCACCTCGTGCGGGTCGCCGTGCACCTCGAAGGCGACCATCGCGCCGCCCAGCTTCGGGTAGTGGACGCGGGCCACGCGCGCGTCGCCCGCGAGCCTGCGGGCCAGCTCGCCGGCGGTCGCGGAGGCCGCCCGGACCCGGACCGGCAGCGTGGCGAGGCCGCGCAGCAGCAGATAGCCGGCCAGCGGATGGAGCACCCCGCCGGTGGCGAACCGTATCAGCCGCAGCTGCCCCGCGAACTCCTCGTCGCAGGCCACCACTCCGGCCATCACGTCGCCGTGGCCGCCGAGGTACTTGGTGGCGCTGTGCAGCACCAGCCGGGCACCGTGCTCGGCGGGGCGTTGCAGTACGGGCGTGGCGAAGGTGTTGTCGACGAGCAGCGGCACCGTCCCGCAGGAGTGGGCGACGGCCCGGATGTCGACCTCGGCGAGGGTGGGGTTGGCCGGGGACTCGACCAGCACGAGGCCGGTGTCGGGGCGCAGCGCGTCCGTGATCCCGGCCGGGTCGGTCCAGGTGACCTCGGTGCCCAGCAGCCCGGCGGTCAGCAGGTGGTCGCTGCATCCGTACAGCGGCCGGACGGCGACCACATGGCGCAGGCCGGCGGCCGACCGGGCGAGCAGCACGGCGCTGAGCGCGGCCATGCCGCTGGCGAACGCGACGGCGGACTCGGTGCCTTCGAGGCGGGCGAGGCCGGTCTCGAAGCGGGCCACGGTCGGGTTGCCGAGCCGGGCGTAGACGGGCGGCCCCTCGGGGAGGATGCCCTCGGCCGCGAAGGCGTCGATGCGGGCGGCCTCGTCCCGGCTGTCGTGGGAGGGGTAGGTGGTGGAGAGGTCGATGGGCGGGGTGTGCAGGCCCTGTGCGGTCAGGCCCTCCCGCCCGGCGTGCACGGCCTCGGTGGCCAGTGCCCTGCGTACGGTGTCGGCGGCGCCGTTGCTGCTCGATTCCATGCCCGAAGGGTGAACACCGGACGGGTTCAGGGGGCGGAAGGCCGTGTTACGTTCGGCCGATGGACGCCTCCGTCGTACTGGACCCGGTGGATCTGCAGCTGCTCCGGCTGCTGCAGAACGACGCCCGGACCACGTACCGCGATCTGGCCGCGCGGGTGGGGGTGGCGCCGTCGACCTGTCTGGACCGGGTGGCCCGACTGCGCCGGTCGGGCGTGATCCTCGGCCATCAGCTCCGGCTGGACCCGGCGAAACTGGGCCGGGGATTGCAGGCGCTGCTGTCGGTGCAGGTCAGGCCGCACCGGCGGGAGCTGGTCGGGCCGTTCGTGGAGCGGGTGCGGGCGCTGCCGGAGGCGCGGACGGTGTTCCACCTGACCGGCCCGGACGACTATCTGGTGCATGTGGCGGTCGCCGACATGGCCGACCTCCAGCGGCTGGTGCTGGACGAGTTCACCTCGCGACGTGAAGTGGCGCGGGTCGAGACCCGGTTGATCTTCCAGCAGTGGGAGTGCGGGCCGTTGTTGCCGCCGGGTCATGCCGAGAGCTGAAATCGCCGGTGCACGGGTGACGCGGACGGGCCTCTGGTATCAGGATGGGCGCCATGTCCGACACCAAGAGCTTGCTGCCCCGTCAGGTCGCCGACGCCTATGTGGACGACCTTCTGGCCCTCGACCCGGTCACCGGTACGTACCTCGGCGTGCGGGAGAGTTCCAGCCGGTTGCCCGACTACTCCCCCGCCGGCCAGGAGGCGCTGGCCGCCCTGGCGCGTACGACGCTGGCCCGGCTGGACGAGGCCGAGCGCCTGCCCGGCGCGGACAGTGACGCCGAGCGCCGCTGCGGGCGGCTGCTGCGGGAGCGGCTGACCGCCGAACTGGCCATGCACGACGCGCACGAACACCTGCGCGCGGTCGGCAACATGCACACGCCGGGCCACGCGGTGCGGGACATCTTCTCGGTGACCCCGCAGGAGACCGAGGAGGACTGGGCGGCCCTCGCCGAGCGGCTGCGCGCGGTCCCGGCGGCCTACGAGGGCTACCGCGCCTCCCTCGCCCTGGGCCTGGAGCGCGGCCTGTACGCGGCGCCCCGGCCGACGGCCACGTTCGTCGAGCAGCTCACCGAGTGGGCGGACACCGGCGAGGGACGCGGCTGGTTCGAGGACTTCGCCTCGGCCGGCCCCGAGTCGCTGCGCGCCGAGCTGGACGAGGCGGCGCGCGCGGCGACCGCCTCGGTGGCCTCCCTGCGCGACTGGATGCGGGACGTGTACGCCCCGGCCGTCGCGGACGCCCCGAACACGGTGGGCCGTGAGCGCTACGCCCGTGGCGCCCGTTACTTCAACGGCACCGACCTGGACCTGGACGAGGCGTACGCGTACGGCTGGGCGGAGTTCCACCGGCTGCTCGGCGAGATGGAGAAGGAGGCGCAGAAGGTGCTGCCGGGCGCGGAGACGCCCTGGGTGGCGCTGGCGCACCTGGACCAGCACGGCCGGCACATCGAGGGCGTGGACGAGGTCCGGGAGTGGCTCCAGGGCCTGATGGACCGGGCCATCGCGGACCTGGACGGCACTCACTTCGAACTCGCCGAGCGGGTACGGCGGGTGGAGTCCCGTATCGCCCCGCCGGGCGGCGCGGCGGCCCCGTACTACACGGGTCCCTCGGAGGACTTCTCCCGGCCGGGCCGGACCTGGCTGCCGACGATGGGCGAGACCCGGTTCCCGGTGTACGACCTGGTGTCCACCTGGTACCACGAGGGCGTGCCCGGCCACCACCTCCAGATCGCGCAGTGGGCGCACGTCGCGGAGAACCTGTCCCGCTACCAGGCCACGGTCGGCATGGTCAGCGCCAACGCCGAGGGCTGGGCGCTGTACGCGGAGCGGCTGATGGACGAGCTGGGCTATCTCACGGACGCGGAGGAGCGGCTCGGTTATCTGGACGCGCAGATGATGCGCGCGGTCCGGGTGATCATCGACATCGGCATGCACCTGGAGCTGGAGATCCCTGCGGACTCGCCGTTCCACCCAGGTGAGCGGTGGACGCCGGAGCTGGCGGAGGAGTTCTTCCGGGCGCACAGCAGCCGCCCGGCGGACTTCGTGGTGAGCGAGCTGACCCGCTATCTGACGATGCCGGGCCAGGCGATCGGCTACAAGCTGGGCGAGCGCGCCTGGCTGCTGGGCCGGGAGCGGGCGCGGGAGCGGCACGGCGACTCCTTCGACCCGAAGGCGTGGCACATGGCCGCGCTGTCCCAGGGTTCGCTGGGCCTGGACGACCTGCTGGACGAGCTGTCCCGGCTCTGACTGGGCCGTACGGCCCTGCCCGGGTGGCGTGGCCCCCGTACCGGCTGCTTGCTGGTGCGGGGGCCGTCGCACGGTGGAGGTGGGCCGCTCATGCAGCGCAAGGGGCCGGACCGCAGGGCGCTGGAGACGCCCAGGGCGGCCGGGCTGGCCGGGGTGGTGTTCGCGCTGCTGCTGGCGGCGACCATCGTGCTGATGCGGCTCGGCATCCCCGAGGGCGTCGAGGCGGTCGGCGCCGGCGGGTTCACGGACTCCGCCCGGCGGGACGCGGTACGGGCGGCGCTGGCGCTGATCCCGTTCGCCGGCATCTTCTTCCTGTGGTTCCTGGGCGCGGTGCGCGCGCACGTGGGTGACGTGGAGGACCGGTTCCTGGCGACCGTGCTGCTGGGCAGCGGGCTGGTCTTCACCGCGACCATGTTCGGCGCGGCCGCCGCCGCGACGGCGGTGCTGGCCGTGGCCCACCCCGCGGGCAGCGCGCCCTCGCTCACCGCCTGGGACTTCGGCCGGCATCTCGCGTACACGCTGATGACGGACTACGCGATGCGGATGGCGGCCGTCTTCGTGTCGTCCATGTCGGTGATCGGCAAGCGGATGGGCGTGCTGCCGCGCTGGCTGACGGCGGTGGGCGCGGTGACCGCGCTGCTGCTGCTCTTCGTCTCCTCCAACGTGCCCTGGGCGGAACTGGTCTTCCCCGCCTGGTCGCTGCTGCTGAGCGCGCACATCCTGCTGGTCAGCGGGCGCCGGCGGCGGGTGACCCTGACCTGACCGGCTCACCCGTTCGGCGCGTCCCGGCGCGCGGCCCGGCCACCGGCGCCCCGATGCTTGCGGTCGGGGGACGACCGGAGCGGACCACCGGAAAGGGCGCAGCGTCGATGCGGATCGTCGTCGATCTCAACAAGTGCCAGGGATACGCCCAGTGCGCGTTCCTCGCCCCCGACGTGTTCACCATGCACGGCGAGGAGGCGCTGCTGTACAACCCGCTCGCCGCCGAGGAGCACCGGGACGCGGTGGCCCGCGCGGCCGCCGCCTGCCCGGTGCAGGCGATCACGGTGGAGGGTCTGCACGAGGGCGCGCCCGTCGAGCCCGTGCAGGTCTTCACCGGTGCCCCCTGGGAGCCGCGCGATGGCCGCTGACTACGTGGACTGGCTGCGCCGCGAGGGCCGCATCGTCATCGTCGGCGCCTCGCTGGCCGGGCTCCGGGCGGCCGAGACGCTGCGCGAGGAGGGCTTCACCGGCTCCCTCACCCTGATCGGCGACGAGCCGTACGACCCGTACGACCGGCCGCCGCTGTCCAAGTCGGTGCTGCTGGGCAAGGCGTCCCCGCGCCACACCGAGCTGCCCCGGCGCCGGCATCTGGACGCCGAGTGGCGGCTCGGGGTGCCGGCGGCCGGGCTGGACCTGACGGGCAAGCGGGTGCTGCTCGCCGACGGCGAGGAGGTGGAGTACGACCGGCTGTTGATCGCCACCGGGGTGCGCGCCCGCCCCTGGCCGGTGGCGGAGGAGGCCGAGCTGGACGGCGTCTTCGTGCTGCGCACCCGGGACGACGCGGTCGCCCTCACCGAGCGGCTGCGGGCCGGGGCGAAGCGGGTGGTGGTGATCGGGGCCGGGTTCGCCGGGTCCGAAGTGGCCTCCGCCTGCCGGGAGATGGGCATGGAGGTCACCGTCGCGGAGCGCGCGGGGGCCCCGCTGGTGGGCGCGCTCGGCGGGGTGGTCGGGGCGGTCGCCGCCGACCTCCAGCTGGAGAACGGCGTCGACCTGCGCACCCATGTCACGGTGACCGCGCTGGAGGGCGATCCGATGGGCCGGGTCCGGTCGGTGCACCTGTCCGACGAGAGCGTGGTCGAGGCCGACGTGGTGGTGGTCTCGCTGGGGTCGCTGCGCAACACCGAGTGGCTGACCGGCTCGGGGCTGGGCGCGGGGCCGCGCGGCATCGCGAGCGACGCGGGCTGCCGGGCGTTCGACTTCCGGGGGATCGTCACGGACGACGTGTTCGTCGCCGGTGACGTGGCCCGCTCCCCGCACGCGCTGTTCGGCTACCAGTTCCTGTCGCTGGAGCACTGGGGCAACGCGGTGGCGCAGGCGGAGACGGCCGCGCACAACATGATCTGCCCCGCCTCCGACCGGCGCCCGCACATGTGGATGCCCGCCTTCTGGTCCTCGCAGTTCGGGGTGAACATCAAGTCGGTGGGCGTGCCGCCCATGGGCGACGAGCTGATGATCATCCAGGGGTCCACGGCCGAGCGCCGGTTCGTCGGCGTGTACGGGTACAAGGGCCGCATCGTGGCCGGCGTGACCTTCGACAACGCCCGCTGGCTGGAGTACTGCCAGCGGCAGATCGAGCAGGGGGCGCCCTTCCCGGTGGAGTACCCGACGATGGACCGGCGCCCCGAGGGACGCAAGGCGGTCCCGGCTGACTTCCCCGACCCGGCCCTGCCGACCCACGGCCCGACCGTGACCCTCAGCGGTTACTCACCGGCCGACCGCCGGCTGGTCTTCACCCCCGGCCACCACTGACCGCCGTCCGGCCCCGCCGCCCTGCCGCACCGACGCCCCAAGGACCTGCCATGACCGAACCCTCGCTGGTGGCCCGGATCACCGACTTCGCCAACCGCGCCGACCCCTACCCGCTCTACGCCGAGCTGCGCCGCACCCCGGTGCTGCACGAGGAGGCGGACGCCCCGTACGTCATCTCCTCGTACTGGGACATCGAGAGCCTGCTGCACGACCCCCGGATCAGCTCGGACGCGGCGAACCTGGCGGCGGCGGGCGCGGACGAGCTGAACCAGGCGGAGAACACCGGGCTGCCGCCGTCGTTCATCCGGCTGGACCCGCCGGAGCACGACCGGCTGCGGCGCATCGCCAACAGCGCGTTCGGGCCGCCGCACGAGCCGCGCCGGATCGACGACATGCGGGACGAGCTGCACCGCATCGTCGCCGAGCTGATCGACGGGCTCGCGGGCGAGACCGAGATCGACCTCGTGGACCAGTTCGCCTACCCCTTCCCGGTGACGGTGATCTGCCGGCTGCTCGGGGTGCCCCGCGAGGACGAGCCCCGGTTCCGTTCCTGGGTGGACCCGCTGGTGGCGAGCCTGGACCCGGAGACCCGGCAGGGCGCGGACCCCGAGTTCGTGCGGAAGGCGCAGGAGGCGCGCACCCAGCTCGGCATGTACCTGGCCGGACTGGTGGAGGAGCGCGCCAAGGACCCGCGCGACGACATGCTCTCCGACCTGGCCGCCGGGAAGGGCCCGGACGGCGCGATGACCATGATGGAGGTGCTCAGCACGGCCGTCCTGCTGCTGATCGCCGGTCATGAGACGACGGTCAACCTGATCGCCAACGGCATGCTCACCCTGCTGCGCCACCCCGAGTACCTCCGGCGGCTGCGCGAGGAGCCGGAGCTGGCGGTGAACATCGTGGAGGAGCTGCTGCGTTACGAGCCTCCCGTGCAGCTCGTGCCGCAGCGCACCTGCATCACCGACATCGAGGTGCGCGGGGTGACGATCCCCAAGGGCTCCCGGATCTGGCTGATGCTCGCGGCGGGCAACCGGGACCCGGAGCGCTTCAAGGACCCGGACCGGTTCGACCCCGACCGGGACGATCTCCAGCACCTCGGCTTCGGCAGCGGTATCCACTCCTGCTTCGGCGCGCCCATGGCCCGGCTGGAGGCGCAGATCGCGCTGGCCGAGCTGGCGCGGCGGCTGGAGAACCCCCGGCTGGTGGCGGACCCGCCGCCGTACCGGCCGAACGCGGTGCTGCGCGGGCCGCGCCATCTGCCGCTCGCCATCGACGGCGTGGTGGCCTGACCGCTCAGACCCCGCGCGGCCGCAGGGACGACCCGGTGCGGTCCTTCACCACCTCCAGCTGGGCGTGGATACGGCGGCGCAGGTCGCCGACGTGGCTGACGATGCCGACGCTGCGGTCCCGTTCGCGCAGCGAGTCCAGCACGTCGAGAACCTCGTCGAGGGTCTGGTCGTCCAGGCTGCCGAAGCCCTCGTCGATGAAGAGGGTGTCGAGCCGGACCCCGCCCGCCTCGTCGGTGACCACGTCGGCGAGGCCCAGGGCGAGCGCGAGCGAGGCGAAGAAGGTCTCGCCGCCGGACAGGGTCGCGGTGTCCCGCTCCCGGCCGGTCCACGCGTCCACGACATGCAGCCCGAGCCCGCTGCGTCCGCGTCCGCTGCGGTCGTCGGAGTGGACGAGGGTGTAGCGCCCGGCGGACATCAGCCTCAGGCGCGCGGTCGCGGCGGCGGCGACCTGTTCGAGGCGGGCGGCCAGGACGTACGACTCCAGGCGCATCCGGCGTTCGTTGTCCGCGCTGGTGCCGGCCGCGAGGGCGGCGAGGCGGGCCACCCGGTCGTACTCCTCGCGCAGCGGGGCGAGGCGGCGGGCGCCGTCCTCGGCGCGGGCGGAGAGCCGGTCCAGCTCGGTGGTGCGACGGGCGGCCTCGTCACGGGCGGAAGCCGCTTCCCGCAGCCGCCGCTCGGCCCCGGCGGCACGCTCCCCCGCCCCGGCGAGGTCGGCGGGCGCCTGCCGGGAGGCGGCCACCGTCTCGGGCTCGGCGAGGACGGCGCGCACGGCGGACTCCTCCGACTGCCTTTCGTCCAGGCGGTGTTGGAGAGCGCGATGGGTGGCGGGGTCGAGCAGGGCCTCGGCCGCCGCGCCCGGGGTGTCGAAGCCGGCGCGGTAGGCGGCGTCGGCGAGGCGGGCATCGGCGTCCTTCAGGCGGACGGCCGTCTCCTCGGCCGTGCGGGCGGCGTCGGCGGCCTCGGTGAGCACGGCCGCGAGCCGCTCCAGCTGGCCGGCGCGGGCGGCGACACTCTCGGCGGTTCCGCGCGCCCGCGTCAACTCGGCTTCCAGGGTGGCCTGTTCACGGTCGAGGGTGTCGCGCCGGGTGAGCCGGGCGGCGGCCCGCACGGCGGACTGCTGGCGCGCCTGGAGGCGCTCCTCGCGCTCGCCCTCGGCCCGGCGCAGCTCCTCGTGCGCCGCGTGCAGGGCGGAGGCATCCCTGCGGGCCTGCTCGAACTCCCGCTCCAGTTCGGAGACTTCGGCGGCGATGCGGTCGGCGGGGGTGTCCCCCACCTCGGCGGTGACGGCGTCCAGCGCGGCTTGCAGCTCGGTCGTCCGGCGCTCCAGCGTGCCGTGCTCCCGCTCGGCCTCCTGATGCGCGTCGAAAGCGCGCTGCTCGGCGTCCCGGTCCACGTGTCCGGCGTCCTTGCGGGCCGGGGCGGGGTGCTCGGTGGCCCCGCAGACGGCACAGGGGGCGCCGTCGGTGAGGTGGGCGGCCAGCTCGGCGGCGATGCCGGACAGGCGCTGTTCCTTCAGGTCGAGCCATTCTCCGCGCAGCTTCTGCGCGCGCTGCCCGGCATCCAGCGCCTGGCGTGCGGCTGCCGTGACCTCCGAGGTCAGCCGGTCGCGGCGGCGGGCCGTGTCGAGCCGTCGGCGGGCGGGGTCGCGCCGGGCGGCGAGGGCCTCGGCGCGGGAGGCGGCCTCCTGGGCGGAGTCGATACGGGCCTGGAGGGCGGCGCGGGCGGGCTCCCAGCCGTCGAGCCAGGTGTCGGCCTCGCGCGCGGTGTCCTCGTCGGCGCGCTCCTCGCGGTCGAGCCCGGAGCGCTCGGCGAGCAGTTCGGTGAGCCGGTGCTCGGCGCGGCGGGCGGAGGTGAGGGAGCCCAGTTCCTCGGCGGCCCGGCGGGCGGCGGCCGCGAGACCGGGGGCGCCGGAGTCGGCCTGGTCCTCGGGCAGGGCGCGCCGGGCGTTCTCCTCCTCCAGGGCGGCCCGCCGGTGCGCGTTCTCCGCGTCCTCGCGCAGTTCCAGCGCGGGCGCCACGGTCTCGGCCTTGCGGCCGCGCTCCATGCGGGCCCGCGTCTCCTCGTACTCCTCCGCCCGCTCCGCGAGGCGCGCCGCGCGGGTCTGGGCCTCGGTGAACCGGTGCTGGAGCCGGGCGAGTTCGCGGGACTCGGCCAGTTCGGCCTGGGCGCGGGTGTGGGCGGACTCGGCGGCGGTGAGCCCGCAGTGGGCGACGGTGAGGCGTTCGCGGGCGGTGCTGCGGGCGACGGCCGCCGCCGCGAGGACGGCGCCGGCGAGCCCCGGATCACCGGCCGCGAGGTCGGGCAGCTCCATGGCGTCTCCGGCCACCTGCTGCATGCGGTGGGCGTCGGTGAGCAGGGCCGAGTCGCCCTCGCGCACCCGTGCCTCGGTGGCGCGCCTGCGTTCCGCGAGCCGCTTCTCCACGTCGGCGAAGCGCTGGGTGTCGAAGAGGCGGCCGAGCAGCTTGCCGCGCGCCTCGGCGTCGGCGCGCAGGAAGCGGGCGAAGTCCCCCTGGGGCAGCAGAACGACCTGGCAGAACTGCTCGCGGCTCATGCCGAGGAGCTGGGTGATCTCCTCGCCGATCTCGTTGTGCGAGCGGCTGAGGTCCTTCCAGGCGCCGCGCACGGCGTCGTACTCGCGCAGCCAGGTCTGGGCCTTGTCGACGGTGGTTCCCTGGCGGTTGCCCTTCTTGGGGCGCTCCCACGGGGGCTGCCGGGTGATCTCCAGCCGCCGTCCGGCGACGGTGAGTTCGAGCCGGACCTCGGTGCGGGTGCCCGGTTCGGCGTGGTCGCTGCGCAGGTGGGTGCCCTGGCCGCCCTGGCGGGCGCCGGGGACGGAGCCGTAGAGGGCGTAGCAGACGGCGTCCAGGACGGAGGTCTTCCCGGCGCCGGTCGGGCCGTGCAGCAGGAAGAGTCCGGCGGTGGAGAGCGCGTCGAAGTCGACGCTCTGGGCGGCGCCGAAGGGGCCGAAGGCGGTGATGTCGAGCCGGTGCAGCCTCATCGGGCGACCTCCCGCACCGCGTCGGTCGCGCGTACGGCGTCGAAGGCGTCGCGCAGCACCTCGGTCTCCCGCGCGTCGGGGGCGGCGCCGCGCACATGGGCGACGAAGTCCTCCGCGATCTGCTGGTCGCTGCGTCCGGCGAGGCGCCGGGCGTAGGACACGGCCGGGTCGTCCGGGGCGCGGTCGGGGGCGAAGACCAGGCTGAGGGTGTGCGGGAAGCGGGCGGCGATCCGGGCCATGGGGTCGGCGGGCCGGACGGCGTCGGTGAGGGTGGCCTCGACCCAGGCGTCCTCGTGGCGGCTCAGCGCGGGGTCGGCGAGCAGTTCCTCCAGCGTGCCCCGCAGGCGGGCCAGCGGGCGCGGCACCGGACAGTCGAGGCGCTCGGCGGTGACCGTGCCCCCGGCGTCCAGGTCGACGAGCCACATGCTCTTGCGGTGGCCGGCCTCGGAGAAGGAGTAGGCGAGCGGGGAGCCGGAGTAGCGGACGCGCTCACTGATCCGCTGGCAGCTGTGCAGATGGCCGAGGGCGACGTAGTCGACGCCGGCGAAGACCCCGGCGGGTACGGCGGCCACTCCGCCGACGGTGATGTCCCGTTCGCTGTCGCTGGCCTCGCCGCCGGTGACGAAGGCGTGCGCGAGGACGACGGAGCGGGTGCCGGGGGCGCGGCCGGCGAGGTCGGCGCGCACCCGGTCCATGGCGGCGGCGAGCACGCTCTCGTGTCCGGCCTTCGGTACGGCGAACTCGTCCTTGACCAGGGCGGGTTCGAGGTAGGGAAGCCCGTAGAAGGCGACGTCTCCGTGGTCGTCGGCGAGGACGACCGGGGTGCCGACGGCGGCCGGGTCGGTGCGCAGGTGGATGCCCGCGCGGTCGATGAGTCCGGCGCCTACGCCGAGCCGGCGTGCCGAGTCGTGGTTGCCGGAGATCATCACGGTGGGCACGCCCAGCTCGGCGAGCCGGTGCAGGGCGTCGTCGAACAGCTCGACCGCGGCCAGCGGGGGCACCGCGCGGTCGTACACGTCTCCCGACACCACGACGGCGTCCACGGCCTGCTCGCGCACGGTGGCGACGAGGTGACCGATGAACTCGGTCTGGGCGCCGAGCATGTTCACCCGGTGGAAGGCCCGGCCGAGATGCCAGTCGGAGGTGTGCAGGAGTCTCATGGACCCCGAGACTAACGGCAGGGTCGGACAACGCGCCCCGGTCACTTCGGATTTGGACGTTATGCCCGATTAGCCTGGTTCAGGCGTCTCCGTACGCCTCGCCGCCCAGCTCCAGGCCCGCCGAGCCGGCCGTGGCGTCCGCCAGCCAGCCCCGGAAGGCGTCGACGTCGGCGTCCGGCAGGGCGATGTCGATGGCGACCGCCTCGGCGTAGCGGACGTCGCGGACCTCGCGGCCGGTGGCGCGGAGGTCGTTCTGCACCTTGCCCGCGCGCTGGTGGTCGACGGTGACCGTGGCCAGCCGGTAGCGGCGCCGGGTGCGGGTGCCGACCGCGTCCAGCGCCTCCCCGACCGAGCCGCCGTAGGCGCGGATCAGGCCGCCCGCGCCGAGCTTCACCCCGCCGTAGTACCGGGTGACGACGGCGACCACGTACCGCATGTCGCGGCGCAGCAGCATCTGGAGCATGGGTACTCCGGCGGTGCCGCCGGGTTCGCCGTCGTCACTGGCCTTCTGGGCGGAGGCGTCGGCGCCGATGACGTACGCCCAGCAGTTGTGCGTGGCGTCGGCGTGCTCCTTGCGGACCCCGGCGATGAACTCCTGCGCCTCCCGCTCGGTGGCGGCCGGGGCGAGCGCGCACAGGAAGCGGGAGCGGTTGATCTCGGTCTCGTGCACACCCGCGCGGGCCACTGTGCGGTACTCGTCCTGCATCCCGCCAGCCTATGCGGAGCGCCGCGGGCGCCGGTGCCCGGTGTGCGGGGGAGGATGCGGGGCAGACGCGCTCAGCGATCAGGCGGCCCGCGCGGTGGGCCGCGGGCAAGGAGGCAGCAGCGTATGACCAGCGTCCCCGTGCAGCCCGCGGACCCCGGCGGCCCCGCTCCGGACTCCGTGCGGGCCCGCTGCCGAGGCTGGCTGCTGGAGGGCCTGAGCGAGCGGACCGCCCGCCACCCGGGGCCGCACCGCACCCCGCGCCCGGCCCAGGAGGGCCACCGCTGGTGGCGGGTGATGTGCCTGACCGGCGTCGACTACTTCTCCACGCTCGGCTACCAGCCCGGCATCGCCGCACTCGCGGCCGGCGCCCTCTCCCCGCTGGCCACCCTGGTGCTGATCGCGCTGACCCTGTTCGGCGCGCTCCCGGTGTACCGCAGGGTGGCGCGGGAGAGCCCGCACGGCGAGGGCTCGATCGCCATGCTGGAGCGGCTGCTGTCCTGGTGGTCGGCGAAGATCCTGGTGCTGGTGCTGCTGGGGTTCGCCGCCACCGACTTCATGATCACCATGACGCTGTCCTCGGCGGACGCGGCGGCGCATGTGATGGAGAACCCGTTCGCCCCGCACTGGATCCGGGGCGAGGGTGTCTGGATCACCCTGGTCCTGCTCGGGCTGCTCGGCGCGGTCTTCCTGAAGGGCTTCCAGGAGGCGATCGGGATCGCCGTCGTCCTGGTCGCCGCCTACCTCGCGCTCAATGTGGTGGTCCTCGCCGTCTGCGCCTACCAGATCCTCACCCACCCGGTGCGGATCGAGGACTGGACACATCTGATGACGGTGGAGCACTCCTCCCCGCTCGCCATGGTCGGCGTGGCCCTGCTGGTGTTCCCCAAGCTCGCGCTCGGCATGTCCGGGTTCGAGACCGGCGTGGCGGTGATGCCGCAGATCAAGGGCGGCGCCCAGGACACCTACGAGAACCCGGCGGGCCGTATCCGGGGCGCCCGCAAGCTGCTCACCACGGCCGCGCTGATCATGAGCTGCCTGCTGCTGCTCTCCAGCCTGGCGACGACGATCCTGATCCCGGAGAAGGACTTCAAGACCGGCGGCCCGGCCAACGGACGCGCCCTCGCCTACCTCGCCCACCAGTACCTCGGGGAGATCTTCGGCACGGTCTACGACCTGTCGACCATCACCATCCTGTGGTTCGCGGGCGCCTCCGCGATGGCCGGACTGCTCAATCTGGTCCCGCGCTATCTGCCCCGCTACGGCATGGCCCCGGAGTGGGCGCGCGCGGTGCGGCCGCTGGTGCTGGTGTTCCTGGTGGCGGCCGTGCTGATCACCCTGTGGTTCCACGCCGGCGTGGACGAGCAGAGCGGGGCGTACGCGACCGGCGTGCTGGTGCTGATGCTGTCCGCCGCCTTCGCCTCCACGGTCGCGGTGTACCGGCGCGGGCACCGGGCGGCCACGCTCGGCTTCGGCACGATCACCGCCGTCTTCGCCTACACCCTGGTCGCCAATGTCATCGAGCGGCCCGACGGCATCAAGATCGCGTCCATCTTCATCGTGCTGATCCTGCTGACCTCGTTCAGCTCCCGCGTGCACCGTGCCTTCGAACTCCGCGCCACCGAAGTGGTGTTCGACGAGGCCGCGCTGCGCATCATCGACCAGGCCGCCGAGCACGGCCCGCTCCAGCTCATCGCCAACGAGCCGCAGGAGCACAGCAAACGGGAGTACCGGGAGAAGGAGCGCGAGCAGCGCGAGCACACCCGGCTCCCCAAGGGCGCCTCGGTGGTGTTCCTGGAGGTGTTCGTGCGGGACTCCTCCGACTTCAGCGCCGAGATTGCCGTCCACGGCGACGAGAAGCACGGGGTACGGCGGCTGCGCGCGGACGGGCCGACGGTGCCGAACACCATCGCGGCCGTCCTGCTGGCCCTGCGCGACCGCACCGGCAAGGTTCCGCACGTCTACTTCAGCTGGACCGAGGGCAACCCGATCGGCCACCTGCTCCAGTTCCTGGTCTTCGGCAACGGCGAGGCGGCCCCGGTCACCCGCGAGGTGCTGCGCCGCGCGGAACCGGACCCGGAGCGCAGGCCCTGGGTGCACGTGGGCTGAAGCGTCAGCCGGGGTTCCCCAGCTCCCCCGCCAGGTCCAGGGCGAGGAGGCGGTCGGCGTAGAGGAAGGTCTCGAAGCGGGCGCCGTCGGGGAGGTCCGGGGCGTACGCCACGTCCCGGAGGACCGCGAGGACGCCGGGCAGGTCGAGGTCGTCGTCCCAGGCCGCGCGCAGCCGGGACCGCACCTCGTCCGGCACCGGGCGCGAGGGCTGGTTCGCCCAGCGGGCCACCCCCGTGCGCCACTCGGCGGCGGTCCGCGCGGCCTCCTCCAGCGCGGCCGCGTCCAGTGCGGCGGGCTCGCCGCGCGGGACGGAGAGCAGGGCCAGGCGCAGGGCACCGGGGTCGGCCAGCAGCCCCGGCACGTCCTCCCCGCCCCCGTCCCACCCGGCCGGGGCGACGGCGACCACCACTCCGGCGCCGGGCGGCTCCTCGGTCGCGGCCCGTACATGCACCACCTGGGCCTCCCCCAGGCCGGACGCCACGTCCCGGCTGTCCTCGAAGGGGCGGATGCTCAACGCGGCTGCCGCCGTGCCGAGTTCGGCCTGTTCCCGGGGTGCGGTGAGCATGGTCCAGACGGGGGTGCCGCCCAGCTCCAGCGCGCGGACGAGGAGGTCGGCGGTGAGCAGCACGCGCAGCGCCGTCAGGTCGAGGCCGCCCGCGTGGACCTCCACACGGGTCAGGCCCCGGCGGGCGGGGGTGGCGGGGACGGGCTCTCCGGTCCGGGCGTCGAGGATGCGCAGCACGCAGCGAGCGTAGGCGCGTGAAGGCCCGGACGCAGCACCTTGTGCCGATTCCGGACAGCGTGGCGGGCAAGCGGGGGAATCGGCGGGCCGCACCGGTCGTTGTCCCCACGGCACAGTTCCCGCGCTTGGAGGAGGCCGCCGTGTACGGCGACGAGGCGACGATCCGCACCATCCTGACCGGTCTCGGCGACACCTGGGCGGTGGTCGGCCTCTCGAACAACCGGGACCGCGCCGCCTACGGGGTCGCCGAGGTGCTGCGCCGGTACGGCAAGCGGGTGGTGCCGGTGCACCCGAAGGCGGAGCCGGTCGGGGGCGAGCAGGGGTACGCGAGCCTCGCCGACATCCCGTTCGACGTGGACGTGGTCGACGTGTTCGTCAACAGCGAGCTGGCCGGCGCGGTCGCCGACGAGGCGGTGGCCAAGGGCGCCCGCGCGGTCTGGTTCCAGCTCGGCGTGGTGGACGAGGCGGCGTACGAGCGGACGCGGGCGGCGGGGCTGGAGATGGTGATGGACGCCTGCCCCGCCATCGAGATCCCCCGCCTCGGCTAGATGCCCAGCCCCTCGATCACGACCGCGCCGGGGATCTCCGCGAACGCCTTGCCGGGGACCAGGAGTTTGCCGCGTCGGCGGCCGCTGCCGACCAGGGCATAGGACAGGTCCAGCACGGCCGGGTCGACCAACAGCGGCCAGGCGGCGGGGAGTCCGAGCGGGGTGATGCCGCCGTACTCCATGCCGGTCTCGCCGGTCGCCAGGTCCATCGGGGCGAACGACGCCTTGCGGGCGCCCAGTTGGCGGCGGACCGTGCCGTTGACGTCGACCTTGGTCCGGGACAGCACCAGGCAGGCGGCGAGCGTGGTCTCGCCGCCGCGCTTGCCCGCGACCACCACGCAGTTGGCGCTCAGCTCGGGCAGGTCGGCGCCGTAGTGCTGGACGAACACGGCGGTGTCCGCGAGGTCCGGATCGGTGTCGACGTAGAGGATCTGCTCGGCGGGGACGGACCCCTGCCAGTTCCGTACCGCCTCCGCCACCGGTGCGGTCAGCTCGGCGAGGGCCTCGGGGGCGGGTACGGCGTTGTCGAAGTCTCCGATGGGGGCGCGCATGGCGGCACCGTAACAGCCGTCGTCCGGCGCCCTTCAGCGCACCGGCGGCACGGAGACCGCCATCACCATCCGCGTCGGTACGTCACCCTCGTTGCCGTAGGTGTGCGGGGCGTCGGCCTCGAAGGTGACGCTCGCCCCGGCGGGGACCGCGTGCCGTACCCCGTCGACCTCCAGGGTGAGTTCACCGGCGGTGACGTGGACCAGCTCGACCGTGCCGGAGGGGTGCGGGTCGGCGCTGCTGTGCTCGCCCGGCATCAGGTTCCAGTCCCACAGCTCCAGCGGGCCGGGCGCCTCGGTGCCGGCCAGCAGCCGGTTGTAGCTGCCGCCCTCGGTGTGCCAGAGCCGGACCGCCTGGTCGGCGGGGACGACCCGGACGCGCGGGCCCTGCTCGTAGTCGAGCAGCGTGGTGACGCTGATCCCGAGCGCGTCGCCGATCTTGACGACGGTGCCGATGCTGGGGTTGGTGCGGGCCTGCTCGATCTGGATGAGCATGCCCCGGCTGACCCCGGCGCGGGCGGCCAGCGTGTCCAGCGTGAAGCCGCGCTCGGTGCGCCAGCGGCGGACGTTGCGCGCCAGGGACTGGGTCAGCAGGTCGAGGTCCGCCACATCACGTCCATTGCAGGTCACATCGAGGGTCACAGAGACCACGGGGGCCACAGGGACCTCCGGGGCCACGGGAAGGAATGACCGGATCAGGTGCACGGGACCCCCGCGCGCCGCACCCGGCCGTGCACCGCACTGTACTGCGCGGTCCGCCACGGAGCACGGCCCGCTCAGCCCTCCGCGTCCAGCTTGGCGAGCTGTTCCACCTGCTCCTCGTCGAGCGCGGCCAGCGCGCCCAGTTGCGCGCCGGTGACGCCGGCCGGGGGCGGTACCGGGGCGGGGGTGCGCAGCGGGGGCTGCCAGCCCTCCTCGGGCGTCCAGCGCCGTACGACCCGGGCGGGCGCCCCGGCGACCACCGCGTGGTCGGGGACCGTGCCGCGCACCACCGCGCCGGCCGCGACCACCACGTTCCGGCCGATCCGGGCGCCGGGCAGGATCACCGCGCCGGTGCCGATCCAGCAGCCGGGGCCGATCTCCACGGGCTCCATCCGGGGCCACTGGCGGCCGATGGGCTCGTGCGGGTCGTCGTAGGAGTGGTTGGTGGAGGTGACGTAGACGTACGGGCCGAAGTAGCAGTCGCGGCCGATGGTGACCGTGGTGTCCGCGATGACGTGGCTGCCCCGGCCGAGGACCACGCCGTCGCCGATGCGCAGGATCGGGTCCGGGCCGAGGTCGAGGTCGGGCATGAGACCGGCGGTGAGGGTGACCTGCTCGCCGATGATGCAGTGCGAGCCGAGCGTGATCCAGGGCTCCCCGAAGACCGTGCCGAGCGGGAAGGCGAGCCGGGTGGCCTCGCCGATCGCGCCGAACCGGAACCGGCCGGGCTGCCCGGCGGTGACCGCGCCCCGGCGCTGCGCCCAGCCCCACACGGCATGGACGGCACGCTGGGCGAGCCCCTGCCGCCAGGAGGTGAACGTGTTCTCGGGCTTCGGCACCCGCCCACGTTACTCAGCGGTCACTCACCCCGAGGCGCCGGACGCCTGTGATCTTCACCCCATCCGGCCGGCCCCGCGATGCCCTACCGTGCGCGGGGAGACCGCCCGGCGCGGTCCGGCCCGATTGGGTGAAGAGCACAGCCGCCCGGCAGAGAGACGGTGGACACGGATGACACACACGGCCCTGATCGTGGGGATCGGCGGCAGGGAACCGGCGATCGACCCGGAGGCGTTCGTCGCCCCCAACGCCACGGTGATCGGCGACGTGACCCTGCGGGCGGGGGCGAGCGTCTGGTACGGGGCCGTGGTGCGCGGTGACGTGGAGCGGATCACCGTCGGCGCGGACGCCAACATCCAGGACAACGTCACCCTGCACGCCGACCCCGGCTTCCCGCTGACGGTCGGTGAGCGCGTCTCCGTCGGCCACAACGCGGTGGTGCACGGCGCCACGGTCGAGGACGACTGCCTGATCGGCATGGGCGCGACCGTGCTGAACGGCGCGGTGATCGGCGCCGGTTCCCTGGTCGCCGCCCAGGCCCTCGTCCCGCAGGGCATGGTCGTGCCGCCGGGTTCGCTGGTGGCGGGCGTCCCGGCGAAGGTTCGCCGGGAGCTGTCGGAGGAGGAGCGGCAGGGCGTCACCCTGAACGGCACGCTGTACGCGGACCTGGCGAAGACGCACCGGGCCGTGCACGAGTAGGAGCGGCGCGGAGGCCGGCCCCTAGCGGGTGTCTTGTCGGTCAGGCCGGATGAGGGAGCGGTGTCTGGTGCCGTGCGTCGCAAGGCGGAGGAGGGAGTCGATGCGGAGCATCGGGGACCGACGACAACACGGCGAGGTGCGGTGCCAGCCGCCACGAGCCCGGCGTGATCGACAAGCGCCCCCTACGCCTGGTCGGCGCCGACCGGCTCGGCCTCGGGGGCCTCTTCCGTCGACTCCTCGCGCTGCGAGCGGCGCTTCATGATCACGAAGGAGCCGAGGCCGACGACGATCGCGGCGACCAGCGCCATCCAGGAGAACCGCTTGAGCCAGTCCTCCGCGACCATGCCGACGTAGTAGACGACGGCCGTGGTGCCGCCCGCCCAGACGACACCGCCGAGCACGTTGGCGATGAGGAACTTCCAGTACGGCATGCGCAGGACGCCCGCGAGGGGTCCGGCGAAGATGCGGAGCAGGGCGATGAAGCGGCCGACGAAGACCGCCCACATGCCCCACTTCTCGAAGGACCGCTCGGCGGTGGCGACATGGGCCTCGCCGAAGTGGCGCGGGAACTTCCGCCCCAGCCAGGTCAGCAGCGGGCGCCCGCCCTTGCGGCCGATCGCGTAGCCGATGGAGTCGCCGATCACCGCGCCGGCCGTGGCGCAGGCGCCGAGGACGACGGGGTCGATCCCGGTGTGCTGGGAGGACATGAGCGCGGCCGAGACGAGGACTATCTCGCCGGGCAGCGGGATGCCGAGGCTCTCCAGCCCGATCACCAGGCCCACCAGGGCGTAGACGGCTACGGCGGGCACCGAGTCGAGCCATTCCTGCACGTGCACCGCGGTTCCTCCCGGTCGCTCATCGCACCCTGCCGGGCGCGCCGCAGAGGCACACCCCCTGGGAAGGCTACCCGGTCCCCGCGAACCCCCGACGGCCACGGCCGCGTGGCCGGACCCGGTGCTCGGTGTCCGGCTGCGGCGGATCGTGCCGGCGCACTGGGACGAGGACCACACCGGTGCGGCGGCCGAACCGGCCGCCCGGCACGGAGCCGAGGTCGTCGCGCACCGGCTGGAGGCGCCGGTGATCCGGGGCGAGGCGGCCGGGGCGTCGCCGGTGCCGACGGGGTTCGAGATCCCGATCCGGGCCCGCGTCCCGGCCAACGGCTCCGCCGTGCCGGGTGGGCCGGGAGGCGGCCGGACGGCGCTGGGCTGGAGTTCGGCGGCGGGGCGGTGGTGGTCGCGGTGCCCGGCCACACGGGCGGGCCGGACGCGGTCGCCGACGTCGGCCGGACAACCCTGGGCGTCTTCCACACCGACCGCGCGCGGGCCGTCGCGTCGCTGCACCGGTCGTCCACGGCGCGGCGGCGGCTCTGCGGGCGGCGGCCGCCGCGACACGGTGAGGGGGGTCAGCCGTTGGGCCGCAGGGTCCAGACGACGGTCATCTCGCCGGAGACGGCACCGTCCTCGCGCTGGATGGTGATGGCGACCGGGAACTCGGGGCGGCTGCCCGCGTCCAGCTCCGCGACGACCTCGGCGGCCGGGCGGCCCAGGGTGGCGGTGGCGGTGACCGGGCCGAGGGCGAGCTTCTTGTAGTCGATCTCGGCGCGCACCGCGAGCGGCACCGCCCGTGAGAGCTGCTCGCCGAAGGCGGTCAGCACGATGGCGCCGCTCGCGGACTCGGCCAGCGTGAACATGGCGCCGGCGTGCGGGCCGCCCAGGTGGTTGTGGTAGTCGGACTGGTCCGGCAGCCGGAGCACCGCGCGCTCGGGGGTGACCTCGATGAACTCCAGGTTCAGGGTCCGCACCATCGGCACCGCGGCGGCCAGCATGTCGCCCATGGAGGCGCTCTCAACTGTCATGACCGTGATGTTACCGACGGGTAGCGACCCTGACCAGCCCCGCTCCGTCCCGTTTCGGTACGCCCCTGACGAGGGACGGTGACCGAAACGTGTCCCGTGGCGCATTAGGGTTCAGGCCATGTGGCCAGGAGAGCAGCCGCCAGGGGGCGCGCAGAACCCGCAGGACAACCCGTATCAGCAGCCGGGTTACCAGCAGCCGAATCCGTATCAGCAGCCCGGATTCCAGCAGTACCCGCAGCCGAACCCGTACGGGCAGCAGCCGCAGTGGGGTCCGCCCACGCAGCCGCCGCACAAGCCGGGCGGGAGCAAGCGGGTCAAGGTCGTCGCCATCGTGTCGGCCCTCGCGGTCGTCGTCACGGCCGGGGTGACGGGGTATCTGGTGCTCGGCTCCAAGGACGACGGGCACGACGAGGCCAAGGGCGGGAAGAAGTCCAGCCAGTCGCCGACGCCCGAACCGACGGTGAGTTCCTCGGCGTCTGACGACAACCCGCGGGGCGGGGGCGCGGAGAAGCCGGTCGTCGCGGGCTGGAAGGTCGTCGTCAACCCGAAGTTCGGCACCGCGTTCGACGTGCCGCCGGAGTGGCAGCTCGAGTCCACGGACACGTCCTACTTCATGGAGGACCACGCGGACGACGACAAGCTGATCACCTCGGTGTCCGCGCCCGCCGTCTACAAGTCCAAGTGGTGCACGGACGACAGCGACAAGGACGGCCGCACGGAGGACACCTCGCTCGCCGTCGCCGGCACGCGCGGTGAGAGCGGCGCGAAGAGCCCGGAGCAGGCCGCCGTGATGCGGGTGCCGTGGTACGTGTACGGCGGCTACACCCAGCCGGACAAGAAGAGCCTCACGTACGACAAGAAGGCCAAGCCCTACACCACGTCCTCGGGCGTCAAGGGCGCCTACACGTGGGCGCGTTCGTCGGGCAGCCCCCAGAAGGGCAAGTGCGCGAGCGACGGCAAGGCGATCTCCTTCGCCTTCCGCAACTCCGCCCAGGACATCGTGTCGTTCGACCTCTACGGCGCCAAGGGCGTGAAGGAGGAGGTCGACACGGCGACCATCATGAAGATCCTGTCCTCCGTTCGCCTGCACGGCGACCCCACGGAGAGCTGACGGGCGGCGGTAATCCGGGGTGGCGGTACCGGGGTCACCCTGCCATGGTCGGCGGGTGACCCCGGACTCCTCCTCTTGGGTCTGGTGGCGGCGGCCCGCACCCTGCCGCTGGTGGTGTTCCTGCACATCGGCGACGCGGTCGCGGACCGCTTACCCCGGCACCGGGGCGGGGCCCTGGTGCCGCGACCGGGCCCGGCTGGGTGCTCACGCTGGACGCGGCCTGCTCCGCCCTCACCGGTGCGTGCCGGGCACTCCTCGACATCGGCCATATCCCGCCCCGCGAACCGGGTGCCAGGCACCGGGCTGCCGCCCGATCTCCGCGACGGCTGGGCCCAGTTCATCAGGCGGCCCTGGCTCTGGGGCATCGTGCCGCGCACTCCCACCGGCGCCGAGAGCTTCGTGGAAGGGCAACCGGTCGAAAGTCAATAGCACCTAACGGCTAGTCATTTATGACCAGGGTCGGGATGCTGTGCGGAGCGTCGATCCGGCCGTGCTCGCGCACCCGTCGAAAGGCAGCACGCATGTCTTCCGCACCCTCACCCGAGTCCTCCGATCCACGCCGCGCCCCCGAGCGCAGACCGCCGGCCCCCTGGTGGGTCATCATGCTGTCGCTCACCATCGCGACGGGGGCGTACGTCCTGCTGGTCCTGGTCGGAAAACAGGACGGCGCGGCCACTGCCGGCTCTCTCGCCGCCCTGCTGACGGGTGTCCTGGCCGCGCTGTCGGCCCTCGGACGCGAGAAGTAGCGCGGCGGGCGGCCTCGCGGCGCGTGCCTCAGCCGATGCCGAAGGCGCCGTCCGGGGGTTCGGGGGACGGGACGGCGTCGGCGTCGGAGAGGGGGCGGGCCGTACCGATGAACTTGGCTAGTGCCGGGCCGTGTTCGACCCGTGCCGGGAAGGCGTCGGCTGCTGTCCGGCGGGTCAGGGCCGGGGTGTTCAGGGGAGCCTGGGAGGCGAGGAGGATCGCGTTGCCGAAGCGGCGGCCTCGTAGGACCGCGGGTTCGGCGATCAGGGCCAGGTGCTCGAACAGGGCGGTGAAATTGGCCAGTTGGGAGCGGAGGAAGGTGAAGGGGGCCGCGTCGGCCAGGTTGGCCAGGTAGAGGCCGCCCGGGCGGAGTACGCGTTCCGCTTCTCGGGCGTAGTCGACGGACGTGAGGTGGGCCGGGACGCGGGAGCCGCCGAAGACGTCCGCGACCAGAACGTCGGCGCTGTCGGCGGGGGCCGCCTCCAGCCAGGCCCGTGCGTCGGCGGCGTGGGTGGTGATGCCGGAGGCGGGCGCCAGCGGGAGGTGTTCGGTGATCAGGTCCAGAAGGCCCTGGTCGGCCTCGATCACGTCCTGCCGGGAGCCGGGCCGGGTCGCGGCGACGTACCGGGGCAGGGTGAGCGCTCCCCCGCCCAGGTGGAGCACGTCCAGCGCCCGGCCGGGCTCCGCCGCCATGTCGAGGGCGTGCCCGAGCCGTCGCGCGTACTCGAACTCCAGGTGCTCCGGCTCGTCCAGGTCGACGTAGGACTGCGGAGCCCCGTCGACGGTGAGCAGCCAGGCCCGGTCCCGGTCGACGTCGGGCATCAGCTTGGCGGTGCCGTGGTCGACGGCCCTGCTCACGGGTATCGGTTCGCTCACCGGGCCATTGTCTCCGGTGAGCCGGGGTGCGCGGAGCCACGCCCCGCGCACCCCGTACCGCTCAGCCGACCGAGGTGACCGTCCCCGCGCCCACGGTCCGCCCGCCCTCGCGGATGGCGAACCCGAGCCCCGGCTCCAGCGGTACCTCCCGGTCCAGTTCCACGGTCATCTCCACCGTCTCGCCGGGCCGGGCGATCCCCGCCGCGCCGAGGTCGACGTCCCCGGCCACGTCGGCGGTGCGGAGGTAGAACTGCGGCCGGTACCCCGTGGACAACGGCGTGCTGCGGCCGCCCTCGGCCCCGGCGAGCACGTACACCCGCGCGGTGAACCGCCGGCCCGGCACCACACTCCCCGGCGCCGCGACGACGTGCCCGCGCCGGACCGCGTCACGCGGCACCCCGCGCAGCAGGACCGCCACGTTGTCCCCGGCCTGCGCCTCCGGCATCGGCCTGCCGAAGGTCTCCAGCCCGGTGACCACACTGTGCACGCCCGCCCCGAGCACCTCCACCCGGTCCCCCACGCGCAGCCTGCCCCGCTCGACCGCGCCGGTGACGACGGTCCCGCGCCCGGTGATGGTGAGCACGTTCTCCACCGGGAGCAGGAACGGCGCGTCGAGGTACCGCTCGGGCATCGGCACATAGGTGTCGACCGCGTCGAGCAGCGCCTCCACGGACGCGGTCCAACGCGGTTCGCCCGCCAGCGCCTTGAGCCCGGAGACCCGTACGACGGGTACCGACTCCCCCGGATACCCCTGGGCCGTGAGCAGTTCGCGCACCTCCAGCTCGACCAGGTCGGCCAGCTCCTCGTCCCCCGCGTCGGCCTTGTTGAGCGCGACCACCAGATGGTCGACCCCCACCTGCCGGGCGAGCAGCACGTGTTCGGCGGTCTGCGGCATGATCCCGTCCAGCGCGGAGACGACCAGGATCGCGCCGTCGAGCTGGGCGGCGCCGGTGATCATGTTCTTGACGTAGTCCGCGTGGCCGGGCATGTCGACGTGGGCGTAGTGCCGGGTGTCCGTCTCGTACTCGACGTGCGCGATGTTGATGGTGATGCCGCGCGCCGCCTCCTCCGGGGCCCGGTCGATGCGGTCGAAGGGGACGAACGTGCCGGTGCCGCGCTCGGCGAGCACCTTGGTGATGGCGGCGGTCAGGGTGGTCTTGCCGTGGTCGACGTGGCCCATGGTGCCGATGTTCAGGTGCGGCTTGGTGCGCACGTATGCCGTCTTGGGCATGGCTGTCCCTCGTGGTGTGGGTGCTGCGTGAAGAGCGCTGGGACCCCTGGAACCCGCCGACCCTCCCCTCGCGGGGTCCGCCGGACTTTCCGGAGAGGGTCAGCTTCGGGCGCCGTCGACGGCTGCCACGAGGACGAGGACGGCAGCCTTCGGCGCGTCCGCGAGGGCGGAGGCTGCGAGGAAGGCGTACCGGAACATGACGCAGATCATGGCGGACGCGTCGTCCCACGTCGAACGGTTTTCCGCGCCCTGCGGAGCGTCAACGGCCGTGGACCATACGCCGATCACACCCCCCGGTCGGTTACTGTCGCCGAATGCCCGATGCCACCACCCGCTCTGGGGGCACCGCCACGGCCGTCCCCCCGCTCGTAGTCCTGAGGCCGACCCCAGCCGTGCCCCTCACGCCCGTCACCCCCGCCGGTCCCGCCGTACGCGCGTGGCCGTCCGCGTATCTCCGTCTCGGCCTGCTGCTCACCCTGCTCGCTGCCGCCGCGAGCGCCGTCCTGGTCTTCGACCCGCAGCGCCTGCTCACCGAGGGCTGGCCGCCCCAGCTCGGCGGGTTCGCGGCGGCCGGGGTCTTCGCGCTGGCGTACGGGCTGTGCACGGTGGCGTTCGTCCCGCGCCCCCTGCTCAACCTGGCGGCGGGCGCGCTGTTCGGCTCGGCGCTGGGGCTGACCTCGGCGCTGGCGGGCACGGTGCTGGGCGCCGGGCTGGCGTTCGGGCTCGGGCGGGCGCTGGGGCAGGACGCGCTCCGTCCGCTGCTGCGCGGACGCTGGCTGAAGGCGGCGGACGGGCAGCTGAGCCGGCACGGGTTCCGCTCGATGCTCGCGGCCCGGCTGTTCCCTGGCGTCCCCTTCTGGGCGGCCAACTACTGCGCGGCCGTCTCCCGGATGCGCACACTGCCGTTCCTGCTCGCCACGGCGCTGGGCTCGATCCCGAACACGGCCGCGTACGCCGTCGCCGGGGCCCGCGCCTCCACGCCGACCTCCCCCGCCTTCCTGATCGCGCTGGCCGTGATCGGGCTGCCCGCGCTGGCCGGTACGGTGCTGGCCTGGCGCAAGCGCCACCACCTGCGCGCACGTTGACGCCACCGCCCGGTCCGCCCTGGTACATGCCCCGGCCTCCCGGCGTTCATGACCATCGCATGACCAACCCCCTGTGAAGGCTTTGCCGTCGGCGCCCGCTACGCTGCCCTGCGTCGCATGATCACCCCTACGCTCCCCAGCGCTTGGACGCCACACCTCCATGTCTTGGTTCGAATCCCTCGTCCTCGGACTCGTCCAGGGACTCACCGAGTTCCTGCCCGTCTCCTCCAGCGCGCATCTGCGGCTGACCGCGGCCTTCTCCGGCTGGCAGGACCCCGGCGCGGCCTTCACCGCGATCACGCAGATCGGTACGGAGGCGGCGGTCCTCATCTACTTCCGCAAGGACATCGGGCGGATCGTCTCGTCCTGGTTCCGCTCGCTGTTCGACAAGTCGATGCGAGGCGACCACGACGCGCAGATGGGCTGGCTGGTGATCGTCGGCTCGATCCCGATCGGCGTGCTCGGTGTGACGCTGAAGGACCAGATCGAGGGGCCCTTCCGTGACCTCCGGATCACCGCGACGATGCTGATCGTGGTCGGCGTGATCATAGGCATCGCCGACCGGCTGGCGGCCCGCGACGAGTCCGGCGGCCGGCACCGCAGCCCCAAGCAGCGCAAGACCCTCAAGGACCTCGGCATCCGGGACGGCCTGATCTTCGGCCTCTGCCAGGCGTGCGCCCTGATCCCGGGTGTCTCCCGCTCCGGCGCCACCATCAGCGGCGGCCTCTTCATGGGCTACCGGCGCGAGGACGCCGCCCGCTACTCCTTCCTCCTCGCCATCCCGGCCGTCCTCGCCTCCGGCGTCTTCGAGGTGAAGCACTCCCTGGGCGAGGACAGCGCGGTCGCCTGGGGCCCGACCCTCTTCGCCACGGCCATCGCCTTCGCCTCCGGCTACGCGGTGATCGCCTGGTTCATGAAGTGGATCTCCAACAAGAGCTTCATGCCCTTCGTCTACTACCGCGTCGCCCTCGGCATCATCATCATCGCCCTTGTCACCGCGGGCGTCCTGAGCCCGCACGCGGCGGAGTCGGCGGGCTGAGCCACCTCATGCCGGGCCGGTGAACTCGGCCTGCCTCTACGCGCCCAGGTGAGCCAGCAGCCCCTCCGGCGCCGGGTACGGCGACTCCTGCGGCAGCAACGCGCGCGCCTCCGCCGTCCGCCCGGACCGTACCGCGCCGTGGATCTCCCGGGCCAGCGGGGTCACGTCCCGGATGCCCACGATCCACTCGTCGGCATACCGCGCGGCCGCCTCCCCGGTGAGCCCGAGCTGGAGGGAGCGGTGGGGCAGGGGGTTGAGGCCCAGGTCCCGCTCCGGGTCCCACTGCACCCGCGCCGGTGCCTCGCGGAGGGCGCGCTTGAAGTCGGCCGGGGTGCCGTGCAGCGCGGGGACGTGGTGGGAGAGGCAGGCGTTGCGCAGCGCCCACTCGAAGCCGGCGCGCGTGATGTCGACGGCGAGGACGGTCTCCTGGCCCTCCTTGGTCCCCCACCCACAGCGGTACATCATCCAGAGGAACGACGGCTTGATCCACGTCATCCGGGACCGGCTCCACGCGGCGGGGAAGCGCCCCTCGCGGGCTGCCGGGACGCCGATCCCGGGCCGGTACGCCTGGTACACGGTGAGCGTGGTGGGCGTGTGGGCCGCGCGGACGCGGAACTTCGGTTCGGGGGCGGTGGCTTGGTCGATCATGGGACCAGATTCGGCCACCCGCAGCCCACCCCGCCACCGAATATCCCCCTGTTCCGGAGCGCAGGAGACGCGCACACTGGTGGTGTGGGCCCTGGGGAGGGAGAGTCCGGATGAGGAGTACGAGGTCGCTCGGCCGGCTGCTGGACTCCCCGTGGCCACGCTCCGGCGCCGCCGCTTTCGCGGGCACGCTGCCGGTGCTCGCGTTCCCGGCGCCCGCGCTGTGGTGGTTCGCCTATGTGGCGCTCGTCCCGTGGATCGCGCTGGCCCGCACCGCGCCGACCGCGCGCCGGGCCGCGCTCGACGGCTGGTGCGGCGGGCTCGGGTTCATGGTGGCCGTGCACCACTGGCTGCTGCCGAGCCTGCATGTGTTCATCTTCCTGATAGCCGCCCTGCTGGGCGCGCTCTGGGCCCCCTGGGGCCTGCTGGTACGCCGGCTCCTGGGCGGCACGCCTTCCCCCGCCCGCGCCTTCGCCGCCCTGCTCGTACTGCCCTCAACCTGGCTGGCGGTGGAACTGGTCCGTTCCTGGCAGGGTCTCGGCGGGCCCTGGGGCATGCTCGGCTCCACCCAGTGGCAGGTCGGACCGGCGCTGCGCCTCGCCTCGGTGGGCGGGGTCTGGCTGCTCAGCTTCCTGGTGGTCGCCGTCAACGTGGCGCTTGCGGTGCTGATATCGGTCCCCGCCTCCCGCGTCCCCGCCGTCGCCTCCCTGCTCGCCACCGCCGCCGCGACGAGCGCCGCGTACGCCTGGGCCCCGCGCGCGGACGTGGACGGGCGGACGCGGATCGCGGTCGTCCAGCCGGGCGTGCACAACGGCTCGGAGCAGCGGTTCGCGCGGGAGGAGACGCTGACCCGGCAGTTGGCGGGCCGGGACGTGGACCTGATCGTCTGGGGCGAGAGCAGCGTCGGCCACGACCTGGGCGACCGGCCCGACCTGGCCCGCGCCATCGCCGCCCTGTCCCGGGAGACCGGCGCCGACATCCTGGTGAACGTCGACGCCCGCCGCTCCGACCGCCCCGGCATCTACAAGAGTTCGGTCCTGATCGGCCCCGACGGCCCCACCGGCGACCGGTACGACAAGATGCGGCTTGTTCCGTTCGGGGAGTACATACCGGCCCGCGCGCTGCTCGGCTGGGCCACCTCGGTCGGCAAGGCGGCGGGCGAGGACCGGCACCGGGGCTCGGAGCAGGTCGTGATGCGCGCCGGGCACCTGAGGATCGGCCCGCTGATCTGCTTCGAGACCGCGTTCCCCGACATGGGCCGCCACCTCACCGAGGACGGCGCGGACGTCCTCCTCGGCCAGTCCGCCACCTCGTCCTTCCAGCACAGCTGGGCCCCCGAGCAGCACGCCTCGCTGGCCGCGCTCCGGGCCGCCGAGACCGGCCGCCCGATGGTGCACGCCACCTTGACCGGCGTCTCGGCGGTCTACGGCCCGGACGGCGAGCGCGTCGGCCCCTGGCTCGGCACCGGCGCGAGCGCCGCCCGCGTGTACGACGTCCCGCTGGCGCACGGAGTCACGCCGTACGTGCGATACGGCGACTGGCCGGTGCACGGCGCACTACTGGTGCTGGCGGTGCTCGGGGTGACGGAGGGCGTGCGGGCGCTCAGGCCGCGCCGGACGGGTCCTGAGCCGCTCGTACCACGCGCTCGCACAGCTCGTGGGTCGCCAGCGCGTCCCGTGCGCTGAGCGGTTCGCCCGCGCGGACGGCGTCGAGGAAGGTGAGGACGGCGCCCTCGATGCCGCGCTGCCGGGACACCGGGACCCAGTCGCCCCGGCGGCGCACGGTGGGCTGGCCCCTGTGGTCGATCACCTCGGCGAGGTTGATCACCTGGCGCTTGGTGTCCTGCCCGGAGACCTCCAGGATCTCCTCGGCCGATCCGCTGAGCCGGTTCATCACCCCGAGCGCGGTGAAGCCGTCGCCGGAGAGCTGGAGCACGACATGCTGCAGCAGGCCGCCCTCGGTACGGGCCCGCACCGTGACGTCGTCCACCGGGCCGGGCACCAGGAAGCGCAGGGTGTCCACGACGTGGATGAAGTCGTCCAGGATCATCGGGCGCGGTTCCTCGGGGAGGCCGACCCGGTTCTTCTGGAGCAGGATCAGGTCGCGCGGGTGCTCCAGGAGCTGCGCGTAGCCGGGGGCGTACCGCCGGTTGAAGCCGACGAACAACGGCACGTCCTGGCGTTCGGCCAGCTCCACCAGCTTCTGGGAGTCGGTGAGTTCGTAGGCGAGCGGCTTGTCGACGTAGGTGGGGACGCCCGCTTCCAGGAGCCGGGTGACGATCTCCGGGTGGACGGCGGTGGGCGCGTGCACGAAGGCCGCGTCGAGTCCGGCGTCCAGCAGCGAGTCCAGCGTCTCGTGCCGCTGTCCGGCGGGCAGGTGCAGCGAGTCGCCCACGGCGGTGAGGGTGGCGGGGGTGCGGGTCTGGAGGTGGAGGTCGATTCCGGGCTGGGTGCCGAGGACCGGCAGATACGCCTTCCGCGCGATGTCACCGAGTCCGATGCAGCCGACCTTCACCTGTGTTCTCCCTCGCCCTGTCCCGCGTTCTCGTCCTCGGAAGCATACGGCGGGCCCCGGCCGCGGGAGTTGCTCCGGGGCGGGCCCGGCCGCCGGGCGCGCGTCAGCCTGCGTCCGCGCCACGCCCTCCCCGTGGGGCGAGACATCACTCGTGTGGGGCATCGCGGGCACGTCGGAGGTGGAGGGCGGGCGAAGGGGTGCGCAGAGTGGGCGGGTGGATCGAACTTCGTCTGCCGCGGCGCTGCTGGTGGCCGTCACGACTCTGACCGGGTGTATGACCGTGCACGGGCCGGCGGTGCCCGCCTCGGGGCCGGGCGGCCCGCCCTCGCGGGCGGCGGCGGCCCGGCCGGACGGGAGCGCGCTGCCCCGCATGGACCCGGAGCCGGGCCGGGAGGCGCTGGAGCGGACCGGCCCCTCGCCCAGCCCCGGGACACCGCACCGCTCGGCGCCCGCCGCCGTGCCCGAACCCCGGCGCGCCCCCGTCGTCCCCGCCCCGCGCCGGGCGTACCCGGAGCGGCCCCGCACCGACACCCCGCACGCGCCCCGCGCGGTGCCGCAGATCCCGAACGTGTGCGCACTGGGCAAGAAGTACGGCGGCTGGCCCAAGAACAGCCCCCAGTCGACGATCTGCGAGCGGGCGTACGGGCGTTAGCGCTCCGGCCGCTGTCTCGGTGGTCCCCAGCCGTCGCCCTCCGGGGGGCCGGTGTCGGGGAGGCGGAGTTCCAGGCGGGTGATGGCGGCCCGGACGCCGGTGCCGTAGCCGTCGTCGGACAGGGTGTCGGCGGCGCGGCGGGCGCGGCGCAGATGGGTGCGGGCGGCGTCGGCCCGGTCCAGCTTGAGGTAGTCGGCCGCGAGGCTGAGGTGCAGCGAGGGGTAGAAGCCGCGCACGCTCGCGGGGTCGGCGCCGGGGCGGCCGTCGGTCAGCTCGTCGGCCGCCGACAACGCCCGGAGGTCCCAGGCGAGTTCGTCCGCCGGGTCGTCCTGGGTGTCGGCCAGGTAGTGGGCGAGGGTGCAGCGGTGCAGCGCGTCGCCGGACTCCGCCGCCTCCGCCCACAGCTCCAGCAGCCGGCGCCGGGCCTCCTCGCGGTCGCCGCCCCGGTGCAGCATGACGATCTGCCCGATCCGGGTGAGCAGGGCATCGGGCGCCGTCTGCTCCTGTCGCTCCGCCACCGCGCCCTCCGGAACCCGTCATCCGGCCGCTCGTCGGCCGTCCGCCCACGACGCTAACCGCAGCCGGCGGCGATACCGGGCAGGCGGCCCCGAACGGAACGCTGAGACCGCCTGGCCGGTCCCCGGTCAGCCCAGGTCGGGCACGCGCCAGTCGATCGGCTCGTGGCCCTGGGCGGCGACGGCCTCGTTGATCTGGGTGAAGGGGCGCGAGCCGAAGAACTTCTTCGCGGACAACGGCGAGGGGTGCGCGCCCTTGACCACCACGTGCCGCTTCTCGTCGATCAGCGGCAGCTTCTTCTGGGCGTAGTTGCCCCACAGCACGAACACCGCCGGGTCGGGACGGGAGGCCACCGCGCGGATCACCGCGTCCGTGAACTTCTCCCAGCCCTTGCCCTTGTGCGAGTTGGCCTCGCCGGCGCGGACGGTGAGCACCGCGTTGAGCAGCAGGACGCCCTGTTCGGCCCACGGCATCAGATAGCCGTTGTCCGGGACGGGGAGGTCCAGCTCCTCGCGCATCTCCTTGTAGATGTTCCGCAGCGAGGGCGGGGTCTTCACCCCGGGCCGCACCGAGAAGCACAGGCCGTGCCCCTGCCCCTCGCCGTGGTACGGGTCCTGGCCGAGCACGAGCACCTTGACCTTGTCGTACGGCGTCGCGTCGAGCGCCGCGAAGACCTCCTCGCGCGGCGGGTAGACGGGACCCTTCGCCCGCTCCTCCTCGACGAACTCCGTCAGCTCCTTGAAGTACGGCTGCTGGAGCTCGTCGCCCAGAACGCCCTGCCAGGACTCGGGCAGCATGGCGATGTCGGTCACGTCGGTCCCTCACGGTCGGCGGTCACTTTCCCAGGCTTCAGAACCTACAGGCGACCACTGACAACGCCGACGGCAGGCCGCTCACCAGCTGGTCTTCCGGGTCAGCTCCCACATCATCATGATCGTCGACGGGTCGAGGGCGCGCTCGCCGCCGGAGAGGTCCTCGCTCGCGGCGATGTACTGGCGTCCCTGCCACAGCGGGATCAGCCGGGCGTCGTCCACCATGATCCGCTGAGCGGCCGTCAGGTCCTTCACCACCTCGGCCCGGTTGCCCTGCGCCCGCGACCGGGGCAGCAGCTCACCGGTGATCTTCTTGCTGACGTACGGGGTGCCGAGCGCGTTGTGCTCGCCGACGAACGGCGCGATGAAGTTGTCCGCGTCGGGGAAGTCCGGGAACCAGCCCCGGCCGAACACCGGGTACTCCCCCTTCTGGTAGCCGGTGACATAGGTCTTCCAGGGGCGGGCGCGCAGGGTGATGGTGAACAGCCCGGAGTCCTCAAGCTGCCGCTTCAGTTCCCGGAACATCACGCCGGTCTCGGAGCCGTAGCGGTCGGAGGTGTACCAGAAGGTGAGCGGCACCCGCTGCTTGACGCCCGCCTCGGCGAGGATCGCGCGGGCCTTGCCGGCGCTGGGTTCGCCGAAGGTGTCGAAGTAGGAGGTGGTGTGGCCGGTGAGGCCCTTGGGGACCATCGAGTACAGCGGTTCGACGGTGTCCCGGTACACCTTGTGCACGATGGCACCCCGGTCCACGACCTGGGCGACGGCCTTGCGCACGGCGGGGTTCCCGGCCCAGCGGTCCTTGGGGTTGAACACCAGGTAGCTGATGTCGGTGCCGGTGCCGTCGACCAGTTGCAGCCCGGCCGGGGACTGCTGCTGGAGGGTGAGGATGTCCGCCGCGGCCAGTCCCCGGTAGGTGACGTCGATCCGCTTGTCGCGCAGCGCCTTGACCATCGCGGCGGAGTCCTGGAAGTACCGGATGGTCACCGCCTTGTTCTCCCGCTTGGCGAAGCCCTCGTACCGGTCGTTGCGCACCAGCACGGCCTCCTTGTCCTCCTCGTAGGACTCCAGCCGGTACGGGCCGGAGCCGTGCACGTCCTTGTCGGTGCGCAGGGAGCTCGGGGGGTACTCGCGCGGGTCGACGATGGACATGGCGGGGGTGGCGAGCACGAACGGGAAGGTGGCGTCGGGCTTCTTGAGGTGGAAGACGACCTCCCGGGTGCCCTGGGTCTCCACCCGGTCCAGCCCCTCCAGCAGTCCGGCGGGGCCGCTCGGCGCGTTGATGGTGCGGATGCGGTCGATGGAGTGCCGTACGGCCTCGGCGTCGAGCGGGTGGCCGTCGGCGAACTCCAGCCCGGCGCGCAGCCGGCAGCGGTAGGTGCGGCTGGTGGAGTCGGTGAAGGCGCAGGTCTCGGCGGCGTCCGGCTGGGGCGTGGTCGCGCCGTTCGGGTAGGCCAGGAGGGTCTGGTAGACGTTGCGGAACAGTTCCCAGGAGCCGTCCCAGGCGCCCGCCGGGTCCAGGGTGCTCGGCGCGCTGGTCGTCCCCACCACGATCGGGCTGCTGTCGTCCGGGCCGCCGTCGGAGAGCAGTCCGCAGCCGGGCAGCAGGGTGATGAGGGAGGTCAGGGACACGGCCGCCGCGACCCTGCGCCGGACTCTGTTCCGCTTGAACACGCGCTCGCTCCTCGATCCGCCGTACCAAGGTCGGCAGACCATACCGCAGCAGCGGACCTCTCGAACCTCCCCTGAAACATGGGTTGTTGATCGATTTTCGATGACTACGTTGTCATGTGCCGGGCCCGCCCCGGAACGCGGACGGGCGCCGCTCCCGCGAAGGGGAACGGCGCCCGTGGCGGCGCGGGCCGGGCGGGGTCAGCCCACCCCGGCGTTGAGGAGGATGCCACCGTCCACGACGAGCGTCTGACCGGTGACCCAGTCGGACTGCGCGGAGGTGAGGAAGGCCGCGGCCCCGCCGATGTCGGAGGGGACGCCGAGCCGGCCGAGCGGGTAGGCGGCGGCCGCCTCCTCCTCCCGGCCCTCGAACAGGGCCTCGGCGAACTTGGTCTTCACGACCGCCGGGGCGATCGCGTTGACCCGCACCTTGGGCGCGAACTCGTGCGCGAGCTGCTGGGTCAGGTTGATCATCGCGGCCTTGCTCACGCCGTACGCGCCGATGAACGGCGAGGGCGCGAGGCCGGCGACGGAGGCGATGTTGACGATCGCGCCGCCGTTCTCCCGCTGCCAGGCGTGCCAGGTCTTCTGGGCGAAGCCGAGCGCCGAGATCACGTTGGTCTCGAAGACCTTGCGGGCCACGTCCAGGTCGACGTCGGCGATGGGGCCGAAGACCGGGTTGGTGCCCGCGTTGTTGACCAGGTAGTCGACGCGGCCGAACGCCTCCATGGCGCGTTCGACGGCCTCGGTCTGGTGGGCGAGGTCGTGGGCCTTGCCGGCGACGCCGATGACGCGGTCGGCACCGAGACGCTCGACGGCCTCCTTCAGCGCCTCCTCGTTGCGGCCGGTGATGACCACGCGGTCGCCGCGTGCCAGCAGGGCCTCGGCGACGCCGTAGCCGATACCCCGGCTGGCGCCCGTGACGAGCGCGGCCTTGCCGGAGAGTGCGGGGAGTTCAGTCATGTCCGTGTGCTCCAGGGTTGCTCGGGTCGGACCGGCTAGTCGAGCGGTCCGCCCGCGACGTACAGCACCTGGCCGGAGACGAAGCCGGCCGCCTCGCCGGTGAAGAAGGCGATGGCGTTGGCGATGTCCTCGGGCTCGCCGACGCGCTGGACCGGGATCTGGGTGGCGGCGGCCTTCTTGAAGTCGTCGAAGCCCATGCCCACGCGGTCGGCGGTGGCCTTGGTCATCTCGGTGGCGATGAAGCCCGGGGCGACGGCGTTGGCGGTGATGCCGAACTTGCCCAGCTCGATGGCGAGGGTCTTGGTGAAGCCCTGCAGACCCGCCTTGGCGGCGGAGTAGTTGGCCTGGCCGCGGTTGCCGAGCGCCGAGGAGGAGGACAGGTTGACGACCCGGCCGAAGCCCGCGTCCACCATGTGCTTCTGCACGGCCTTGGTCATCAGGAACGAGCCGCGCAGGTGCACGCCGAGCACGGTGTCCCAGTCGGACACGCTCATCTTGAACAGCAGGTTGTCGCGGAGCACACCGGCGTTGTTGACCAAGATGGTGGGCGCGCCGAGCTCCTCCGCGATCCGCGCGACGGCGGCCTCGACCTGCGCCTCGTCGGAGACGTCGGCGCCGACCGCGAGGGCCTTGCCGCCCGCCGAGGTGATCTTCTCGACGGTGTCCTTGCAGGCGGCCTCGTCCAGGTCGACGACGGCGACGGCGTGACCCTCGGCGGCCAGCCGGACGGCGGTGGCGGCGCCGATACCGCGCGCCGCGCCGGTGACTACCGCGACCCGCTGTTCAGTGGTGGACATTGCTGCTTCTCCTCGCCCTTGAGAGAACCCGGCCGGTCCGGACCGGACCCGCCGTGCGGTGAGCGACCGCTTAGTACCTTCAGCACCCGTGACGCTAGAAGCCCTGGCACCCGGTGTCAACGGGACACCGGGCGGTGTGATCCATTACCTCACCAGGAGGTCCAGCAGACGCTCCGTCTCGGCCACCGGGTCGGCGGTCAGCCCGGTGTGCACCGGTCCGGGGCGCACGACGGTGGAACGGGGCGCGATCAGCCAGCGGAACCGCCGCCCGGCGTCGTCACCGGCCGCCTGCCCGGCCTCCTCACCGCCCGCGCAGATCCGCTCCACCGCGCCGAGCGCGGCCCGCACCCCGGCGACGTCCGCGTCCGGGTCGAGCGCGAGCAGCCGCGCCTCGTCCAGGTGGGTGCGGGCGCCGACGTAACCCCGGGCACGGCAGTAGACGAGCACGCCCGCGTTGATCCGCTCGCCGCGCTCGACGCGGGGGACGACCCGCAGCAGGGCGTACTCGTAGACCTCGCGGTCGCCGCCCTGGCCGCCCCGGATGATGTGGCGCTCGACCACACTTCCGGCCATGTGGATGTGGTGCTCGCTCACTTGCTCTCCTTGAGACCCTCGATGCGTTCATGGACGGTGCCCGCGCGGGCGAGCAGCGGGCGCGCGTAGGCCCGGCGCAGGTCGTCGGGGGTGTCGAAGCCGGGTTCGTCGGCCAGCCAGGCGTCGGGGATCTGGGCGGTGACCTCGGCGAGCAGGTCCTCGGTGACCAGGGGGGCCAGGTCGGCAGCGGCGGCGGTGACGTCGGGGGCGAAGCGGGCGAGGGCGTGGTCGGCCGCGCCGTAGGGCCGGGCGGCGGAGGCGTCCACGGAGGGCCAGTTGTGGTGCCAGATCATGGTGGCGCCGTGGTCGATGAGCCACAGCCCGCCGCCCTGGACCAGGAGGTTGGGGTTGCGCCAGGAGCGGTCCACGTTGTTGACCAGCGCGTCGAACCAGACGATCCGGCCCGCCTCCTGGGCGTCGACCGCGAAGGCGAGCGGGTCGTAGCCGAGGGCGCCGGAGAGGAAGTCCATGCCGAGGTTGGCGCCCCCGCTGGCGCGCAGCAGGTCCTGCACCTGCCGTTCGGGTTCGCCCAGTCCGAGCACGGGGTCGAGGCCGACGGTCACCAGCCGGGGCACCCGGAAACCGAGGCGCCGGGCGAGTTCGCCGCAGACGACCTCGGCGACCAGGGTCTTGCGGCCCTGCCCGGCACCGGTGAACTTCAGGACGTAGAGCCCGAGATCGTCGGCCTCGACGAGCCCCGGCAGCGAGCCGCCCTCACGCAGCGGCGTGACGAACCGGGTGGCGGTGACTTCGGTCAGCATTCGCCCAGGCTATCGCGCGTACGACGGCCTTCCCGGGCCCCTGTTCCGGCCGCGCGGACGGCGTCGGCCGGGTGCCGCCGGGCGCAGGACGGCGCGTTCCGCGACGGTCGCGCCCCCTACCTCGGCCCGGCCCGCCGCCCCTACGATCGGCGACGCCCCCTTCCGGCCGTAAGGAGCACCATGGCGACACCGCCCTTCGAAGCCCCGCACCGGCTGAACCCCTCCGGCGGCTGCCCGCACGCCGACAACGCCCGGCTGCTGGCCCTCGGCGCGGTGGCGCCCGTCGAACTGCCGGGCGGGATCGAGGGGATGGCCGTACTGGGCCACGACGCGCTGCGCGAGTTCCTCCAGCATCCCGAAGTCGCCAAGGACGTACGGCACTTCAAGGCGCTGCACGAGGGACGGATCGCGCCGGGCTGGCCGCTGCTGACGTTCGCCACCGTGCGCGGGATGACCACGGCCGACGGAGCGGATCACCGGCGGCTGCGCTCCCTGGTCAGCCGGGCCTTCACCCCGCGCCGGGTGGACGGACTCCGGCCGCGCGTCGAGGAGTTGACCGACGCGCTGCTGGACGGCCTCGCGGCGGCGGACGGCGTGGTCGACCTCCGGCAGCGCTTCGCCCTCCCGCTGCCGATGGGCGTCATCTGTGAACTCCTCGGCGTGGACGAGCGGTTCCGCGACCGGCTGCACCGGCTCAGCAATCAGGTGGTGGCGACCGACATCGGCCCGGAGGCCGCGCTCGCCGCAAACCGCGAACTCGTCGCCGTGCTGGGTGAGACAGCCATGAGCAGGGCCGCGCACCCCGGCGACGACCTGACCAGTGCCCTCATCGCCGCCCGCGACGAGGGCGGCGACCGGCTCGGACAGGAGGAGCTGATCGGCACGATGGTCCTGCTGATCGTGGCCGGGCACGAGACCACCCTGAACCTGATCACCAACGCCGTGCGGGCCCTGTGCGCCCACCGCGACCAGCTCGCCCTGGTCCGCTCCGGGGCCGCGAGCTGGGCCGACGTGGTGGAGGAGATCCTGCGCTGGGACTCACCGGTGAGCTACTTCCCGTTCCGCTACCCGGTACGGGACCTCGACGTCGACGGTACGACGATCCCGGCGGGCACCCCGGTCCTGGCCGGCTACTCCGCCGCCGGACGCGACAGGGCGGCGCACGGCCCGGACGCCGACCGCTTCGACGTGACCCGCCCGGCCCGCGCCGACGCGGTGCGCCATCTGTCGCTGGGGCATGGCGCCCACTACTGCCTGGGCGCTCCGCTGGCCCGACTGGAGGCGACGGTCGCACTGGAGCGGCTGTTCGCCCGGTTCCCGGACCTCGAACTCGCCTTGCCGGAGCAGGACTTGCCGCGTCACGCCAGCTTCGTGGGCAACAGTGTGCGGGAGTTGCCGGTCCGCCTCAGCGCTCCGGTGCCGCCTGGAGGGACGGCAGGGTGAGGTGCCACCACTCGGCCAGGCGGGCGGTGATGGTGGCGGTGCCCTCCAGCGCCTCGGTCAGCGAGCAGAGGCCGAAGAAGGCGCGCACCAGGGCGCGGGCGGTGGGGGCGGGCCGGATGTGCGGGGCCAGCTGGCCGGTGGCGCGGGCCTGGGCCAGCAGGCGGGTGGTGGCGGCGGTCCAGAGGGCGAACGGGTCCGGCAGCGTGGCGTTGATGACCTCGCGCTCCGCCCACAGCCTGGCGCCCCCGCGCGTCACGGGGTCCTCGGCGAGGGCCTTGGCGATGTCGTAGCTCAGCGCGACGAGCCGGTCCATCGGCGGGACCTTGTCGTTCGTATACCGGTCGGTGAGTTCGGGCCAGGTGGCGAAACGATCCTGGACGACCGCGAGGGCGATGCCCTCCTTGCTCGCGTAGTGGAAGTACACGGCACCGCTCGTCCGCCCCGACCTGCTGCTTATGTCGTTGACGCTGGTGCCCGCGTACCCGCGTTCGGCGAAGAGGGAGGCGGCTGCCTCCAGGAGTGAGCGGCGCGTTGCCCTGGCGCGTTCCTGCAACGTCCCGTCCACCCTCGCTCAACGTTCCCGACGCCGAAGAATCTAGTGCGCCCGCGTGCGCCGGGAGCAAGCGGCAACCACACTCGCGCGGTAATTGCGCTTTTCTTTCGAGGATGAACGCTGGCGAGTGGTAAAGGGTGCGCAACCCCACCGTTTCGGTGCTTCGCCGGCGGAACGGCGGCCTCCGTGCATCGGGGGCGGGCCTGACGTGATTGCTCCTCAACTGTGCTTTCGCACAATGCCGTTGAAGGACCCGGTGACCTCACCCGCCTCTGGCCGCCCTGGGTGCACATACACCCCGAAACCCCCCACCGTCGATAACTCTTTGTAGTCATTTCCTCACTCTGGGCACGCAAATAACGTAGCCGCCACGATGTTTCCGTTTCCCGAGCTATGCCGGGAATGCCCGTTACAGGGAGGTCATTGTGTCCACCACGGGCCATCATCTGCTGGGCTGGTCCCCCAGGGCCGTCGTCTTCGACTGCGACGGCACGCTGATGGACAGCGAACGCCACTGGCAGGAGGCCCGGGTCCGGGCCTTCCGGGGCTTCGGCCTCCAGGCTCCGCCCGGCTTCGCCGACCAGGCCAAGGGGGTGCACTACGCCGACTGCGGGCGGCTGATGGCCGAGGCGGTGCACAAACCGGAGCTGACCCCCGACCTGACGGCGGCCCTCCTGCACCACTTCCTCGACCTCGTCGCGGACGACCCGGTGACGATGCCGGGCGCCGTCGAACTCGTCCGGCTGCTCTCCGGGAGGCTCCCCCTCGCCGTGGCCAGCAACTGCCCCTCGGAGGTGGTGGAGGCGAGCCTCGAACGGGCCGGTCTGCGCGCCCACTTCGAGCACATCGTGGTCCCCTCCGCGACCCCGGCCGGCGACACCGGCACCGTCCGCCCCAAGCCGTGGCCGGACGTGTACGAGACGGCGGCGAAGCTGTGCGGAGTGGGCGCGGAGGAGGCGCTGGCCGTCGAGGACTCGCTGACCGGCGTGGAGTCGGCCCGCCGTGCCCGGCTGCGCGTCCTGGGCGTCGGCCCCCGGCCGGACGGGGACGACGTCCACCGGGCCGACCTGTGGGTAACGGCCCTGCACACACCGGAGTTGCTGGCCTGGGTGCACACCTGGGCACCGCTCGCCGGGAGTTGAGCCGGGCCCGGCGCTTACGCCGTCCTCATGCCCCGGCGGCGAGGATCGGGGCCGTCGGTGAACGTCAGGTGCCACGGGGCCGTACCCCTGGACGGATCAAGAACGTTCACCCCGGCGGAAGGAAACGCCCCATGACCAGCGCAACGCCCCGACCCACCGCCGGACCGGACCGGCGTACCGTGATCGCGGCGGCGGGAGCGGCCGGCCTCACCGTGGCGCTGGCCGCGTGCGGTTCGGGAGACGACGGCGGCTCGGACGCGGCCGGCTCCGGTTCCGCCGGGGACTCCCTCGCCAGGACGGCCGACATCCCCGAGGGCGGCGGCAAGATCTTCAAGGACGCGGGCGTGGTGGTCACCCAGCCCAGCGCGGGCACGTACAAGGCGTTCTCCGCCAAGTGCACGCACCAGGGCTGCGCGGTGGGGAGCGTCGCCGACGGGGTGATCGTCTGCCCGTGTCACAACAGCCACTTCTCGGTGGCGGACGGCAGCGTGAAACAGGGGCCGGCCACGGCTCCGCTGCCGGAGCAGAAGATCAGCGTGTCCGGCGACGAGATCAAGCTGGCCTGACCGGAAAGGGGGGGGGCCGCATGACCGTCACGCAGCAGCGCCGGGGCCGGAAGATCATGATGACCCCGGGTGAGCTGGACGAGTTCCTGACCAGTCAGCGCACCTGCCGGGTGGCGACCGTCTCGGCGGACGGCACCCCGCACGTGAGCGCGCTGTGGTTCGTCTGGGACGGCACCTCGCTGTGGCTCTACTCCGTGGTGCGCAGCAGGCGTTGGACCCAGCTCCGGCACGACGCGCGGGTGGCCGTGGTCGTCGACTCCGGTGAGGAGTACGACCAGTTGCGCGGGGCGGAGCTGTCCGGGCGGGTGGAGTTCGTGGGCGAGGTGCCGCGCACCGGGGAACTGTGCGCCGAACTCGACACGGCGGAGACGCTGTTCGCGCGGAAGAACTTCGGCATGGACGAGATGCCGCACGACGGCCGGCACGCCTGGGCCCGGCTGACCCCGGAGAAGGTCGTGTCCTGGGACTTCCGCAAACTCAGCGGGCGTTGAGGAGTCAGCCGAGCCGCGCGGCCGCCGCGCGCAGGGCGTCCACGGCGGCCCGGATCGAGGGCCGCCGGTCGGCGTCCGCGCGCCACAGCACGTAGACGTGCCGCCGTACCCGCTGCTTGAGCGGGACCAGGGCGACACCGGGCGGGACGGGGTCGCGGCCCAGCAGGGGCGCGATGCAGACCCCGAGTCCGGCGGCGACCAGGGCCAGTTGGGTGTGGGTCTCGCCCGCGCGGTGGCCGACGAGGGGTTCGACGCCCTTGGAGCGCAGGGTGAACAGCAGCCACTCGTGGCAGAACTCCCCCTCGCCCCAGGTGATCCACTCGTCCCCGGCGAACTCCGCGAGGTCGACCTCGTCCCGGCCCGCCAGCGGGTGCCCGGCGGGCAGGGCGACCTCGGCGGGGTCGTCCAGCAGGGGTTCCTTGACCAGGCCGTCCGGCACCGGCATCGGCTTGTTGTACCAGTCGAGGACGACCGCGAGGTCCAGGTCGCCGCGCGCGACCCCGGCGACGCCGAGTTCCGGCTCCAGTTCGCAGGAGCGGAGCCGCAGGGCGGGGTGCCGGGTCCGCAGGTCGGCGAGCGCGGCCGGGAAGAGGCCGCGGGCGGCGGTGGGGAACGCGGACATCCTCAGCTCCCCGGCGACCTGGCCCCGGTGTGCCTCCAGGTCGGACTGGGCCAGCTCGACCTGGGAGAGGATGCGGGCCGCGTGCTCGGACAGCAGGCGTCCGGCGTCGGTGAGGCGTACGCCGCGCCCGTTCTTGGCGAGCAGCCGCTGTCCGGCCTCGCGCTCCAGCTTGCCGAGCTGCTGGGACACCGCGGAGGTGGTCACGTGCAGCGCCTCGGCGGCGGCGCTCACCGAGCCGTGCCGGGCGAAGGCGTGCAGGGTGCGCAGGCGCTCCAGGTTCAACATGTAAGCGATCCTAAACGGTACCGCGCTTACATTCTCGATTGTGCTACGAAGTTGCGTCCAGCATCTTTGACGGCATGAGCACGGTCATCCCGCCCCGGACCCCGTCCCCCGCCGCCACTTCCGCCCCGGCCCCCGCGCGCCCGCCCCGCCTGCTCGACTGGCGGCTGCGCTTCGGTCTGCTGTCCCTGATCTGGGGCTTCAGCTTCCTCCTGATCAAGGTCGGCACCGACGCCTACGCTCCCTTCCAAGTCACCCTGGGCCGCCTGCTGTTCGGCACGCTGGTGCTCGTGGCGGCCATGGCCGTGAAGCGCGAGCGGCTGCCGCGCGGCGCACGCACCTGGGCCCATCTGACGGTCGCCGCGTTCTTCCTGAACGCCCTGCCCTTCTCCC
Source organism: Streptomyces seoulensis (assembly GCF_004328625.1). Classification (NCBI taxonomy): domain Bacteria; kingdom Bacillati; phylum Actinomycetota; class Actinomycetes; order Kitasatosporales; family Streptomycetaceae; genus Streptomyces; species Streptomyces seoulensis. Next base: position 769,751 of record NZ_CP032229.1, read on the forward strand.
TCTTCGCCTTCGCCGAGCTGACGATCCCCTCCACGCTGGCCGGCATCTGCAACGCCACCTCCCCGCTGTGGGGCATGGCCTTCTCCCTGGTCGCCCTCTCCGAGGACCGCCCCACCCGCATCCGCGTCGCCGGACTCGGCCTCGGCTTCCTCGGCGTGCTGACGGTGCTCGGCGCCTGGCAGGGCTTCCACGGCCTGGACGCCCGGGGCACCGCCCTGGCGCTCCTCGCCTCCCTGAGCTACCCGGTCGGCTGGATCTACGTCCGCCGCACCCTGGCCGGCACGACCGACTCCCACCTCTCGATGACGGGGGCGCAGCTCCTCCTCGCCACCCTGCAACTCGCCCTGGTCACACCGCTGTTCACCTCTGTCCCCATGAGCTTCCCGGTGGTGCCCCTGCTGGCGATCGCCGCGCTGGGCGCCCTCGGCACCGGCGTGGCGATGCTCATCCAGTACGGCCTCGTCGCCGAGGTCGGCCCCACCACGGCCCAGATGGTCACCTACTTCGTCCCGGTCATCGCCACGGTCGCCGGAGTGACCATCCTCGGCGAGTCCCTCCGCTGGACCACCCCGGTGGGCGCGGCGATCGTCATCGCGGGTGCGGCGCTGACGCAGGTCAGGCGCAAGGGCTGACCCCCGTCACCGCGGCGCCTACCCGTACGACCGCGCCAGAGAGGGCCGTACCGCCGCCGCCACCGCGTCGGCCAGCGGGGCGATGTCCGCCTCGGCCAACGGGGAGACTGTGATGCGGATCGCGGGCGGGGAGTCCAGGCGGAAGCGGGCGCCGGGGGCCACGGCCCAGCCGGACTGGAGGAGGCGGGCGACGGCGCCGGTCTCGTCGGGGACCGGGACCCAGACGTTCATGCCGCTGCGGCCGCAGGCCGTGACGCCGCGCTCGGCGAGGGCGTCGAGCAGCCGCCCACGGCGCGTGCTGTAGGACGCGGCCGCCTCGGGGCCCACCGCGCTGTCGGCCCAGAGGCGGGCCACGGCGCGCTGGAGCAGATGGCTCACCCAGCCGGGACCGAGCCGCTGGCGTCCGCGCACCAGGTCGACGGTGCGGGTGTCCCCGGCGAGGACGGCGAGCCGGAGGTCGGGGCCGTAGGTCTTGGAGACGGAGCGGACGAAGGCCCAGTGCGGGGTGGCGCCCGCCAGGGGGTGGGCCGGGAGGTCGACGAAGCCGTGGCCGTGGTCGTCCTCGATCAGCACGGTGCCGGGGTGCTCGCGCAGCACGGCACGCAGTTCACGGGCGCGGCCGGCGCTCACCGAGGCGCCGGTGGGGTTCTGGGCGCGGGTGGTGACGAGCAGCGCGCGGGCACCGGCGCGCAGGGCGGCGTCCAGCTCGGCGGGCAGCGGGCCCTCGTCGTCCACGCCGACGGGGACGGGCCGCAGCCCGAGCGCCGGGATCAGGTCCAGCACGCTCCCCCAGCCGGGGTCCTCCACGGCGACCGCGTCGCCGGGGCGCAGATGCGCGGCGAGGACACGCTCGATGGCGTCGAGCGAGCCCGAGGTGAGGGTGAGCGGCCCGGCGGGGACGCCGTCCGCGTCCAGCGCGGAGCGGGCGGCGCGGACGAGGTCCGGGTCGGCCGGGTCGTCGCCGTAGAGCGCCGGGGCGCGGTCCGCGCGGGCGGCGGCTTCCGCGAACGCCGGGCCGAGGGCGGGGAGCAGCGCCGGGTCGGGGTTGCCGGTGGACAGGTCGCGCGCGCCCTCGGGCACGTCGAGACGCAGTTCGTCGCGGCCGGTGGTGGCGGGCTTGGGGCGGACCCTGCTGCCCCGGCGGCCGGCGGTCTCGATCACCCCGCGCTCGCGCAGGGTGCGGTAGGCGGCCGCGACCGTATTGGGATTGACGTCGAGCCGGGCCGCCAACTCCCGCATGGGCGGCAGCGATTGCCCCGGCAGCAGCTCGCCCGAGCCGACCGCGTGTTCGACGCTGGCCGCGATCTCCGCTGCGCCACGCCCCTGAATCGGATACTCTCCTAGCACAAACATAATTATGCACTAGTGCAATCCAGCAGTCCAGGGAGGGCCGCCATGCAGGGCACCGGACAGGCAGCGCCGCAGGCCGACTACGCACCGACCGACCGCACCGTGCCCACCAGGGCCCCGCAGCGGGCGTCGTACGACCGGGAAACGGTGCACGCGATCCTCGACGAGGGCTACCTCTGCCACCTCGGCTTCGTCCGCGACGGCGCCCCCGTGGTGCTGCCCACGCTGTACGGCCGGGTCGGCGAGCGGCTGTACGTGCACGGGTCGACGGGGTCGCGCCCGCTGCGGATGACCGGCGCCGCCGATCCGGGGCTCCCGGTGTGCCTGACGGTCACCCATGTCGACGGGCTGGTGCTGGCCCGCTCCGCCTTCCACCACTCGATCAACTACCGCTCGGTGGTGGTGCACGGCGTAGCCCACGAGGTCACCGACCCCGAGGAACGCCGGGTCGCGCTGGACGCCATAGTGGATCAGGTGGTGCCGGGCCGCTCGGCCGACTCCCGCCCCGCCAACCGCAAGGAACTGGCGGCGACCGCCGTGATCCGGCTGGACCTGGAGGAGGTCTCGGCCAAGGCCCGCACCGGCGGCGTCGGCGACGAGCCGGAGGACCTCACCCTGCCGTACTGGGCCGGAGTCGTCCCCGTACAGAAGACCTACGCGGCCCCGCTCGCCGACCCCGACCTGGCACCCGGCACCGAACTGCCGGGCTACCTCACCGAGTTGACGAAGTGATCCCCTAGGCCGTGTCCGGAAAGTCCCGCCTGGCTCGCGACGCCTGGCACGTTCCCCCAAGCTCTGCGAGCAGGGGGGACCCCCAGCGGCGTTGTCGGGATCGTCCTCGTACGCCCAGTACGAGGACGACCCTCCGCCTTGCGAGCGCACGCACCAGACGCCGCGAGCCCTGCCCTCCGGGCAAACGGCGCCACTTTCCGGACACGACCTAGGCGGCGGTCCCCCGCGCCGACAGCTCCCGTTCCGCACCGCCCTCCGCGGCCGGGGCGGGGGTACCCCCGGCCGGCGCCGAGGACTGCGCGATGAACGCCCCGAGGAGGACGACCGCGCCGCCGGCCACCTGGGGCAGCGACAGATGCTCGCCGAGCAGTACCCAGGCCAGCACCGTGGCGATGACCGCCTCCAGGCACGCGACGACCCCGGCGACCTGCGGCGACAGCCGCCGTACCGACAGCACCCCGGTGACGTAGGCGGCGACCGTGGCCACGAGCACGATCCAGACGAGCAGCGCGAGCGCGGGCACCGGGGTGCCGTCGAGGTGCGCGGTGCCGGTCAGCACCGAGCGGTCCATGGTCCAGGGCCGCGCGACGAGGGTGAGCACGGCGGCGCCGACCAGCAGGCCGTACGCGATCACGCCGAGCGGATCGGGGGCCCGCTCCCCCGCGTCGCCGCCCGAGTCGGACAGGACGAAGTAGCCGACCTGGCAGCAGGCGGCCCCGAGCGCGAGCAAGAGGCCGAGCGCGTCGAAGCGCAGCCCGGACCACACCTCGACCACGCAGGCGAGCCCGCCGGCCGCGAGGACCACACCGAGCGCGGCCGCCCTGGTCACCGGCCGCCGCTGCACGAACCGCACCCAGCCCAGCACCAGCGCCGGGGCCAGATACTCGATCAGCAGCGCGACCCCGACCGGGATACGGGAGAGCGCGGCGAAGTAGCACGCCTGCACCCCGGCCACCGCGAGCAGCCCGAACCCGGCGAGCAGCGCCGGGCGGTGCCGGAGCAGCGCGCGGTGCCGTACGGCGAGGGGCAGCATCACCAGGGCGGCGCCGGTCGCCCGGAGCCAGACGACGTGCAGCGGGTCCAGGCCCGCCTCGATCAGCGGCTTGGCCGCGACTCCCGACCCGCCGAAGGCCAGGGCCGAGACCAGCGCGAGGCCCAGGCCGGCGCTCCGGCCGCTCCCACTGTTTCCGGACGTACGCACGCGCACATGATGACAGGCGATGACATGAGCTTCACCCCTGTTGACACCTGTCTCAGCAGGTGGACGAGGCTCAGCCGCCCGCTCCGCGCGGCGCCTTCCCGGCGGCCAGGACGCCCGCCGGGATTCCGGCGTGCTCCAGCACCTCGACGGCGCGGGAGCGCGGGTCGGTGGCCAGGGCGGCGAGCAGATCGAGGCCGCCGGCGTGGTGCCCGCCCCGGCGCGTTGCGCGGCGCCGGGCCTCCCGCATGGCCTCGGCCGCGAGGGGCGACCAGCGCTCGGGCCCCTCGAAGGTGCCGTCGCCCCGCACGGGTCTGGGCACGGCACCCGGTGTGCCGCCGCCCTCCGCCACCCGTTGCCAGCCGAGCCCGTAGCCGATACTGCGCTGCACCAAGTAGCCGAGCAGCCGGATCAGTTGGGGGCCGATGGCGGAGCGGGCCTCGGGGTCCGCGTCCAGGAGCGAGTGCAGCAGGTGGGCGGTGTCGATCTGCCGGTCGCCGTCCCGCACGGCGCGGCGGCGCGCACCGGCGACGACCGCGGCGAGCGTCGCGTCGAGTCCGGTGTCGTCCGGAGCGCCGGCGCCGCCCTCGTCGGGTGCGGTCCGACCGGCTGTACGGGGTTCCACGCTCCCACCCCATCAGTCACGGCGGTCCCTTCACATCCGCGAGCAGAACCATTCGCGCGTCCCACGCAGAGTGGAGACCGGCGTACGCCGTCTCCTCCTCACGGATGAGGCCGCGCCTCCCTTCCCGGGGGCGCGCCGGGTCCGTGACGCGCTCCGGCGCAACCACACGGCTCCCCCACACGTCTCACATGAAGTGGAGGAAGGATGCCCGTGCTGGCTGGTCGGCCTGCCGGCGGTCGACGGCAAGCAGTACGTCTACCGGGTGTACGCCCCGGGGGACGCACTGCCCGCCGACCTGTTCTGGGACGCCTGGCACTGCCACGACGAGGGCCCCTTCCCCCGGGCGTGGGACCTGTTCGACGCGGCGGTGATACGCCGGGTGCCGGCGGCCTGAGCCCCGGCACTCGCCGGCCAGGGCTCAGTCCTCGTCGGCGAGGATGAGGTACAGCTTCTTGCGGGCGTCGTTGAGGACGGCCAGCGCCTTCTCCCGCTGCTCCTTGGTGCCGGTCTTCCAGACCTGCCCGAAGGCTTCCATCAGACCGGACCCGGCCTGACGGATCTCGCTGAGCGCCTCCCAGTCGACACCTCGCGTGGCTTCCTCCCAGGGGGCGTCCGGCCCCTCCTCGGCGGCGGTACGGCCGGCCTCGGTGAGCGCGAACAGCTTCTTGCCGCCCTCGCTCGCGCTGGCGATCAGGCTCTCGTCCTCCAGCAGCTGCAGCGTGGGGTAGACCGAGCCGGGGCTCGGCTTCCACGCGCCGCCACTGCGCTCGGCGATCTCCTGGATCATCTCGTAGCCGTGCATCGGGCGGTCCTTGAGCAACGCCAGGATCGAGGCCCGCACGTCACCGCGCCGCGCCCTCCCCCTCGGCCCACCGCGCCCACGACCACCCCCGAACCCGGGCCCGCCGAACATCGGCCCGCCGAACCCAGGTCCCCCCGGCCCGAAGGGCCCGAACGCCCCCCGCTCCCCCTCGAACCCCGGCCGACCATGCCCACCCGGACCGGCACCCCAGTGCCCTCGGTGAAATCCATGACCGTGCATGACGATCACTCCGTTCTGTCGTCGATCCATCACATCCGATCGCGTTCCTTACGCGACACGTCAACGATATATCGCTAACTCACTCACCGACAAGCCCCTCGGCGAAGAAAGGGACCGGTGGCCACCGGCAGGTGGACCGGAGGCGGAGGGCGCGGGCGGCTCCGCCTACGCTGGCGAGGTGACTGACGAACAGGAGCGGGTGCGGCCGTCGGGAGTGTGGGCCACGGCGGTGGGGGTGGCCAAGGTGCGGGCGCTGGAGAGCGAGCGGGAGAACGCCCTGTTCCGCGACCCGCTGGCACGGGCCTTCGCCACCGCCGGTGGCCTGTGGCCCTCCTCGCCGCCGCCGCACGACGACGAGGCCGCGCGCCGCCGCCGGCTGGCCGTGTCGTTCTCCATCGTCATCAGGACCAAGTTCCTCGACGACCTGTTGGAGGAGGCCTCCGCGTCCGGAGTCCGGCAGGTCGTGCTGCTCGGCGCCGGCATGGACAGCCGGGCCTTCCGGATCGACTGGCCCGAGGGCACCCGGCTGTTCGAGGTCGACACCGCCACACCCCTGGACTTCAAGGCTTCGGTGCTGCGCCAGGAGGGCGCCGTCCCACGCTGCGAGCGGATCACCGTCGCGGTGGATCTGCGCGAGGACTGGCCGGAGGCGCTGGCCGCCGCGGGGCACGACCCGGCGGCGCCGACCGTGTGGATCGCCGAGGGACTGCTGATCTATCTGCCCGAGGACGCGGTGGAACTGCTGCTGGCCCGGATCGGCGCGCGGTCGGCGGCAGGCAGCCGGATGGGGCTGACACTGGGCTCGCGTGGCGTGATCGAGCGCTTCGGTGCGGACGCGGTGCCGGGGTCGGCCGCCTCCCTGTGGGTCTCGGAGATGCCCGACGACCCGGTGGGCTGGCTGGCCGGGCACGGCTGGAAGGCCGACAGCCACACCCTGCGCGAGCGCGCTGCCGCCTACGGCCGCCCGATCACCACCCCGCCGCAGCGCGAGGAACGTCCCGGCGGACTCGTCTCGGCCGTCCGCGGGTAGAGCGCCTCACCGAAGCGCCGGCACACGACACCGGGAAACGCGCTGGCCGCCCTTCGCCGCACCGGCATACGATCCCCCGCATGACGACACGTCTGGTGCAGATCTCGATGAAGGCCGCGGACAAGTCGGCGCTCGGGCGGTTCTGGGCGGAGGCGCTCGGGTGGGAGGTCACAGGGGACACGGCCGACGAGACGAATGTCGAGCCCGGGGGCGTCACGTACCCCTCCCCCGAGGCCGTCTGCATCGACGTGCTCACCGTCCCGGTCCCCAAGACGGTGAAGAACCGCGTCCATCTCGACCTCGCCACCACCTCCGAGGCCCACCAGGCGGAACTGGTGTCCCGGCTGCGGGAGTTGGGTGCCACGCCCGTCGACATCGGCCAGGGCGACGTCCCCTGGACCGTCCTCGCAGACCCGGAGGGCAACGAGTTCTGCGTGCTGGAGCCCCGGGAGCTGTACCGGGACACCGGCCCCGTGGCCGCGGTGGTCGTCGACTGCGCGGACCCGCGCGCCATGGCCCGGTTCTGGGGCGAGGCGATGGACTGGAACGTGCACGAGGTCACCGACGACGTCGCCCGCCTCCGCTCCGCCAAGGCCGTCGGCCCCTACCTGGAGTTCATCCGCACCCCGGACGCGAAGACCGGCCTGAACCGCGTCCACTTCGACCTCCGCCCCTACCCCGGCGACGACCAGGCCGCCGAGGCCGCCCGCCTCCGCGCGCTGGGCGCCACCGACCTCGACTTCGGCCAGGGCGACGTCTCCTGGACCGTCCTCACCGACCCGGAGGGCAACGAGTTCTGCCTGCTGGTCCCGCTGTAGTGCGCACCGCCTGACCATCCACCGCCGGGAGACCCCGGCCGACGACCAGCGGGACGGACCCACCCCATGACCACCCTTGATCCCAAGGCCGACCTGCTCCGCTATCTGCGGTCCGCCCGGGAAGCACTGCTCTGGAAGCTCGACGGGCTCTCGGAGTACGACGCCCGGCGCCCCCTCACCCCGACCGGCACCAACCTGCTGGGGCTGGTGAAGCACGCGGCCGGGGTCGAACTGGGGTATCTCGGGGACACCTTCGGACGGCCCTCGGCCGAGCCGTTGCCGTGGCTCGCGGAGGGCGCCGAGGTCAACGCGGACATGTGGGCCGGCGCCGAGGAGTCGCGCGCGGACATCGTGGAGCTGTACCGGCGCGCCTGGGCGCACGCGGACGCGACGATCGAGGCGCTCCCGCTGGACACCGTCGGCCGGGTGCCCTGGTGGCCGAGCGGCCGGGACGAGATGACCCTGCACCACGCCGTCGTACGCGTCCTCGCCGACACCCAGCGGCACGCCGGGCACGCGGACATCGTCCGGGAACTGGTGGACGGCGCGACCGGGATGGACCGGGAGAACACCAGCATGCCGTCGGACGACCCCGTCTGGTGGGTGGTGCACCGGGCACGCGTGGAGCGCGCGGCGCGGGACGCGTGACCCGTCGCGTACCGGCCCGCCCGGCGTTTGCCAGAATGGCAGCGGCCCGCAGGTGAGGGCCGCCGCCGAAGTGTGAGGAACGAGCAGCATGACCGACCTGGCCCCCACGCCGCAGCAGATGGAGATCGCCCGCGAGCTCCAGGTGCCCGAGTCCTTCGACGCGGAGCGGGAGATCGAGCGCCGGACCGCCTTCCTCGCCGAGCGCCTGACCTCCACGGGCCTGCGTTCCCTGGTGCTCGGGATCAGCGGCGGGGTGGACTCGACCACGGCGGGCCGCCTGTGCCAGCTCGCCGTCGAGCGGGCCCGCGCGGCCGGCCACGAGGCGACCTTCTACGCGATGCGGCTGCCGTACGGCGTCCAGGCCGACGAGGCCGACGCCCAGCTCGCGCTCGGCTTCATCCGCCCCGACCGCACCCTGACCGTCGACATCCGCCCCGCGAGCGACGCCGCGCTGGACGCGGTCGTGGCCGGCGGCATCGACTTCCGCGACGCGCACCACCAGGACTTCGTGCAGGGCAACATCAAGGCCCGCCAGCGCATGATCGCCCAGTACGCGGTGGCCGGCGCCCAGGACGGCCTGGTCGTCGGCACCGACCACGCGGCGGAGGCGGTCTCCGGCTTCTTCACCAAGTACGGCGACGGCGCGGCCGACGTCGTCCCCCTCACCGGCCTCACCAAGCGCCGGGTCCGCGCGGTGGCCGAGGCCCTCGGCGCCCCCGCCGAGCTGATCTGGAAGACCCCCACCGCCGACCTCGAGACCCTCGACCCCGGCAAGGCCGACGAGACCGCCCTCGGCGTCACCTACGACGACATCGACGACCTCCTGGAAGGCAAGCCGGTCTCCGACCCCGCCTACACCACGATCGTCACCCGCTACCGGCACACCGAACACAAGCGGCAGCTCCCGCTGGCTCCCTAGGCCGTGTCCGGAAAGTCCCGCCTGGCCAAGGCCACTCCCGCTCAACTGGCCTTGGCCGCAGGGACGTCGGACCGCCTAGGGTCTGCGCATGCGCATCCGAATCGTCGACGCCTTCGCCGACCGCCCCTTCACCGGGAACCCCGCCGGGGTCCTGCTCCTGGACGACCCGTTCCCGGACGACGACTGGCTCCAGCGGGTGGCCGCCGAGGTCAACCACTCCGAGACGGCCTTCGCCCACCGGCTGCCCGAGGGCGGGGAAGCGGACTGGGCGCTGCGGTGGTTCACCCCGGTCACGGAGGTGGCGATGTGCGGGCACGCCACGCTGGCCACCGCGCACGTGCTGTACGCCACCGGCACCCATGAGGGCCTCGTACGGTTCGCCACCCGCAGCGGGGTCGTCATCGCGACGCCGCACGAGGACGGGGAGATCACGCTGGACTTCCCCACCGCCCCGCTGACCGAGGTCGCGGCCCCGGCGGGGCTCGCCGACGCGCTGGGCGCGGAGCCGGTGGCCGTGTTCGACACCGGGCCGGACGTCGGTGACCTGCTGGTGGAACTGGCCGACGAGAAGACCGTGCTGGAGCTGACCCCGGACCACCGGGAACTCGGCGGCTGCTCCAGCCGGGGCGTGATCGTGACCGCCCGCGCCGAGGACCCCACCCTGGGCTCGGACTACGTCTCCCGCTGCTTCTTCCCCAACGTCGGCATCGACGAGGACCCGGTGACCGGCAGCGCCCACACCGCGCTCGCCCCCTACTGGTCCGCCCGCCTGGACCGCGACGACCTCACCGGCCTCCAGGCGTCCCGCCGCACCGGCCTGATCCACACCGGCCTGCGCGGCACCCGAACCCTCCTCCGGGGCCGCGCGGTCACCGTCATCGACGGCGAACTCCTCGCCTAGTTCAGGGAGTCGGCAGCCAGCCCACCTTGCCCGCCAGCAGCGCGTACCCCACGAAGGCGCCGATGTCGAGCAAGGAGTGGGCGACGACCAGCGGGCCGACGCGGCCCCAGCGGCGGTAGAGCCAGACGAAGACCACGCCCATCACCAGGTTGCCGATGAAGCCGCCGATGCCCTGGTAGAGGTGGTACGAGCCCCGCAGGACCGCGCTGGCCACCAGCGCGGTCCCCGGGCTCCAGCCCAACTGGCCCAGCCTGCGCAGCAGATAGCCGACGACGATGACCTCTTCGAGCACCGCGTTCTGCACCGCGGACAGCACCAGCACCGGGTACTTCCACCACACGTCGGGCAGCGCCTCGGGCACCACGGTGAGGTTGAAGCCGAGTCCGCGTGCCGCCAGGTAGAAGGCGATCCCGGTACTGCCGATCACGGCGGCGACGGCGGCACCCCGTGCCAGGTCGGACCAGGGCCGCCCCCGGTCGAAGCCGATCACGCGCAGGCTCTCGCCCTCCCGGCACAGCAGATACGCGACCAGCACCACCGGCACCAGCGCGGACGCGATCCCGAACAGCTGCCAGGCCAGGTCGAGCCAGGGCCGGCCGGGCGCGGCCGAGGCGTTGAGCGTGGCCGCCTGGTCCTTGAGCCCTCCGGGCTTGGTGACCGAGCCGATGAAGCTGATGAGCGCGGACACCCCGCTCGCCCCGAGCGAGAGCGCCAGCACGATCAGCGTCTCGTCCCGCAGCATCCGCCGGGAGGGCTGCTGCCATGCCATGGACTCGGCCACCGGTTCCGCCTCCACCCGCGTTCCGGGCGCCGGGCGGCTCGACCTGCCCCCGCGCGCCTGCGTTCGGGCAAAGGATCGCAGAAGGACCCGGCCCACCCGCGCACCGGGTGGCACACGGCACGGCCGCACGCGGAGACCCGCGTACGGCCGTGCCCGCGAAAGCGTCCTCAGCCCAGCGGCACCGGCTCCGGCAGCCCCACCGGCCAGGTGTGCACCGGTTCCCCGGCGTGCATCAGCTCGGCGTACCGGCGCGTCGTCGCGGCGAGCGCCTCCTGACGGCTGTGTCCCTTCTCCAGCGCCCGGTGGAAGGTGGCCGCCTGCCAAGAGGCGCCGTTGACCCGCTTGCGGCACCGCTCCTCGATGACCCCGAGGTAGAAGTCCCGGTCGGCCGCCTCGATCCCCCACGCGTCCAGCCCCGCGGCGGCCATGGGAAGCAGCTCGTCGCGGACCAGGGTGACCGCGTCGACCTCGGCCGTACCGCCGTAGCGGCCGCGCCGGGGCCAGGTGAAGCGGGCGTCGATGCCGTACCGGCAGGCCGCGTCGAAGTTGGCCTCGGCGGCCTCGAAGGGCAGCCGGGACCATACCGGGCGGGACTCCTCGGCGAGCGCGCGCACCAGCCCGTAGTAGAAGGCCGCGTTGGCGATCACGTCGGTGATGGTGGGCCCGGCGGGCAGCACCCGGTTCTCCACCCGGAGGTGGGGTACGCCGTCGGCGATGTCGTAGACGGGACGGTTCCAGCGGTACACCGTGCCGTTGTGCAGGACCAGTTCGGCCAGCTTGGGCACACCGCCGGCGTCGATGATCTCCAGCGGCTCCTCGTCGTCGCAGATCGGCAGCAGGGGCGCGAAGTAGCGCAGGTTCTCCTCGAACAGGTCGAGGGCGCCAGTGATCCACCGCTCGCCGAACCAGGTGCGCGGCCGCACGCCCTGGGCCTGGAGCTCGGGCGGGCGGGTGTCGGTGGCCTGGAGGAAGAGCGGCGGCCGGGACTCGCGCCACAGCTCGTGCCCGAACAGGAACGGCGAGTTGGCGCCGACCGCGATCTGCGCGGCCGAGGCCGCCTGCGCCGCGTTCCACACGTCGGCGAACCGGTCGGGCGTCACCTGGAGATGGAGCTGCACGGAGGTGCAGGCCGCCTCGGGGACGATGGAGCGCGACGTGCAGCGCAGATGCTCCACGCCCTCGATGTCGAGCCGGAAGTCCTCACCGCGCGCGGCCACGATCTGGTCGTTGAGGAGGGCGTACCGGTCCACCTCGGAGAGGTTGGACGAGACCAGGTCGTCCCGGCCGAGCGTGGGCAGGATGCCGGTCATCACGATTCCGGCGTCCACCTCGCCCGCCTTGCGGTCGGCGTAGGCGAGGGAGGTGCGCAGCTCCTCCGCGAGCCGGTCGAATACCCGGTCGCCCAGCCGATGTGGGGCTATGTTGACCTCCAGATTGAACATGGCGAGCTCGGTCTGGAAATCGCGGCTGGCGATCCGCTCCAGTACCTCGCCGTTCAGCATTCTCGGCATACCGTCGGGGCCGGCGAGATTCAATTCGATCTCCAGTCCCATCAGGTTCTTGGGACGGTCGAACCGTTTCTCGGCCAGCAGCCGCTCCAGTCCCGCCAGGCACTTCTGGAGCTTTTCGCGGTAGCGCTGGCGATCGGACAGGTCGAACGGGCCTGCCACGACCTTCTCCCCCATGGAAGTGTCCCTCCTCGGATGGGCGGCCCGAGGGTCCGGCCGCCGGGGCTCCCGGATCGGTTGGGATGATGCCCAGCGGAAGCGATCGATAACGCCGCATCCGGCCTCGCCGCCCATTATTCTGACGGAAGTGTCCTGCGGCACATTCACGAGGCATGCCGCATCACGCATCTTCGGGTGCCCTGATCGCCTCGTGAAAAACGCCGACGACAATCGGCCGACCGCGTGAGCCGGGTCCGGCGAGGTCAGCGGACACCCGCGGCCGGGAAATCGGGATGTTCAACACGTATCCGCGACCGGATATCGCCTTGCCCCAACCGGTGGAATCGGATAGCCGAAACAACCGGTGAACACGTGTCGTATAAACTTCGCCCACAGGGCCGAAGGATGGTGCCTCGGTACCGGTTTCTGACGCGTTCTTGCCGCATTCCCGGCCGTCGGTCGACGACCGGCTGATCTCCGTCGCACTCGCGTCCGCTCCGGACCTCCGCCGCCCCCGGCCCTCCACCTGTGAGCAGACAGTGCCGTCCGCCCCGCCCCACCCTCCTCGCGCCGCCGCGCCTGTCGAACGAGAGGCGACCCACCATGCCGCTGTACGTGCCCCCCGCGCCCGCGCCCGCACTGCACTCCGTCCTCACGGCCCTCGGTTCCCCCACCGCGGTCCGTGAGGCGCGCACCCCCACCCTGCGTGCCGCGCAGGGTCCGGTCACGCCCGAACTCCCGCTCGCCCTGCACGTGCTGGACCACATCACCCCCGAGGGCCTGTCCGCGACGCGACTGACGGGCTGGCGGTTCGTCATCCGGGCCGGCGACCGTCCGGTGGCGGCGGCCGACACCGTGCTCACCCCGGACGGCTGGGCCTTCTCGCACTTCTTCGAGGGCCCCTACGTCCCGTCCACCGAGCGCGCGCTCCAGCAGGCCGAGGCGCTGCTCCAGCCCTACCAGCCGCGCCTGCTGTCGGTGCCGGGTCTGTACATGCTCACCCTGTGGCTGCACGGCGACCCGACGGCCGACCCGGCCGAGGGCCACCCCGAGGCCACCGACCTCCTGGTGCCGCTCGCCCCGGCTCCGCCCGGCATCCGGGCCCACCGGCCCCACCGGGTCTCGGAGTTGCTGCCGGTGCTGACCCATCGTGCGACTCCCGTGCCCCTTCTCGGCTCACCCGCCTGACCGGACCCCTCGCGTACCCCGCTTCCCGGCGCGGAAGCGGGGTACGGGCTTTTCTCCGGGTACGCCGGATTCCTGCCCGGGACGCGCGCATTCCCGTGAGCCCCACACATTTCGCTCGTGCGAGTAATTGCCCGCTCCTACGAGCGAATAGCCGCTACTCCCCCAAGTGGACTAGCCCTTTCCGGTCACACCGAACCACCCAAAGGGACAGTGCGGTTGGATTGAACCGTCCGCGAGAGTGACGCGTCATGAACGAGTAAGGAGCGGTGCTGCGAAATCCCTGCGGAACGACGCCCAGCGGGCAACACTGGATTCCGACCGATGTTTCACCACGGGGGACGGACATGACCACGACAAAGCGAGAGATCCCGCCCATGTGCCAGCATCAACCGACCTGCCCGCCAGCCGAGTCCGCCGACCGCGAGTCGGCCCGTCTCGTGGCGCACCACCCGGAACAGGGGTGGAGTCTGCTGTGCAACGGCGTTCTGCTCTTCGAGGACACCGGTGAGCTGCTGCCCGACGGCCGGGTCATCGCCCCCCACCGCCCGCTCGGCGCGCTCATGACCGCCGCCTGAGCAGCGCCCGAGGCGGTCCCACGAGGCCGCCCGACGAACAGAGGGGCCGGACGCACACACGGTGCGCACCGGCCCCGACGCGCGTCCGGAGCCGGTGCAGGGGGCGCCGGCTGGTCGAATCGGCCGGACGGGGGTGGGATGGAACCAGGATGCGCGAGCGGTCCCTCCCCGAGGAGCGTGAAGTGATGTCCGGTTACGACGCCCCCTTGGCCAGCCGGGTGGTCGTCGGTGTGAGCGGCTCCCTGGGCAGCGTCACGGTCCTGCGCCGGGCCACCGCGCTCGCCCACCGGCTCGCGGCCGAGCTGTGGCCGGTACTGGCCTGGACGCCGCCCGGCGGCGATCCGACCGGCCGGCGCTCCCCCGTCGCTGACCCGCTGACCGGGGAGTGGCAGCGGCTGGCGGAACACCGGCTGACCTCCCTGCTCGACGACCTCTTCGGCGAGGTGGGCCCCGGCCTCCCGCTGCACGCGGTGATCGTGCGCGGCACCCCGGGCCGGGCGCTGCTGGCGGTCGCGGACCGCGAGGACGACCTGCTGGTGGTCGGCGCGGGCCGCCGGGGGCTGCGCCGGGCCTTCTCCGGCCGGGTCTCCCGGCAGTGCCTCGCCCACGCGCGCTGCCCTGTGCTCGCGGTGCCGCCCTCCCCGCTGGAGTCCGACCTCACGGCCGTGCACCGGCGCAACGCCTGGCACTGGCGCATGGACATCCGCGGCCTCTGACCTCCCGTGCGCCGGCCTCCCGAGCGCTGGGCTGCGGACCGCTCCCGCGCGAGGCAGCATGGACACCGTGCGGACGACCGCCCGACGATCTTCCCCGAGATGACGCTCGGTGTCCGCTCCCGGAGCCCCGACCCCCTCTCCCCCGGCGCCGTCCGCACACCGCGCCCCATGTCCACGCAGGCTCCGGGCCTTCACTTATCGGTGCGTCAGCAGCCTCCGTCGGCCCATTCTTAACGCAGGATTGACGCCTCCCCAGCCGCTAATCAATGGGGTGAGCATCACTCTCCGCATACGCTGGTCCGGCTGTCCGCGCGACCGCGGGCAGTGATCGTCAGGCAGCCGAGCCGCACCACCTGGAGCACGCCGATGGCCACGACCGAGCACCCTCCCAGCCGTCTGCGCGGCTGGATGCTGCAGGGGCTCTCCGACATGGGCAAGCGGGGTGGTCTGACCGGTCCGCACGCCGAGCCGAAACCCCCGCACCAGGGCCAGCGCTGGTGGCGGGTGATGTGCCTGACCGGTGTCGACTACTTCTCCACCCTCGGCTACCAGCCCGGCATCGCGGCCCTGGCGGCCGGTCTGCTCTCCCCGCTGGCGACCATCGTGCTGATCGTCGTCACCCTGGCGGGCGCCCTCCCGGTGTACCGGCGGGTGGCGCAGGAGAGCCCGCACGGGCAGGGCTCGATCGCCATGCTGGAGCGGCTGCTGTCCTTCTGGAAGGGCAAGCTGTTCGTGCTGACCCTGCTGGGGTTCGCGGCCACCGACTTCCTGATCACCATCACCCTCTCCGCCGCCGACGCCTCCACCCACCTGGTGGAGAACCCGCATCTGACCAGCACACTGGGCGGCCACCAGATGCTCATCACGCTGATCCTGGTGGCGCTGCTCGGCGCGGTCTTCCTCAAGGGCTTCCTGGAGGCCATGGGCGTCGCGGTCGCCCTGGTCGGCATCTACCTCGCGCTCAACGTCGTCGTGGTGATCACCGGTCTGTGGCACGTGCTGACCGCCGAGCACGTGGTCACCGACTGGGCCGACGCCCTGACGGTCCAGCACGGCAACGTCTTCGTGATGATCGGCGTGGCCCTGATCGTCTTCCCCAAGCTCGCCCTCGGCCTGTCCGGCTTCGAGACCGGGGTCGCCGTGATGCCGCACGTCCAGGGCGAGGACGGGGACACCGAGGAACGCCCGGCGGGCCGTATCCGGGACACCAAGAAGCTGCTCACCACCGCCGCCGTGATCATGAGCTGCTTCCTGATCACCACCAGCTTCATCACCACGCTGCTCATCCCGGCCGCCGAGTTCAAGCCCGGCGGCCAGGCCAACGGCCGCGCTCTCGCCTTCCTCGCCCACGAATACCTGGGCAACGCCTTCGGCACGGTGTACGACGTCTCGACCATCGCCATCCTGTGGTTCGCGGGCGCCTCCGCCATGGCCGGCCTGCTCAACCTGATGCCCCGCTACCTCCCCCGGTACGGCATGGCCCCGCACTGGGCCCGCGCGGTGCGGCCGATGGTCATCGTCTTCATCCTGATCGCCTTCCTGGTCACCTGGCTGTTCGACGCCAACGTGGACAAGCAGGGCGGTGCCTACGCGACCGGTGTGCTGGTGCTGATCAGCTCGGCCGCCATCGCGGTGACCATCGCCGCCCGCAAGGCCGGCCAGCGCGGCTGGACCATCGGCTTCGGCGTCATCTCCGCCGTGTTCCTGTACACCACGGTCGCCAACGTCATCGAGCGC
Organism: Streptomyces seoulensis; assembly: GCF_004328625.1. NCBI lineage: Bacteria > Bacillati > Actinomycetota > Actinomycetes > Kitasatosporales > Streptomycetaceae > Streptomyces > Streptomyces seoulensis. The sequence continues at coordinate 786,310 of NZ_CP032229.1, forward strand.
CCGGACGGCGTGAAGATCGGCGCCTGCTTCATCGCGGGCATCATGCTGGTCTCGCTGCTCTCCCGGCTGGCCCGCTCCTTCGAGCTGCGGGTGACCAGCGTGGCGATGGACCCGATGGCGGAACGGTTCGTCCGGGACATGGCCAGCCGGAAGATCCGGTTCATCGCCAACGAGCCCGACAACCGCGACCGGGCCGAGTACCGCGACAAGATCGAGCAGATCCGTACCGACAACGACATGCCCGAGCAGGAGGACTTCGTCTTCGTCGAGGTCACGGTGGGCGACCCCTCGGAGTTCGAGACGTGTCTGACGGTGCGCGGCGAGGTGCTGCACAACCGCTACCGGGTGCTGACGGTGGAGTCCTCCTCCATCCCCAACGGTCTCGCCGCCCTGCTGCTGCACGTACGGGACCTGACCGGGCGTACGCCGCACATCTTCTTCGAGTGGACCGAGGGCAACCCGTTCGCCAACTTCCTGCGCTTCTTCCTCTTCGGCCAGGGCGAGGTCGCCCCGGTCACCCGCGAGGTGCTGCGCGAGGCGGAGCCGGACCGGGCCCGCCGCCCCCGCGTGCACACCGGTTGACCCGTCCGGAGCCCGCCCCGGTGCCCGGCCGCCGATCTCTCGATTTATGGTGACCAGCATGCAGTCCTACACGATCGGCCAGGCAGCCCGGCTCCTCGGCGTGAGCCCCGACACCGCCCGCCGCTGGGCCGACGCCGGCCGGATGGCCACCCACCGGGACGAGTCCGGGCGGCGGCTGATCGCCGGCCAGGACCTGGCCGCGTTCTCCGTCGAGCTGGCCCAGGGGGGCGGGACGGCAGAGGAGGAGACGTCGGTCACCTCCGTGCGCAACGCGTTCCCCGGCATCGTCACCGCCATCAAGCTCGGCGACGTGGCCGCCCAGGTGGAGATCCAGGCGGGGCCGCACCGGCTGGTCTCGCTGCTGACCCGCGAGGCGGTCGACGAACTCGGCCTTGAGGTCGGCATGGAGGCCACCGCGCGCGTGAAGTCGACCAACGTGCACATCGACCGCTACTGAGCGCGGGCGCCGGCGGCCCGTCAGCTCGCCGCGAGCGTCGCCCGGTCGGACGGGACGGGGGCAGCGGCGCCGAAGTGGTAGTCCCCGTCGACCCGGATACCGGTGATCCCGCTGATGTGCCGGGCGCCGCACCGGTCCTGCGGCAGCACCAGCTGCGGTCCGGCCGCGTCCAGCGGCGTCCCGTCGATCGTGACGGCGAGCAGTACGGGGGCGTCCGCGAAGTCCGGGTCGATCTCCGCCCAGCTCAGCACCGCCCGATGGCCGTCGGTGCCGGTAACGGAAATGAGAAATCTCAGCCGGTCCTTGCGCCGCACCGGATCGAATCCCGGTCCCGCGTCCGTCAGTACGTGATACAGCCGCCCCCCGGGCACCTCTGGACAAACGCATATGCCAGCCTCCGATAACAACTACGCGGCTCATGCGACATGACTCCTGACTTACGTCTGGCAAATGCGGCAGTATCATCGGCCTCGTGGCCGATCCCCGGCCCCCTGGAAGGGCGCGAGCGCGTTGTTCCGCCGAGACGAGGAGTGGAAAACCGTGATGACCCGTTCCGCACGCCGGACCCGCCGGATGCTGCCGCTGGCCGGTGTGGGAGTCGCCGCCCTGCTGGCCCTCAGCGCCTGCTCCAGCTCCGACGGATCGACGCCCGCCAAGGCCGACAGCTCCGGCTCCGCCTCCCCCAAGCTGTCCGGCACGGTCACCGTGTTCGCGGCCGCCTCCCTCAAGGAGAGCTTCACGACGCTGGGCAGGCAGTTCGAGCAGCAGCACCCCGGCACCAAGGTCGCCTTCAACTTCGGTGGCAGTGACACCCTCGCCGCCAGCATCACCAGCGGCGCCCCGGCCGACGTGTTCGCCGCCGCCAGCCCCAAGACCATGGCGATCGTCACCGACAAGAAGGACACGGCGAGCGCCCCGTCGACCTTCGCCCGCAACCAGCTCGAGATCGCCACCCTGCCGGGCAACCCCGACAAGGTCGCCTCGCTGAAGGACCTGACCGACCCCGAGCTCAAGGTCGTCCTCTGCGACAAGACCGTGCCGTGCGGCGCGGCCGCGCAGAAGGTGCTCGACGCCGGCGGCATCAAGGTCACCCCGGTCTCCTACGAGCAGGACGTCAAGGCCGCCCTGAACAAGGTGGAGCTGAAGGAGGCCGACGCGTCCCTCGTCTACAAGACCGACGTGAAGTCCGCCGCCGGCAAGGTCCAGGGCGTGGAGTTCCCCGAGTCCAAGGACGCGATCAACGACTACCCGATCGCCCCGCTGAAGAACTCGAAGAACGCCGACGCGGCCGCCGCCTTCATCGCACTGGTCAAGTCCGCCGACGGCCAGAAGGTGCTGGCCCAGGCCGGCTTCCTCAAGCCGTGACCGAGTTGAAGCAGCCCGCCGCGGCCCGTCCCGGCAAGGGCGGGCCGCGGCGCCCGCGTGTCCGCGCCGCCCGCCGCGGCGTGCCGCTGCCGCTGCTGGTGCCGGGCCTGCTCGCCATGGCGTTCCTGCTGGTGCCGCTGCTCGCCCTGCTGGTCCGCGCCCCCTGGCGCAGCCTGCCGTCCCAGCTGGCCAGCACCGAGGTCTGGCAGGCGCTCCAGCTCTCCCTGATCAGCGCGACCGCGGCCACCGCCGTCGCCCTGGTGCTCGGCGTGCCGCTGGCCTGGCTGCTGGCCCGTACGGAGTTCCCCGGCCGGGGCCTGGTGCGGGCGCTGGTGACCCTGCCGCTGGTGCTGCCCCCGGTCGTCGGCGGTGTCGCGCTGCTGCTGGCCCTGGGCCGCAACGGCATCGTCGGCAAGTCGCTGGACGCCTGGTTCGGGATCACCCTGCCGTTCACCACCGCCGGTGTGGTCGTCGCGGAGGCGTTCGTCGCCATGCCGTTCCTCGTCATCAGCGTCGAGGGCACCCTGCGCGCGGCCGACCCGCGCTACGAGGAGGCGGCCACCACGCTCGGCGCGTCCCGCTTCACCGCGTTCCGCCGGGTGACCCTGCCGCTGATCGCGCCCGGCATCGCCGCCGGCGCCGTGCTGGCGTGGGCCCGCGCGCTCGGTGAGTTCGGGGCCACGATCACCTTCGCGGGCAACTTCCCGGGCCGTACCCAGACCATGCCGCTCGCGGTCTACCTCGCCCTCCAGAACGACCCGGAGGCCGCCATCGCCCTCAGCCTGATCCTTCTGGCCGTGTCCATCGCGGTACTGGCGGGCCTGCGGGACCGGTGGATGACGGGAGCGTGACGGTGCCGCGAGGATGGAAGACACCGACCACGCCGGCGCCGACGGAGGACGACCGCCCCATGACCGACATCGACGCGCCCCCCGCCCTGGCGAAGGCGGCGGACCAACAGGGTCTCGACGCCCGTCTCGTGGTCGACCGGGGCACCTTCCGGCTGGACGTGTCCCTGCGCGCGGCCCCCGGTGACGTCGTCGCGCTGCTCGGCCCGAACGGCGCGGGCAAGACCACCGCGCTGCGCGCCCTCGCGGGCCTCGTCCCGCTCGCCGAGGGTCATCTGCGGCTGGACGGCACCGCGCTGGAGCGCATCCCGCCGGAGAAGCGCCCGGTCGGTGTGGTCTTCCAGGACTATCTCCTCTTCCCGCATCTGACCGCGCTGGACAACGTGGCCTTCGGGCCGCGCTGCCACGGCACCGGCAAGGCCGAGGCCCGCGCCCAGGCCGCCACCTGGCTGGAGCGGATGGGCCTGGCCGACCACGCGGGCGCCAAGCCCCGCCGGCTGTCCGGCGGTCAGGCCCAGCGGGTCGCGCTGGCCAGGGCGCTTGCCACCCGGCCCCGGCTGCTGCTCCTGGACGAGCCGCTCGCCGCGCTGGACGCCCGTACCCGCCTGGAGGTCCGCTCGCAGCTCAGGCGGCATCTCACGGAGTTCGAGGCGGTCGCCGTCCTGGTGACGCACGATCCGCTGGACGCGATGGTGCTCGCGGACCGGCTGGTGGTGGTCGAGCACGGCCAGGTGGTGCAGGAGGGCATGCCCACCGAGATCGCCCGGCATCCCCGTACCGACTACATCGCCCAGCTGGTCGGCCTCAACCTCTACCGCGGCGAGGCGGACGGGCACGCGGTACGGCTGGAGGGCGGGCCGTCGATCACCACCACCGAGGAACTGTCGGGGCCCGTGTTCGTGGCGTTCCCGCCGGTGGCCGTCACCCTGTTCCGGGACCGGCCGACCGGGGCGAGCGCCCGCAATCTGTGGCGCTGCGAGGTGGCCGGTCTGGAGACGCACGGCGACCAGATCCGCGCCGACCTGACCGGGGAGATCCGGCTCGCCGCCGACCTCACCACGGCGGCCGCCGCCGAGCTGGACCTGCACACCGGCGCACCGGTCTGGGCGACCGTCAAGGCGACGCAGACCCACGCATACCCGGCATAGCACCGCTCAGCCACTACGGTGTGGCCCCATGAGCATGAGCATGCGCAACCAGCTTCCCGGCACCGTCACGGCGGTCCATCCCGGCGAGGTCATGGCGACGGTCAAGATCCGGCTGGCCGGCGGTCAGCAGCTGACCGCGGCCATCACCGAGGAGGCCACGAAGGAACTCCGGCTGGCCGAGGGCACCCCCGTGCACGCCCTGGTGAAGGCGACCGAGGTGTCCCTGGCCACCGAGCCGGTCGACCACATCTCGATCCGCAACCAGCTCGCGGGCACGATCAGCGAGATCACCATGGGCACGGCGATGGCCTCGGTGAAGGTCGCGGTGCCGGGCGCGGAGGTCACGTCGGCCATCACCCACGAGTCGGCGGCCGAACTGAAGCTGGCGGAGGGCGACTCCGTGGTGGCGCTGATCAAGTCCACCGAGGTCTCGCTGGCCACGGCCTGAGCGGACACGAGGAAGGCCCCCCGCCCGGACCAGGGCAGGGGGCCTTCTCCCTCATCTCCGCGCTCAGTCCTCGTACGCGTCCAGCGGCGGGCAGGAGCAGACCAGGTTGCGGTCGCCGAACGCCTGGTCGATACGGCGCACCGGCGGCCAGTACTTGTCGGCGGCCGAGACACCGGCCGGGAAGACGGCCTCCTCGCGGCTGTACGCGTGCGTCCAGTCGCCGCCCAGCGCGGCCGCGGTGTGCGGGGCGCCGCGCAGCGGGTTGTCCTCGGCCGGCCAGACACCGGAGGCGACCTTCTCGATCTCCGCGCGGATGGCGATCATCGCGTCGCAGAACCGGTCCAGCTCGCCCAGGTCCTCGGACTCGGTCGGCTCGATCATCAGCGTGCCGGCCACCGGGAAGGACATGGTCGGCGCGTGGAAGCCGTAGTCGATCAGGCGCTTGGCCACGTCGTCCACGCTGACGCCGGTCGCCTTGGTCAGCGGACGCAGGTCGATGATGCACTCGTGCGCGACCAGGCCGCCGGGGCCGGTGTAGAGCACCGGGAAGTGCGGCTCCAGGCGCTTGGCGATGTAGTTGGCGGAGAGCACGGCCACCTGGGTGGCGCGCTTGAGTCCCTCGCCGCCCATCAGGCGGACGTACGCCCAGGAGATGGGCAGGATGCCCGCGCTGCCCCAGGGCGCCGCCGAGATCGGGCCGACGCCCGTCTCCGGACCGGCCGCGGGCTGCATCGGGTGGTTGGGCAGGTACGGCGCCAGGTGGGCGCGCACGCCGACCGGGCCGACGCCGGGGCCGCCGCCGCCGTGCGGGATGCAGAACGTCTTGTGCAGGTTCAGGTGGGAGACGTCGCCGCCGAAGTGGCCCGGCTTGGCGAGGCCCACCAGGGCGTTGAGGTTGGCGCCGTCCACGTAGACCTGGCCGCCCGCGTCGTGCACCTGGGCGCAGATGTCGGCGACGTGCTCCTCGAAGACGCCGTGCGTCGACGGGTAGGTGATCATCAGCACGGACAGCTCGTCCCGGTGCTGCTCGATCTTGGCGCGCAGGTCCTCGACGTCGATCTCGCCGTCCCCGGCGGTCTTCACGACGACGACCTTCATGCCGGCCATGACCGCGCTCGCCGCGTTGGTGCCGTGCGCGGAGGACGGGATGAGGCAGACCGTGCGCTGCGCGTCGCCGTTGGCCCGGTGGTAGGCGCGTACGGCGAGGAGTCCGGCCAGCTCGCCCTGGGACCCGGCGTTGGGCTGGAGGGAGACCTTGTCGTACCCGGTGACCTCGGCGAGCCGGTCCTCCAGCTCGCGGATGAGGGTGAGGTAGCCCTCGGCCTGCTCGGCGGGGGCGAAGGGGTGCAGCGCGCCGAACTCGGGCCAGGTGACCGGCTCCATCTCGGTGGTCGCGTTCAGCTTCATGGTGCAGGAGCCGAGCGGGATCATGCCCCGGTCGAGTGCGTAGTCGCGGTCGGACAGCTTGCGCAGGTAGCGCAGCATGGCCGTCTCGGAGCGGTGCTCGTGGAAGACGGGGTGGGTCAGGTAGTCGTCGGTGCGCAGCAGCGCCTCGGGGAGCGTGTCCTCGGCCGACCCGTCGAGCGCCACGATGTCGCCCTCGACGCCGAAGGCGGCGAAGACGGCCTCGACCTGGGCGCGGTTGGTGGTCTCGTCGCAGGCCAGCGAGACGTGGTCGGCGTCGACGAGGCGCAGGTTGACCCCGCCCTCGCGGGCGGCGGCGACGACATCGGCGGCCCTGCCGGGCACGCGTGCGGTGAGCGTGTCGAAGTAGGCGCCGTGCACGATCTCGACACCGCCGGCGCGCAGGCCCCCGGCGAGGATCGTGGCGTAGCGGTGGGTGCGGCGGGCGATGGTGCGCAGGCCGTCGGGGCCGTGGTAGACGGCGTACATGCCGGCCATGACGGCGAGCAGCACCTGGGCGGTGCAGATGTTGCTGGTGGCCTTCTCGCGGCGGATGTGCTGCTCGCGGGTCTGGAGCGCGAGGCGGTAGGCGCGGTGCCCGTCGGCGTCGACGGACACGCCGACCAGGCGGCCGGGCAGGCTGCGGGCGAACTTCTCGTGCACCGCCATGTAGCCGGCGTGCGGCCCGCCGAAGCCCATGGGGACGCCGAAGCGCTGGGTGGTGCCGATGGCGATGTCCGCGCCCAGCTCGCCGGGCGAGGTGAGCAGGGTGAGCGCGAGCAGGTCGGCGGCGACGGTGACGAGGGCGCCGAGACCGTGCGCCTGCTCGACGACCGGCTTCAGGTCGCGCACGGCACCGGAGGCGCCGGGGTACTGGAGCAGGACGCCGGTGATGTCGCGCTCGGCGATGTCCGCCGGGATGCCGTCGCTCAGGTCGGCGACGACGACCTCGACACCGGCCGGCTCGGCACGGGTCTCGATGACGGCGATGGTCTGCGGCAGGGTGTCCGCGTCGACCAGGAAGAGGCCCTTCTTGTTCTTGCCCATGCGCCGGGACAGCGCCATCGCCTCGGCGGCGGCGGTCCCCTCGTCCAGCAGGGAGGCACCGGAGGTGGGCAGCCCGGTGAGGTCGGCGACCATGGTCTGGAAGTTCAGCAGGGCCTCCAGCCGGCCCTGGGAGATCTCCGGCTGGTACGGCGTGTAGGCCGTGTACCAGGCGGGGTTCTCCATGACGTTGCGCAGGATGACCGGCGGGGTGAAGGTGCCGTGGTAGCCCAGGCCGATCATGGAGCCGAGGACCTGGTTGTGGTCGGCGAGACCGCGCAGCTCGGCGATCACCTCGGCCTCGGTGCGGGCACCGGGCAGGTCGAGCGCGTCGGCGTTCTTGATCACGTCCGGCACCGCGGCGGCGGTCAGCTCGTCCAGGGAGCCGTAGCCGACCTGCGCGAGCATCTTGGCCTGCGCCTCCTGGTCGGGCCCGATGTGGCGCTGCTCGAAGGGGATGCCTGCTTCGAGTTCGGCGAGCGGAATGCGAGGGGCGGTCATGTGCGGAGGCCTCCTGGTCTGACGCGACCTGCGAGGGGCACCACGGCTCGGGTGCCCACCGGCCTCCCCCTCTGTCATCTCGTACCTGAGAGCTTCACCGGGGGTTTCGCGGACCCCGGCTTGCACCGTCGGTGAGGGCGGGAGCCGTGACGCCCGCCCTGCTTTCCAGAGTGACCTCGTCCGTGCGGTACGGGGGCCTGAGAGATTCCGGGGAGGAGTTGCTCCTTCGGCGCCTCCGAATGGCTCGGAGGACTCTCCCGCACGGGGTCAGCAGCCGACTTCAGCCTACCAGCGGGGTCCTGAGCGCGGCGTTCGAGTGGCCGCCCGGCTGATTCTGCTCTTTTGTAGTGCTTACGGATGAGTTGCGACCATGTGGAGGGAGAGGGATCGTGCAGATTGACATCGATCCGCGCAGCCTGATCGGCCGCAAGGCGTTCGACCGCGCCGGCACCAAGATCGGCACCATAGACGAGGTGTACCTCGACGACGCGACCGGAGTCCCGGAGTGGGCGGCGGTGCGCACCGGCCTCTTCTCCCGCGACGCGTTCGTCCCGCTGGAGCCCAGCGAACTGGTCGACGGCGCCCTCCGCGTCCCCTTCGAGCGCGCCCTCATCAGGGACGCCCCCGACTTCGGCGTGGGCCGCCATCTCTCCCCCGAGCAGGAACTCCAGCTCTACCACCACTACGGGCTCGACGTGGGCCCCTCCGCCAGGCCGACCCCGGACCGCGACTTCGGCAAGCTCGCGGGCACCGAGGAGTCCTGAGCCCCCTCTCATCCCCTCATACCCTCAGCCCCTCATCCCGTCCTCCGTCTCCCCTTCCACGGCCGCCTCCACCTGGGCCACCAGCGGGAGCGGGTCGGCCGGTTCCAGCCCGGCCTCGTCGGACCGGAACGTCCGTACCCGGCCCGGCGCGGAGAGCGGGGTCTCGAACCGCACGGTGACCCGCCCGAGTCCGCTGCCCTGCACCCACCCGTGCCCGTACTCCGGGTGCCGCACGTCCTGGCCCGCCCGCCACTCCGGCGCGGCGGGCTCGGGCCTCTCCGGGCCGAAGTCGGGGACGCCCTCCTCCGGTGTCTCCTCGGCCGGCTCCCCCGCCGCCTGGGCGAACAGGTCCTCCTGGGTGTAGTCGGCGAGCCCCGACACGCCGACGCCCAGCAGCCGCACCCCGCCCGTGGTGTCGACGGAGTCCAGCAGCCGCGCGGCCGCCTCCCGGATGACCGTGGGGTCGTCCGTGGGGCCCCGGAGCGTCTCGGAGCGGGTCAGGGTGGAGAAGTCGTACCGCCGCACCTTGAGGACGATGGTGCGCCCGGAGAGCCCGGCGCCGCGCAGCCGCCGTACACACCGGTCGGCGAGTCTGCGGACCTCCAGGCCGATGCGGAGCCGGTCGTGGATGTCGACGGCGTAGGTGTCCTCCACCGACACCGACTTGGCCTCGCGCTCGGCCACCACCGGCCGGTCGTCGCGGGCCAGCGCCATCGCGTACAGCGCGTGTCCGTGGGCCTTGCCGAGCAGCCGGACCAGTTCGTCCTCGCCCGCCTCGGACAGGTCCAGCACGGTGGTGATCCCGGCGCGCCGCAGGTGGTCGCCGGTGGCGGGGCCGACACCGGGCAGGGTGCGCACCGGCATCGGGGACAGCAGGGCGCGCTCGGTGCCGGGTTCGATGAGGACCAGGCCGTCGGGCTTGGCCCGCTCCGAGGCGATCTTGGCCAGCATCTTGGAGGCGGCGAGCCCCACCGAACCGGTCAGCCCCGTGACCGCCCGGATGTCGGCGCGCAGCCGGGCCCCGGCCTCCCGCGCCGACGCCTCGTCCCGGGCGGCGTCGCCGGCCTCCAGGTCCACGAACGCCTCGTCCAGGCTCAGCGGCTCCACCAGCGGGGACAACTGCCGCAGCAGCGCCATCACCTGGTCGCTGATCGACCGGTACAGCGCGAAACGCGGCGTGAGGTACGCGGCGTTCGGCGCGAGCCGCCGGGCCTGCGCGGTGGGCATCGCCGAGTGCACCCCGAACACCCGCGCCTCGTACGACGCGGTGGCCACCACTCCGCGCGGCCCGATCCCGCCCACCACCACGGCCTTGCCGCGCAGGCTCGGCTTGGACGCCTGCTCCACCGAGGCGAAGAAGGCGTCCATGTCGAGATGGAGGATGGTGGGCGCGTTTCTCACAGGTCCGATGCTGCACCACGCCACTGACAACGGCTCCCACGCGGGGACACCCTATGGAAAACGGTGCCGGCGGGTCTCAGACGGCCCGGTTGCGCCGCCGCGCCAGTTCGTCGGCCGGGTTGTGCCCGATCAGCGTCTCGCCGGTGTCGACGCGCTCGCCGTGCAGCTGGGACAGGGCGCTCTCCACGTCCCGCCAGACCACGCCGACGGCGATCCCGAAGATGCCCTGGCCGCCCTGGAGCAGCGCGTGGACCTCGTCCGGGGAGGTGCACTCGTAGACCATGGCGCCGTCGCTCATCAGGGTCATGCGCTCCAGGTCCTGGAACCCGCGCTCCCTGAGGTGCTGCACGGCGGAGCGGATGTTCTGGAGCGAGACCCCGGTGTCCAGGAACCGCTTGACGATCTTCAGCACGACCACGTCGCGGAAGCTGTACAGCCGCTGGGTGCCCGATCCGTGCGCGGGCCGCACACTGGGCTCGACCAGTCCCGTACGGGCCCAGTAGTCGAGCTGCCGGTAGGTGATCCCGGCGGCCGCACAGGCCGTGGGACCGCGGTATCCGATCTCCTCGGACGTCATGGCCGCCGCCCCTTCACCGTCAGGCACCACCGTCGGGCGCTGCGGAGCGTGATCGGCCACGCCGCCGAGCTGTGGGTGTCCCCCGCCCGGCCGAAACCGTGCGCTCGGGGGAAGGTACGGGCCGCTGTCCCCAAAACCGTGTCCGGGGGCACCCCCAGCCGTACCGTCGCCGCTCATCCTCACGCCGACCTCCGTCCTTGACCTGCCTTGTCGACGGTAGGCAGTCACCAGGGGCGCGTCAACGATCGCCACACTCGGCACGCCGAGTGATAATCACCCTGAGAGTGGTTTCTCGTGTCCCACCGCGGGGAAAGGCTAGCCGAATGCGCTCGCGGAGAGGCGTAGGACGCTCTCACGGGACGTTGGCATGTGCCCTCGCGCGGCGTCACTGGCTGCTGGTGCCGAAGTCCTCGGGCGAGATCTGGTCGAGGAACTCGCGGAACTTCTCCACCTCGTCCTCCTGCTCGTCCGGGATGGCGATGCCCGCGTCGTCGAGCACCCCGTCACTGCCGTAGATCGGCGTGCCGGTGCGCAGGGCGAGCGCTATGGCGTCGGACGGCCGCGCGCTCACCTCGACCCCGCTGGCGAACACCAGCTCCGCGTAGAAGACACCCTCTCGCAGATCGGTGATGCGTACTTCGGTCAGCTCCTGGCCGACCGCCTCCAGCACGTCCTTGAACAGGTCGTGCGTCAGCGGACGCGCGGGAGCCATGCCCTGCTGGGCGAAGGCGATCGCGGTCGCCTCCCCCGGCCCGATCCAGATGGGGAGGTAGCGGTCGCCTCCCACTTCGCGCAGGAGCACGATCGGTTGGTTGGAGGGCATTTCGACCCGGACACCTACGACATCGAGCTCGTTCACACAGCAACCCTAGGCCGTGCCCGGGACGTTTGGGTAGTCGGGCCGGGAACAGGTGGGCGATCCGGCGCAAGCCGACCGGGTCGGGGCACTCCGCCCGTCAGGGCAGCCGCACGCCGAGCGCGGCCTTCACGAGCGCCGAGTGCAGCTTCATGGTGAGCGCCGCCAGCTCCTTGGTACGAGTCTCCGCGAGCGTCCTGGTCTGCGGGTTGCGGTGCCGCTTCAGGGGGGCGACGACCTGGTCGACCAGGCCCGCCTCGCGCTCGGCGGCCGCCTTCATCACCCGCAGATGCCGGGGCTCGATGCCGAACCGGCCCAGTTCGGCCACCAGCGCGGCCACGGTGACGGCCTCGGCGTCGTACACGCCGTCCGCCAGGGGGGTCAGGAGCCCGTACGACTCCCACTCGCGAAGTTCGGCCTCGTCGATGTCGGCCGCGGCCAGCAGTTCGCCCCGGCCGATGCGGGCGACCGTGGACCGCTCGGCCTCCTCGGGTCCGGCGTCGCCGCTGCGCTGCCGGCCGACCACGGGCAGGGGGGCGGCCTCGCCCCGTTCCATGGCGTCCAGATGCTCCCGGATCACCTTGAGCGGCAGATAGTGGTCCCGCTGCATCCTGAGGACATGGCCGAGGCGCTCCACGTCACGGGGGCTGAACTTGCGGTACCCCGAGGGGGTCCGCTGCGGCTCGATGAGCCCCTCCGACTCCAGGAAGCGGATCTTGGAGATGGAGACTTCGGGGAACTCGTCGCGCAGCACGTTCAGCACCGTGCCGATGCTCATCAGCCCACTGTCCCTGGCGGCGGTACCGCTTCCGGCACCGCCGCTCGGTGTTTGAAGCATGGACCTTCCCTGGGGTTCCCCCGGACGGGCGCCCGGGGGTGGGTCAGACTCCTTGCCGGCTCGCGTAGAAGACCAGCCGGTACTTGCCGATCTGCACCTCGTCACCGTTGGCCAGCGCCACCTGGTCGATCCGCTCGCGGTTGACGTAGGTGCCGTTGAGGCTGCCGACGTCGGCCACCGTGAAGGAACCGTCGGGCGAGCGGCGGAACTCCACATGGCTGCGGGAGACCGTCACGTCGTCCAGGAAGATGTCGCTCTGCGGGTGACGCCCCGCCGTGGTCAGGTCGCTGTCCAGGAGGAAGCGGCTGCCGGAGTTCGGACCCCGGCGGACCACCAGCAGCGCCGAGCCGACGGGCAGCGCGTCGACCGCCGCCTGCGCCTCGGGCGACAGCATCGGCATCGCCGTCTGACCGGTGACCTCCGAGTCGTACGCCTCGATGCCCGAGATGGAGATCGTGGACGTGGTCTCCGACGGACGCTCCGGCGCCACACCGGGACGCAAGGGCGCGCCGCAGTGGGAGCAGAAACGGGCGTTCTCCGCGTTGCGGTTCCCGCACCTCGTACACACCAGGGCCGACATGGACGGAGCCTCCTGCCGCGACGGTTGCCCGAAACCTATGCCGCCGCCCTGGCCAGGGTCAACGGACGCCGCGCCCTGTCCCCCGGAAGTGCCACCGCCCGGACCAGCCACCTGGTCCCGGAACAGCGGACGCTGCCCTTCCTCGTCGGGCTGTGCGCGATGACGGGCCGTCGCGTTCTCGTTGCCCTCTCGCGCGCTCTTGCCGAACAACTTCCCAAACAACTTCACGGGCGATTCCCCTTGACCGAAACAGACCCGCCCGTGGGGCAGGACGAACCCAGAATGCCTACACCGACCGATCCGGACATCTTCACAACGTCCGTATCCACTCGACAGTTTCCACCACGCACCACCTCTTCGGTGCGGCGACCCCCCGCAACCTCATGCCCCCGCCCGACGCCGCGCATGCACCGCCGGTTCACCGCGAGGACGACCGAGCGTAGTCAGGCAGCTTCGCTTGCCGCAAGGCATCCACGACGATCTTGTCCGAGCGCTCCACACTCACCGTGGCCTGCTCCTTCTCCAAGCTCTGCACCACGCCTCCAGGGATGTTCAACGCCGGTTCGAGGTCCTGCGGCTTGCCGATGACCTTGAAACGATACGGGGCGTTGATCTTGTTCCCGTCGACCGCGACGCTACCGTCGGTGTCCGAGAAGTACGTGTTCGCCACCACGCGCACCCCGTTGACCTCCATCGCCTCGGCACCGGCCGCGCGCAGCTCCTGGATCGCGTCGAGCAGCATGTCGGACTCGACGGCTCCCTTCGGATCCTGGACGGTCATGGTGATGCCGGGACCGGTGGCGCCCACGGTGCCCGCGAGTATGCCGAGTTGGCGCTCCTTCTCGGCGGTCTGCTTGCGCGCCTCCGCTGCCTGGTCCGAGCTGCTCTGCAACTCCTGACGCTGCTTCTCCAGTCCCTGCTTCTCGTCCTCAAGACGCTGAGTACGGTCGTCCAGTTCATCGAGGATGCGGACCAGATCCTCCTGGCGGGCCCCGCGCAGCGCGCTGTCGCCGTCGCTGTTGGAGGCCACCTGCACGGCCAGGCCGAAACCGAGCCCGAACAGCAGCAGGGCCACGATGAGTTGGGCCCGGGTCAGCCGGGGCGGCCAGAGACCGTCGATCAGCCGCTGACGCCCGGTGAGCCGCGGCGGGGCCGGCTGCTCCGACACGGGCTCGTCGGCGGGGGCGGGCGCGGGCTCCGGGGCCGGCCGGGGCGTGGGGGCCTGCGGCGGCAGCTCCGCGGGGAGCTCCTTGCGCAGCCCGTTCTCCGGCCGCTCCTCCTGGTCGCTCTGGTCGCTCATCGCGCTCACGCCCGGAAGACGTGGCGCCGGATCGCCGCCGCGTTGGAGAAGATCCGGATGCCCAGGACCACGACGACACCGGTGGACAACTGCGCGCCCACGCCCAGCTCGTCGCCGAGGAACACGATCAGCGCGGCCACGACCACGTTGGACAGGAACGACACCACGAAGACCTTGTCGTCGAAGATGCCGTCGAGCATCGCCCGCAGCCCGCCGAACACGGCGTCCAGCGCCGCCACGACGGCGATGGGCAGATACGGCTCGACGACCGCCGGAACCTCGGGCCGGACCAATAGTCCGGCCACCACTCCCACGATGAGGCCCAGTACGGCGATCACGATGTGCCCTTCTCAGTCTTCTCGGCCTGCTCGGCGCTCGGCTGTGCTGTTCGTACGATCACACTCGGTGCGGCGGGCAACCGGACGTCGCCCTCCGCGGAGATGGCGGTGCGGATACCGAAGTTGTCCTGGAGCGCGTGCAGATACAGCCCGTCGGCGCTGTTCTGGAACGCCGTGCTCAGCTTCCGCCCGTCCCCCACCGCCAGCACCGTGTACGGCGGTACCAGCGGCCTGTTGTCGACCAGTATCGCGTCACCCGCGGCCCGGATCGCGGACAGGGCGGTCAGCCGCTGCCCGTTGATGGACACCGCCTCCGCGCCGGACGCCCACAGCCCGTTGACCACGCGCTGCATGTCCCGGTCGCGCACCCGCCCGGTGTCGGAGAAGCCGGCGGACTCACGAGGGTTGGTGCCGTCTCCCCCGGTGCTCGCCTCCTTGGCGTCGTTCACCACGAGCTTCACCCCGGGCCCGTGCACCGCGGTGGCGCCCGACAGCAGACTCACCAGGTCCGCCTTGCTGCCCCCGGTCTGCCTGAGCGCGGCCCGCTGCCGTGCGCCGACGTCCTCACGCAGCCGGTCGACGCCGCTCTCCAGCTTGTCGGCGGCGGCGGTCTCCCGGTCGATGCGGTCGATCAGCTCCTGGCGCTCCTTGGCCACCACGGGAGCCGTGACATGCGCCTGCGACGCCCCGACGGTCACCACGAGCGCCGCGAGCACGAGGCCGCCCGCGAGGCCCAGCTTGGCGCGGAGGGTCTTGGGCAGCCCGCCCTCACCCAGGGACTTCCGGCGCGCGGCGGCCTCGGCGTACCCGTCGTCGAGGCTGTGGTCCATCACGTTGGTGATCAACGACATGGAGGCGTCCGGACGCCTCGGCCGCGCGGGGCTGCTCCGAACGGGGGGTTGCTGCGGCATGCCGCACATCGTCGCATGCCGCGAGCGGTGCCTTCGAACGAGCCCCACAGGCCTGCCGGGCAGCACCCCCGGTGGGGACGCTGCCCGGCGGATTCAGAGCCTCGCGGGGATCAGCGGCCGGCGCTGTCCACCACGGCCGACCACTCGTCCAGCAGGGCCTGCGCGGAGGCGTCGTCGGGGCCCTCCGCCCACAGGTGGGTGACCGCCTCGGCCGGGTCGGGCAGGACCATCACCCAGCGGCCGTCGCTCTCCACGACCCGCACGCCGTCCGTGGTGTCCACGGACCGGTCGCCGGCCGCCTCGACCACGCTGCGCATGACCAGACCCTTGACCGCCCACGGCGTCGCCAGGTCCCGCTTGAGCACATGGGCCCGCGGAATCCGGGCGTCGATCTGGCTCAGCGTGAGCTGCGTCCGCGCCACCAGCCCGATCAGCCGCACGAACGCCGCCGTGCCGTCGTAGACGCTGCTGAACTCGGGGACGATGAAGCCGCCCATGCCGTCGCCGCCGAAGATGGTCTCCTCCTCGCCGCCGACCCGCGTGAGGTCGTCGGGCGAGGTGGTCGTCCACTCCACCTGGGTGCCGTGGTACGCGGCCACCTGCTCCGCGATCCGGGTCGTGGTCACCGGCAGCGCCACCCGCCCGCTGCGCCGCTCGGCGGCGACCAGGTCGAGCATCACCAGCAGCGCCCGGTCGTCCTCGATGATGCTGCCCTTCTCGTCCACGAGCGACAGCCGCTCGCCGACGGGGTCGAACCGCACACCGAACGCCGCCCCGGAGGACGCCACGATCTCGCCGAGCCGCTCCAGGCCCTTGCGCCGCATCTCGGGGGTCTCGGTGGGCCGGGACTCGTCCAGACCGGGGTTGATGGTCAGCGAGTCCACGCCGAGCTTGCCGAGCAGGCTGGGCAGCACCAGGCCGGCGCTGCCGTTGGAGGCGTCGACGACGACCTTCAGCCCGGACTCGGCGATCCCGCTCGTGTCCACGTTCCGCAGCAGCGAGCCGGTGTACGAGTCGTAGACGCTCGACGGGAAGTACAGGTCACCGATCTCGCCCGGGAACGCCCGCCGGTACTCCTGGCGCGCGAACACCCGGTCCAGCTTGCGCTGGCTGCCCTGGGAGAGGTCGGCGCCCTTGGCGTCGAAGAACATGATGTCCACGGAGTCCGGCACACCCGGCGAGGTCCGGATCATGATGCCGCCGGAGCTGCCGCGCGCGGTCTGCTGCCGGGCCACGGGCAGCGGCACGTTCTCCAGGTCGCGCACGTCGATCGCGCTCGCCTGGAGCGCCGAGATCACCGCGCGCTTGAGCGCACGGGCGCCTCGGGAGTGGTCACGGGCCGTGGTGACCGTGGTGCCCTTCTTCAGGGTGGTGGCGTACGCGCCGGCCAGCCGTACGGCCAGCTCCGGCGTGATCTCCACGTTCAGGATGCCGGTGACCCCGCGCGCCCCGAAGAGGTGCGCCTGGCCCCGGGACTCCCAGATGACCGACGTGTTGACGAAGGCGCCGGCCTCGACGGTCTTGAACGGGTACACCCGGACGTTGCCCTGGATGATCGACTCCTCGCCGATCAGGCACTCGTCACCGATGACCGCGCCGTCCTCGATCCGCGCGGCCCGCATGATGTCGGTGTTCTTGCCGACCACGCAGCCGCGGAGATTGCTCTGCTGTCCGACGTACACGTTGTCCGCGACGACGGCCTTGTGCAGGAAGGCGCCGCTCTTGACGACCACGTTGGAGCCGATGACGGAGTGCTCGCGGATCTCCGCGCCCGCCTCGACCTTGGCGTAGTCACCGATGTAGAGCGGGCCGCGCAGCACCGCGTCGGGGTGCACCTCGGCACCCTCGGCGACCCAGACGCCGGGCGAGATCTCGAACCCGTCGATGTCGACGTCGACCTTGCCCTCGAGCACGTCGGCCTGGGCCTTCACATAGCTCTCGTGGGTGCCCACGTCCTCCCAGTAGCCCTCGGCGATGTAGCCGTAGATGGGCTTGCCCTCCTTCATCAACTGGGGGAAGACATCTCCGGACCAGTCGACGGGGACATCGGGATCGACGTAGTCGAACACCTCGGGCTCCATCACATAGATGCCCGTGTTCACCGTGTCGGAGAAGACCTGGCCCCAGGTCGGCTTCTCGAGGAAGCGCTCGACCTTGCCCTCCTCGTCCACGATGGTGATGCCGAACTCCAGCGGATTGGGGACCCGGGTCAGGCAGACCGTGACCAGGGCTCCCTTCTCCTTGTGGAAGTTGATCAGCTCGGTGAGGTCGAAGTCGGTCAGAGCGTCACCGGAAATGACGAGGAAGGCGTCGTCCTTGAGCGCGTCCTCGGCGTTCTTGACGCTTCCGGCGGTACCGAGTGGCTTCTCCTCATTGGCATACGTGAGCTCCATGCCGAGTTCCTCGCCGTCACCGAAGTAGTTCTTGACGAGAGACGCCAGGAACTGCACGGTGACCACGGTCTCGTTGAGCCCATGCTTTTTGAGCAACCTGAGCACGTGCTCCATGATCGGGCGGTTCGCCACGGGCAGGAGCGGCTTGGGCATGCTAGAGGTCATGGGGCGCAGGCGCGTGCCTTCGCCTCCGGCCATCACGACGGCCTTCATGTCGGAAGCGTCCTCCTCGAAGAGACGACGGTCTAGCCGACTTCACCCGTCCAGATTGTCCCGCACTTTTACGTCGCGGGCCATCGAAGCGTCACGTCGTGGACGATCGCGGAGTTCCGTCGGCCAACGAGTCCGCGCGCACCAGACGGCGGACCTGGACCATATAAAGCACTCCTGCCCACCAATACAGGGTTGTACCCCATCCGGCGAACGCCCATCCGAAAACAGCGGCGAGTGACGCGATCCAACCGCTTCCGTCGCTGAGCAGCAGCAACGGGAAGGCATACATCAGGTTGAAGGTGGCCGCCTTCCCGAGGAAGTTCACCTGGGGCGGCGGATAGCCGTGCCGGCGGAGGATGCCGACCATCACCAGCAGAACCAGTTCCCGGGCCAGCAGCAGCGCGGTCAGCCACAGCGGCAGGATCTCCCGCCAGGTGAGGCCGAGGAGCGTGGAAAGGACATAGAGCCGGTCGGCGGCCGGATCGAGAAGCCGGCCGAGGCTGCTGACCTGATTCCAGCGCCGGGCGAGCTTGCCGTCCAGATAGTCGCTGACTCCGCTCAGCGCCAGGACCAGGAGAGCCCAGCCATCACTCTTGGGACCCCCGAACTCCGGCCGGAGGATCAGCCACAGGAACAGCGGGACTCCGGCGAGCCGGGCCATGCTGAGGATGTTGGGGATGGTGAGGACCCGGTCCGTCTGGACGCGGGTCTCCTGGACCTCCACCCGGAAGCCTCCTGTACGAAAAGTGGCGACAATGCACCCTGACCCTACCGCAACGCAAAAAAGCTCCGGCTCTCGGGCTGTATGCCCAAGAGCCGGAGCTGTAAAAGGAGTTCGGCGGCGTCCTACTCTCCCACAGGGTCCCCCCTGCAGTACCATCGGCGCTGTGAGGCTTAGCTTCCGGGTTCGGAATGTAACCGGGCGTTTCCCTCACGCTATGACCACCGAAACACTATGAAACTTTAACCGTCATGTGTGGCACATGAGGCTGTTCGTGGTTTCAGAACCAACACAGTGGACGCGAGCAACTGAGGACAAGCCCTCGGCCTATTAGTACCAGTCAACTCCACCCGTTACCAGGCTTCCATATCTGGCCTATCAACCCAGTCGTCTACTGGGAGCCTTACCCTCTCAAGGAGGTGGGAATACTCATCTCGAAGCAGGCTTCCCGCTTAGATGCTTTCAGCGGTTATCCCTCCCGAACGTAGCCAACCAGCCATGCCCTTGGCAGGACAACTGGCACACCAGAGGTTCGTCCGTCCCGGTCCTCTCGTACTAGGGACAGCCCTTCTCAATATTCCTACGCGCACAGCGGATAGGGACCGAACTGTCTCACGACGTTCTAAACCCAGCTCGCGTACCGCTTTAATGGGCGAACAGCCCAACCCTTGGGACCGACTCCAGCCCCAGGATGCGACGAGCCGACATCGAGGTGCCAAACCATCCCGTCGATATGGACTCTTGGGGAAGATCAGCCTGTTATCCCCGGGGTACCTTTTATCCGTTGAGCGACGGCGCTTCCACAAGCCACCGCCGGATCACTAGTCCCGACTTTCGTCCCTGCTCGACCCGTCGGTCTCACAGTCAAGCTCCCTTGTGCACTTACACTCAACACCTGATTGCCAACCAGGCTGAGGGAACCTTTGGGCGCCTCCGTTACTCTTTAGGAGGCAACCGCCCCAGTTAAACTACCCATCAGACACTGTCCCTGATCCGGATCACGGACCCAGGTTAGACATCCAGCACGACCAGACTGGTATTTCAACGACGACTCCACACACACTGGCGTGCATGCTTCAAAGTCTCCCAGCTATCCTACACAAGCCGAACCGAACACCAATATCAAACTGTAGTAAAGGTCCCGGGGTCTTTCCGTCCTGCTGCGCGAAACGAGCATCTTTACTCGTAGTGCAATTTCACCGGGCCTATGGTTGAGACAGTCGAGAAGTCGTTACGCCATTCGTGCAGGTCGGAACTTACCCGACAAGGAATTTCGCTACCTTAGGATGGTTATAGTTACCACCGCCGTTTACTGGCGCTTAAGTTCTCAGCTTCGCCACCCCGAAGAGTGACTAACCGGTCCCCTTAACGTTCCAGCACCGGGCAGGCGTCAGTCCGTATACATCGCCTTACGGCTTCGCACGGACCTGTGTTTTTAGTAAACAGTCGCTTCTCGCTGGTCTCTGCGGCCACCCCCAGCTCACGGAGTAAATCCGATCACCAGTGATGGCCCCCCTTCTCCCGAAGTTACGGGGGCATTTTGCCGAGTTCCTTAACCATAGTTCACCCGAACGCCTCGGTATTCTCTACCTGACCACCTGAGTCGGTTTAGGGTACGGGCCGCCATGAAACTCGCTAGAGGCTTTTCTCGACAGCATAGGATCATCCACTTCACCACAATCGGCTCGGCATCAGGTCTCACCCTTAATGTGTGACGGATTTGCCTATCACACGGGCTACACCCTTACCCCAGGACAACCACCGCCTGGGCTGGACTACCTTCCTGCGTCACCCCATCACTCACCTACTAACCGCTTGGGCCGGCGGCTCCACCACTTTCCATTCCCCGAAGGGTCCGGAACGGCTTCACGGCCTTAGCATCACGATGCTCGATGTTTGACGCTTCACAGCGGGTACCGGAATATCAACCGGTTATCCATCGACTACGCCTGTCGGCCTCGCCTTAGGTCCCGACTTACCCTGGGCAGATCAGCTTGACCCAGGAACCCTTAGTCAATCGGCGCAAACGTTTCTCACGTTTGTATCGCTACTCATGCCTGCATTCTCACTCGTGAACCGTCCACAACTCGCTTCCGCGGCTGCTTCACCCGGCACACGACGCTCCCCTACCCATCCATACAGGCGTTGGCCCTATTGTATGAATGACACGACTTCGGCGGTACGCTTGAGCCCCGCTACATTGTCGGCGCGGAATCACTAGACCAGTGAGCTATTACGCACTCTTTCAAGGGTGGCTGCTTCTAAGCCAACCTCCTGGTTGTCTCTGCGACTCCACATCCTTTCCCACTTAGCGTACGCTTAGGGGCCTTAGTCGATGCTCTGGGCTGTTTCCCTCTCGACCATGGAGCTTATCCCCCACAGTCTCACTGCCGTGCTCTCACTTACCGGCATTCGGAGTTTGGCTAAGGTCAGTAACCCGGTAGGGCCCATCGCCTATCCAGTGCTCTACCTCCGGCAAGAAACACACGACGCTGCACCTAAATGCATTTCGGGGAGAACCAGCTATCACGGAGTTTGATTGGCCTTTCACCCCTAACCACAGGTCATCCCCCAGGTTTTCAACCCTGGTGGGTTCGGTCCTCCACGAAGTCTTACCTCCGCTTCAACCTGCCCATGGCTAGATCACTCCGCTTCGGGTCTTGAGCGCGCTACTGAATCGCCCTATTCGGACTCGCTTTCGCTACGGCTTCCCCACACGGGTTAACCTCGCAACACACCGCAAACTCGCAGGCTCATTCTTCA
This sequence comes from Streptomyces seoulensis, assembly GCF_004328625.1. Taxonomy (NCBI): domain Bacteria; kingdom Bacillati; phylum Actinomycetota; class Actinomycetes; order Kitasatosporales; family Streptomycetaceae; genus Streptomyces; species Streptomyces seoulensis. Next base: position 807,762 of record NZ_CP032229.1, read on the forward strand.
AAAGGCACGCAGTCACGACGCACTGAGTAAACTCAATGCGCGACGCTCCCACGGCTTGTAGGCACACGGTTTCAGGTACTATTTCACTCCGCTCCCGCGGTACTTTTCACCATTCCCTCACGGTACTATCCGCTATCGGTCACCAGGGAATATTTAGGCTTAGCGGGTGGTCCCGCCAGATTCACACGGGATTTCTCGGGCCCCGTGCTACTTGGGTGTCTCTCAAACGAGCCGCTGATGTTTCGACTACGGGGGTCTTACCCTCTACGCCGGACCTTTCGCATGTCCTTCGCCTACATCAACGGTTTCTGACTCGTCCTGTCGCCGGCAGACGACAGAAGAGAGATCCCACAACCCCGCACACGCAACCCCTGCCGGGTCTCACACGTATACGGTTTGGCCTCATCCGGTTTCGCTCGCCACTACTCCCGGAATCACGGTTGTTTTCTCTTCCTGAGGGTACTGAGATGTTTCACTTCCCCTCGTTCCCTCCACACTGCCTATGTGTTCAGCAGCGGGTGACAGCCCATGACGACTGCCGGGTTTCCCCATTCGGAAACCCCCGGATCAAAGCCTGGTTGACGGCTCCCCGGGGACTATCGTGGCCTCCCACGTCCTTCATCGGTTCCTGGTGCCAAGGCATCCACCGTGCGCCCTTAAAAACTTGGCCACAGATGCTCGCGTCCACTGTGCAGTTCTCAAACAACGACCAGCCACCCATCACCCCACCAGACAAGCTAGTGAGTGCACTGGGGCCGGCGAATGAGGGGATTCATTCCCTCAGACACCCAACAGCGTGCCCGACACCCTTCCCCGCTTCCATCCATTCCACGCCGAAGCAGTACTAGGAGAAAGTCAGTGAAGTGTGCCGAATAGTCAACGTTCCACCCATGAGCAACCAGCATCGAACATTCGCCGATGTACTGGCCTCTGGACCGCTAGGCGGCCTAGAAGTGCTCCTTAGAAAGGAGGTGATCCAGCCGCACCTTCCGGTACGGCTACCTTGTTACGACTTCGTCCCAATCGCCAGTCCCACCTTCGACAGCTCCCTCCCACAAGGGGTTGGGCCACCGGCTTCGGGTGTTACCGACTTTCGTGACGTGACGGGCGGTGTGTACAAGGCCCGGGAACGTATTCACCGCAGCAATGCTGATCTGCGATTACTAGCAACTCCGACTTCATGGGGTCGAGTTGCAGACCCCAATCCGAACTGAGACAGGCTTTTTGAGATTCGCTCCACCTCACGGTTTCGCAGCTCATTGTACCTGCCATTGTAGCACGTGTGCAGCCCAAGACATAAGGGGCATGATGACTTGACGTCGTCCCCACCTTCCTCCGAGTTGACCCCGGCAGTCTCCTGTGAGTCCCCATCACCCCGAAGGGCATGCTGGCAACACAGAACAAGGGTTGCGCTCGTTGCGGGACTTAACCCAACATCTCACGACACGAGCTGACGACAGCCATGCACCACCTGTACACCGACCACAAGGGGGGCACCATCTCTGATGCTTTCCGGTGTATGTCAAGCCTTGGTAAGGTTCTTCGCGTTGCGTCGAATTAAGCCACATGCTCCGCTGCTTGTGCGGGCCCCCGTCAATTCCTTTGAGTTTTAGCCTTGCGGCCGTACTCCCCAGGCGGGGCACTTAATGCGTTAGCTGCGGCACCGACGACGTGGAATGTCGCCAACACCTAGTGCCCACCGTTTACGGCGTGGACTACCAGGGTATCTAATCCTGTTCGCTCCCCACGCTTTCGCTCCTCAGCGTCAGTAATGGCCCAGAGATCCGCCTTCGCCACCGGTGTTCCTCCTGATATCTGCGCATTTCACCGCTACACCAGGAATTCCGATCTCCCCTACCACACTCTAGCTAGCCCGTATCGACTGCAGACCCGAGGTTAAGCCTCGGGCTTTCACAATCGACGTGACAAGCCGCCTACGAGCTCTTTACGCCCAATAATTCCGGACAACGCTTGCGCCCTACGTATTACCGCGGCTGCTGGCACGTAGTTAGCCGGCGCTTCTTCTGCAGGTACCGTCACTTTCGCTTCTTCCCTGCTGAAAGAGGTTTACAACCCGAAGGCCGTCATCCCTCACGCGGCGTCGCTGCATCAGGCTTTCGCCCATTGTGCAATATTCCCCACTGCTGCCTCCCGTAGGAGTCTGGGCCGTGTCTCAGTCCCAGTGTGGCCGGTCGCCCTCTCAGGCCGGCTACCCGTCGTCGCCTTGGTGAGCCATTACCTCACCAACAAGCTGATAGGCCGCGGGCTCATCCTTCACCGCCGGAGCTTTTAACCGCAGACCATGCGATCCGCAGTGTTATCCGGTATTAGACCCCGTTTCCAGGGCTTGTCCCAGAGTGAAGGGCAGATTGCCCACGTGTTACTCACCCGTTCGCCACTAATCCCCACCGAAGTGGTTCATCGTTCGACTTGCATGTGTTAAGCACGCCGCCAGCGTTCGTCCTGAGCCAGGATCAAACTCTCCGTGAATGTTTACTCGGCCAGTAAATTAATACAGCCGGTCGACACACACGAGAGCGGAACCATCGGAGGAATAGTCCGACGGTTCACAGCGTCCTCGCTGTGTTTTTTCAAAGGAACCTCGTCCCAGTCAGTGACTGGAGACGGGGTTATCAACATATCTGGCGTTGACTTTTAGCACGCTGTTGAGTTCTCAAGGAACGGTCGCTTCCTTTGTACTCACCCTCTCGGGCTTTCCTCCGGGCTTCCCTTCGGTGTTTCCGACTCTATCAGATCTTTTTCCGATCCGATTTCCTCGGTGCTTTCCAGGTTTTCACTCCGGCGTTTCCGCTTCGGTGTTTCCCTTTCCGGCGGTCCAAACTCTAGCAGGGTTTTTCCGTGTCCCTGACCAGTCGTTCGCAAGCATGCGAGAACTGATCCCGAGATAGGATCTGACGAGTTTGGGTGCTGCCGAGGGTGAGCGCGCTGTCGCGCAGCCCGGTCTCAGGCAGGACGATGACTGTACACAAGTCCCGGCGACGACGCAAACCCCCGAGGATGGTGGTCTAGACCACTAGCTGCTAACTTCTCTGGGGAACCGCCACCTACCCCACTCATCGGGAGGCCCCCCATGACCAACGTGACGTCCCCCCTCGCCGGACGCGCCATCGGACTGGCCAACGTGCCCGATCCGGTCTTCTCCGGGGCCATGGTGGGCCCCGGTACCGCGATCGACCCGGTACGTGAGCCCTCCGAGGTCGTGTCCCCCGTGGACGGCGTCGTGGTCTCCCTGCACCCGCACGCGTTCGTCGTGGTCGACGAGAGCGGGCACGGTGTGCTCGTGCACCTCGGCATCGACACGGTCCAGCTCAACGGCGAGGGCTTCGAGCTGCTCGTGAACAAGGGGGACACCGTCGCGCGCGGCCAGGCCGTCGTGCGCTGGGACCCGGCCGCGGTCGAGACCGCCGGCAAGTCCCCCATCTGTCCCGTCGTCGCGCTCGAGGCCACGGCCGAGTCCCTCGCCGAGCTGCGCGAGAGCGGTGACGTGAAGACCGGCGACAGCCTCTTCTCCTGGTCCTGATCTCCTTGTCCTGACGGCTCGGCCGTCCTACGGCATGTACGACAACCAACGCGGCGGCGGGGGCCGCCGCATTAGCGGAGACGGTGAGATGGAGACAACGCTGCGAGGCGTCGGTGTGAGCCACGGTGTGGCGATCGGCGAGGTCAGGCACATGGGCACGGCGGTGCTCGAGCCGCCGGCCAAGCAGATCCCGGCGCAGGACGCGGAGCGCGAGCAGGGCCGTGCCCGGCAGGCCGTGGACGCCGTGGCCGCCGATCTGACGGCGCGCGGCAACCTGGCCGGCGGCGAGGCGCAGGCCGTGCTGGAGGCCCAGGCCCTGATGGCCCAGGACCCCGAGCTGATGTCCGACGTGGAGCGGCGGATCGCCGTGGGCAGCACCGCCGAGCGCGCGGTGTACGACGCGTTCGCGGCGTACCGGGAGCTGCTGGCCAACGCCGGTGAGTACCTGGCGGGGCGGGTCGCCGATCTGGACGACGTGCGCAACCGCATCGTGGCGCGGCTGCTCGGTGTGCCGATGCCGGGTGTGCCGGACAGCGACCACCCCTATGTACTGGTGGCCCGTGACCTGGCTCCCGCCGACACCGCGCTGCTGGACCCGGCGCTGGTGCTGGGCTTCGTGACCGAGGAGGGCGGGCCGACCAGCCACAGCGCCATCCTGGCGCGGGCGCTCGGGGTGCCGGCCGTGGTCGCGCTGCCCGGCGCCGGTGAGCTGCCGGAGGGCACGGTCATCGCGGTGGACGGCAGCTCGGGCGACATCTTCGTGAACCCGACGGGTGAGACGACGGCCCGGCTGGAGTCGGCCGCCGCCGAGCGGAAGGCCGCGCTGGCCGCGTCGAGCGGTCCCGGTGTGACGGCGGACGGGCACAAGGTGCCGCTGCTGGCCAACATCGGCGGACCCGCGGACGTGCCGGCCGCGCTGGAGGCCGGGGCCGAGGGTGTGGGTCTGTTCCGTACCGAGTTCCTGTTCCTGGACGACAGCAAGAACGCGCCGTCCGAGGAGAAGCAGGTGACGGCCTACCGGCAGGTGCTGGAGGCGTTCCCCGAGGGCCGGGTCGTGGTGCGGGTGCTCGACGCGGGCGCGGACAAGCCGCTGGAGTTCCTGACGCCGGCGGACGAGCCGAACCCGGCGCTCGGTGTGCGGGGGCTGCGGACGCTGCTGGACCACCCGGAGGTGCTGCGGACGCAGCTGACCGCGCTGGCGAAGGCCGCCGAGGGTCTGCCGGTGCACCTGGAGGTCATGGCCCCCATGGTGGCGGACCGTGCCGACGCCAAGGCGTTCGCGGACGCCTGCCGGGAGGCGGGGCTGCACGCCAAGTACGGCGCGATGGTGGAGATCCCGTCGGCCGCGCTGCGGGCGCGGTCGATCCTGCGGGAGGTCGAGTTCCTGTCGCTGGGCACGAACGACCTGGCGCAGTACACGTTCGCGGCGGACCGCCAGGTGGGTGCGGTGTCGCGGCTCCAGGACCCGTGGCAGCCCGCGCTGCTCGACCTGGTCGCGCTGTCCGCCGAGGCGGCGCGGGCCGAGGGCAAGAGCTGCGGGGTGTGCGGTGAGGCCGCGTCCGACCCGCTGCTGGCGTGTGTGCTGACGGGTCTGGGTGTCACCTCCTTGTCGATGGGTGCGGCGTCGATCCCGTATGTGCGGGCGACGCTGGCGAAGCACACGCTGGCGCAGTGCGAGCGGGCCGCGGCGGCGGCGCGTACGGCGGACAGTGCGGACGAGGCGCGGGCGGCGGCTCAGGCGGTGCTGTCCGGCGAGTAGCCGGTTCCCGCGCGCACGTGAGCGCTTGTGGTCAGGGGCGTCCCATCCTTCGGGTGGGACGCCCCTGGCGCGTTCTCAGTGGTGGTGTCCCCGGTTCTCCTGGTCGCCGTCCGTGAGGTCGGGGGCGGCGCGGTAGTCGACGCCTGATTCGGGGGCGATGAGGTCGCCGGTGTCGATGTCGGTGCAGTAGGCGTCGAAGACCTCGGAGGCGGTGAGTGGCTGGAGGTGTCCGGCGCGCAGGCGCCAGCCGTGGACCCGGTCGGGGCGGTCGGGGGCGCTGACGCGGATGACGAGGCCGCCGGGGCTGCGGGTGGCGAGGCCGAGGGCGAGGACGCTGGTGAATTCGAGGGTTTCGGCCTGGTCGGGTTCGGCGGTGCCGTCCGCGTCCGCGTCGGCGTGGAGGACCGCGACGAGGGTTTCGGGTGGTCCGGCGACGCTGCACACGAGGTGCTGGGCGCCGGGTGGCGCGGTCTCCAGGACGCGGGCGAGGAGGGCGGAGGCGCGGATGAAGGCGGCGCGGCCGATGTCCTCGCCGCAGGTGGCGCAGGGGCCGAGGCGGGTCAGGAGGGTGGTGGCGTACTCCCAGGTGGCCTGGCGGACGGCTTCGCCGACGAGGGCGGGCAGGAGTGCGGTGAGGGGTTCGCCCTCGTAGGGGATGGTGGGGCCGAGGGCGGCGAGTTCGGCGGTGAAGCGGCCTCGGCTGGCGGGGGCTTCGGGGTCGATGCCGGTGGCGGTGCAGAACTCGGCGTACTCGTCGGGGTCGAAGAGGGCGAGCGCGGTGTGACTGCCTTGCGCGGCGCGGGTTTTGAGGACGGCTTCCATCTGGCGCAGGTAGGTGGTGTGGTCGTCGAAGGTGAAGCTGCGGTAGCGCCGCATGGCGTGGAAGTCGTGTTCGTCGGTGAGCAGGCCGACGGTGCCCGCGATCTCGCGGCGCAGGACGCGTCGCATGGTCTGGTGGTCGGTGCGTGCCATGGTGTTCCCCCGTGGTGTGCGCTGTCGATCAGTGCTCACTCACCGTAACCGGGGGCACTGACAACGGGGTCGGGCGGAGCCGGTCGCGGATCAGGCGGTGCTGGATTCCGCAGGTCAGGGCGATGGCGGTGCCGAAGACGGTCCAGCCGAGGGGGCCGAGGGTGAGGGCGGCGGTGACGGCGAGGGGGCCGAGCGAGCGCTGTGCGGCCTGGGCGAGGCCGTGGACGCCGAGGTAGGCGCCCTGGGCGTCGTCGGGGGCGAGGGCGACGGAGAGTTCCCAGGAGACGGTGGCGTGCAGCATCTCGGCGAGGGTGAAGAGGGTCGCGGAGGCGGTGAGCAGGCAGGTCGCGCGGACCGGGTCTCCGGTGGCGGAGAGGGTCATGGTGAGGCCGCCCAGGGCGAAGAGGGCGGAGAGCGGGACGAGGAGCCGGCGGCACGCCTCGGTGGTGGTGCCGAAGCGGGCGAGCGGCACCTGGAAGGCGACGACCAGCACGCTGTTGAGCACGGCCAGCAGGGGTGCGAGGCCGTGCGGGATGCCCGGGGTGTGGGCGATCCAGAGCGGCAGGCCGATCTTGAAGTAGGTGTCGTCGAGGAAGAGCACGGTCTCGGTGCCGACGTAGGCGAGGTAGGTGCGGTCGCGCCAGGGGGTGCGGGGGCGGGTGGCCGGGGCGCCCTCGGCGGTGGCGGCGACGCGGCTCGCGGAGGGGGGTTCGGCGCAGGTGAGGGTGAGGAGGGCGACGAGGACGAAGGAGAGCGCGTCGCCGGTGAGGAGCCAGCGGTAGGCGGTGGTGGTGCCGAGGGTGAGGGCGGCGGCCGCGGCGAGGCCGCCGAGGGCCCAGCCGGCGTTGGCGGCGGTGCGGTTGACGGCCTGGTAGCGGACGCGGTCGGGTCCGGCGACGCGGGTGGCGTAGAGCTTGGTGAGGATGCTGGCGGCGCGGTCGCCGAGGGCGCCGAGCGCGGAGTAGGCGACGAGCAGGCCGTAGTGGTCGGTGGTGAGGAGGGCGAAGGAGGCGACGGCGCGCAGGAGTTGGAGTGCGATCAGGACGTGGGTGAGCCGGAAGCGGTCGGCGAGGCGGCCGCCGAGGGGGGCGCCCGCGATGCCGAGGGCGCCGGCGACGGCGGCGAGGGTGCCGACCTGGGCGGCGGAGAGGTGGGAGACGTAGGTGAAGTACAGGACCGAGACGGAGGCCCACAGGCCGCTGCCGATGCGGTCGAGGAGGGTGACGGCGAGCATCCGGCGTCCGTCGCGGCCTCCCGGGACGCGTGCTCGGTGGTTGGCTGCGCCGGGCTTCGCGGCCACGGTTCCCCCTTGCCTCGATGTATGTACTGATACATAATCAGCTACGTGGCAACACAATATGAGATCAGCGGTACGACCGCCAAGGGGATTACGCGATCCGTCGAACAGGGCGTGTCCGAGGGCGGGTTGGCGCCCGGGGCGGCGCTGCCTCCGGTGCGGCGGCTCGCGGAGGGGCTGGGGGTGAGTCCGGGCACCGTGGCCACGGCGTACAAGGAGCTGCGGCGGCGCGGGATCGTGGTGACCCTCGGCCGGGGCGGGACGGTCGTGGCACAGGCCCCTTCGGTGGCGTCCCGGCGCCCGCCCAAGGTGCCGGAGGGCCTGCGGGACCTGGCCGGCGGGCACCCCGATCCGGCGCTGCTGCCCGCACTGGTGCCCCCCTCGCGCCTCTCCCCCGGGGTCCGCTCGCACCGCTCCAGTCCCCGGCTCGCGCGGCTGGAGGACGCGGTGCGCGAGTGGATGGGCGCGGACGGGGTGCCGGTGGAGCATGTGACGTTCGCGCACGGGGCGCTGGACTTCGTCGGCCGGGTGCTCTCGGCCGAGCTGCGGCCGGGGGACGCGGTGGCGATGGAGGACCCCGGATATCACCATCTGCTGGACCTCGTCGCGGCGTTGGGTCTGCGCGCGGTGCCGGTCGCGGTGGACGGCGAGGGCATGCGCCCGGAGGAGCTGCGGGGCGCCCTGCGCGCCGGGGTGCGCGCGGTGGTGCTCAGTCCACGGGCGCAGAACCCGTTCGGCGGGGCCTTCTCGGCAGCGCGCCGGGACGCGCTGGCCGAGGTGCTGCGGGAGACGCCGGAGGTGCTGGTGGTGGAGAACGACCACGCCTCCGACATCGCCGGCGCACCCCTGTACTCGCTGGCCACGGCGGGTCTGGCCCGCTGGGCGCACGTCCGCACGGTGAGCAAGTTCCTCGGCACCGACCTGCGGTGGGCGGCGGCCGCCTGCGACCCGGTGACGCTGGCCCGGCACGACGGGCGGCTGCTGCTGACCTCGGGCTGGGTCAGTCATCTGCTCCAGGAGACGGTGTACGGCCTGCTCACGGACCCGGACACCGGCGCGCTGGTGGCACGCGCGCGTGCGGAGTACGCGCTGCGCCGGACCGCGCTGGCCCGGGAGCTGGGAGAGCGGGGCGTCCCGGCGCACTGCGGGAGCGGGATGAACCTCTGGGTGCCGGTGCGGGACGAGTCGGCCGTGGTGAACGGGCTGCGGTCGCGCGGCTGGTGGGTCGCGGCCGGGGCCCGGTTCCGGCTGGCGTCGGCGCCGGGGGTGCGGATCACGACGACGGATCTCGACGCGGTGGAGGCGGCGCGGCTGGCCTCGGACTTCGCGGCCGTGCTGGGCGAGTCCGAGGCCACCTACGGGGGCTGAGGCGGGGTCAGGCGCGTTTGCGGGCGAGCTGCTCGTAGAAGCCGAGCAGGGTCAGGTCGTCGATGGAGCCGGGGTTGACCGCCTTCTCCAGCGGGGTGCCCTGGAGGAGGCGTTTGACCGGGACCTCGATGCGCTTGCCGGTGAGGGTGTGCGGGACGCCGGGGACCTCGATGATCTCGTCCGGGACGTGCCGGGGCGAGAGCTGCTCCCGGATGGCCTTCTTGACGCGGTCCCGCAGGGCGTCGTTCAGTTCGGCGCCGGGGGCGAGGTGGACGAAGAGGGGCATCCAGTAGCCGCCGTCGAGCTGTTCGACGCCGATGACCAGGGATTCCTTGATCTCCGGGAGGCGCTCGACGACCTCGTAGATGTCGGCGGAGCCCATGCGGACGCCCTGGCGGTTGAGGGTGGAGTCGGAGCGGCCGTGGATGATCACCGAGCCGCGTGAGGTGACGGTGATCCAGTCGCCGTGCCGCCACACGCCGGGGTAGGTGTCGAAGTAGCTCTCGCGGTACCGGCTGCCGTCGGGGTCGTTCCAGAAGCGGATCGGCATGGACGGCATGGGGTTGGTGACGACCAGCTCGCCCACCTCGTCCACCAGCGGCTCGCCGCCCGGGTCCCAGGACTGGAGGTCGGTGCCGAGGCCGGGGGCCTGGAGTTCGCCGGTGTACACGGGCAGGGTGGGGACGGCTCCGGCGAAGCAGGAGCAGACGTCGGTGCCGCCGCTGACGGAGGCGATCCACAGGTCCTCACGGACCTCGTCGTGCAGCCAGCGGAAGCCGTCCGGGGGCAGCGGGGAGCCGGTGGTGGCGACGCACTGGACGGTGGAGAGGTCGAAGTCGCGGGACGGGTGGACGCCCGCCTTCCGGCAGGCCATGACATAGGCGGCCGAGGTGCCGCAGAGGGTGGTGCCGGTGCGTTCGGCGACGCGCCACTGGGCGCCGGTGTCGGGGTAGCCGGGGCTGCCGTCGTACAGGACGATCGTGGTGCCGGTGAGCAGGCCGGAGACGAGGAAGTTCCACATCATCCAGCCGGTCGAGGTGTACCAGAAGAAACGGTCCTCCGGGCCCAGGTCGCAGTGCAGGCCGAGCTGCTTGAGGTGCTCGACGAGGATGCCGCCCTGGGACTGCACGATCGCCTTGGGCAGGCCGGTGGTGCCGGAGGAGTACAGCACCCACAGCGGGTGTTCGAAGGGGACCTGTTCGAAGACCGGCTCGGTGTCGCCGGCTGTCAGCTCCGCCCAGTCGAGGGCGCCCTCGGGGGTGTCGGTGCCGAGCAGCGGGATGTGCACGACCGCGCGCAGGGTGGGCAGTTCGCGGCGGAGTTCGGCGACGGTCTCGCGGCGGTCGTGCTCCTTGCCGCCGTAGCGGTAGCCGTCGACGGTGAACAGGACGACCGGCTCGACCTGCTGGAAGCGGTCCAGGACGCTGCGGGCGCCGAAGTCCGGGGCGCAGGAGGTCCACACCGCGCCGACGGCGGCGGTGGCGAGCAGGGCGACGACCGCCTCGGGGATGTTGGGCAGGTAGCCGCTGACCCGGTCGCCGGGGCGGACGCCGAGACCGCGCAGGTGGGCGGCGAGCGCGCCGACCTGGCGGCGCAGCTCGGCCCAGGTCACCGGGCGGGGCTCGTGGGTCTCGTCGACGTACAGCAGGGCGGGCTCGTCGGCGCGGTCTGCGGCGGCGCGCAGGGCGTGCTCGGCGTAGTTGAGGGTGGCGCCGGGGAACCATGCGGCGCCGGGCATGGCGCGGTCGCCGAGCACGCGCGCGTAGGGCGTGGCGAAGCGGACGTCGAACCACCGGGTGACGGCCGTCCAGAAGTCCTCCGGCTCGGCGACGGACCACTGGTGCAGCGCCGGGTAGCCGCCCTCGGCGGGGGCGCCGTGGTGCTCGGCGGCCCATGCCTGGAACCGGGTGATGCGGGCACGGGCGATCCGCTCGTCGGTGGGCTGCCAGAGCGGCTGCGGATGCTCGGTGGACATGATGCGGCTCCCGGACTGTACGCGTCGTTGCGTCGTCCGCACACGGCTGAGGAGTGCGCGGGACAGGGCTGACAGGGACGATGCCATGTGATCGACTTCGGCACCAGGGCACGCCCCCACATGGTGCGTGTGTCAACGATGTGGTCCCACCACGGTGAACGGCAGTTGAACGGCACACGCGCGTGGCGCGCACAGTGACAGGGTGAGCAGCATGAACGGTCGTGACCTGGTGCGTTCGTGGGACGGGGTCGGCGCGGGGCGCGCCACGCGGGGGATGCGGGCGGTGCGGGCCGCCTGGCACCGCAGGCGCAGCGACGCCGTGGGGCTGCCGCCCAGGGGCGCGGAGCGGGCGCGGGTGCCGGGTGAGCTGCGGGAGGCGGAGCCGGGGCCCGGCGGCGGGGTCATCCGGTTCGCGCGTTCGGAGCTTCGGATCGTGGTGGCGGTCGGCGGGGCGGTGTTCCTCGGCTGGGACGGGGCGGGTCCGGAGCCGTCGTACGCGCTCGCCGGCGGGACGCCCGAGGCAGATCCCCGGGTGGTGCTGGAGCCGGACAAGGACGGCGGCTGGCAGGTGGTGGCCGAGCGGGTGACCGTCGTGGTGTCCCGGCACGGCGCGGTGGAGATCCGTACGCCCGGTGGTCTCGTGCTGCGCCGGGAGCTGCCGCCGCGCTGGTGGGAGCCGCTGGGCGGGGGTGCGGCGCGCTGGACGCAGCGGGCGGAGGTGGCGGCGGACGCCCGGTTCTTCGGGCTGGGCGGGCGGACCTCGGGGCCTCGGCTGCGCGACGGCGCGTACCGGCTGTGGAACGGGGCGACACCCGTGGCGATACCGGTACAGCTCGTGGTGGCGGACGCCGCGGCGCATCTGGTGTTCCACGACACGCCCTGGGACGGGACGGTCGTCCTGCGGGAGGGCGAGGAGGGCGCCGGTTCCGGGCACGACCGGGCCGGGCGCTGCGAGATACGCATGGACGGGGGTCCGCTGCGCTCCTGGGTGATCGTGGGCATCCCCGCGCGCGTGCTCGGTGCCTGGGCGGCGCTGACCGGCGCGCCCGCGCTGCCGCCCGCCTGGGCGCTGGGGCACCAGCACGCACGGGACTTCACCGGCGAGCAGGAGATACGCGCGATCGTCGCCGGATACCAGGAGCGCGATCTCCCCCTGGACGCCGTGCACCTGGACGCCGGCCACCACGACGTGGGGCGCCCCTTCAGCGTCGACCAGGACCGTTTCCCCAAGCTGCCGGTGCTCGCGGAGGAAATGCGCCGGGACGGGGTGCGGCTGGTGTCGGCCGTGGACGCGGCGGTGCGGGTGATGCCGGGCGACCCGGTGTACGAGGGCGGCTCGGCCGTGGACGCGTTCGTGCGGGACGCGTCGGGGCGGACGGTACGGGGTGAGGGGCGGGCCGGTGAGGCGGTGTTCCCGGACTTCACGCACGCGCGGGCGCGCGCTTGGTGGGGCGGGCTCTACGAGGAGCGGCTGGAGCAGGGGTTCGCCGGGTTCTGGCACGGCGCCCACGAGCCCTCCGCGCGGGACGCGTTCGGCGAGCCGCCCCTGCCCCGCTCGGCCCGGCACGCCCTGGAGGGGGCCGGCGGCGACCATCGGGAGGCGCACAACCTGGACGCCCTGTGCATGGCACGCGCCGCGTACGAGGGGCTGAGCGAACTCGCGCCCGAGGAGCGGCCCTTCGTGCTCTCCCGGTCCGGCTGGGCCGGCACCCAGCGGTACGGCGGCATCTGGCCGGGCGACATGGGGACGGGCTGGCCGGCGCTCCGGGCGTCGCTGTCGCTGGTGCTGGGGCTGGGTCTGTGCGGGGTGCCGTACACGGGGACGGATGTCGGCGGGTCCGGCGGTGATGTGTCGCCGGAGCTGTATCTGCGGTGGTTCCAGCTCGGCTCGTATCTGCCGCTGTTCCGTACGCGCACGAGCGCGCGTGCGGGGCGGGAGCCGTGGGAGTTCGGGGCGGAGGTGCTGGGGCACGCGCGCGTGGCGCTGCTCGAACGGCGGCGCCTGGTGCCGTACTTCGTGACGCTGGCGCACCTGGCCCGGTGGACGGGGGCGCCCGCCGTGCGGCCGCTGTGGTGGGGGGCACCGGAGGACCGGGCGCTGCGGGACTGCGAGGACGCGTTCCTGCTGGGTGACAGCCTGCTGGTGGCGCCCGTACTGGACCCCGGCGCCGAGCGGCGGGCGGTGCGGCTTCCTCGGGGGCGCTGGTACGACACGGTGACGGAGCGGGCGTACGAGGGGCCGGGGCAGGTGCTGGTGGAGGCTCCCCGGGGGCGGATTCCGGTGCTCGCGCGCGCGGGTGCCGTCGTGCCGGTGCGGGGTGCGGACGGCGCGCTGGAGCTGGAGGTGTGGGCGCCCGCGCCGGGGCGGGCCGGGGGCGCTCTGGTGGTGCCCGACACCGGGGGGATCGAGCGGTACGTGACCCGCTGGGACGGGACCCGCGTGGTCGTCACCCGGGAGACGGACGGCGCCCCCGCCGAGCCGTCCCGGCCGGTGCGGGTACGGGGGCTCGGCGGGGCCGCCACCGGTCAGTAGCGGCCCTCGAACCAGGCGCGGACGGCCAGGGTGTGCAGCGGGAAGGCGAGTTCCTCCGGGCCGCGCAGCAGATGCCAGCCCTCGGTCTCGTCGGTGGCGGCGGAGGGCGGGAGCGCGTCGGCGGGGCGTTCGGGGAGGAGTCCGAAGAGGAGCAGATGGCCGTCGGGCGAGCTCATGGCGTCCACCAGCCGCAGGTCGCGGGCGTCGGCCTCGATGCCGGTCTCCTCGCGCAGTTCGCGGACGGCGGCGTGCTTCCAGTCCTCGCGGTCGTCGACGAACCCGCCGGGCAGCGCGACCCCGCCGAGCTGCGGGGCGACGGTCCGGGTGATGACGACCAGGGCGGCGCCGTGGGTGTCGTACACGGGCTGGAGCACGACGGCCACCGGCAGGGGGTTGCGGTAGGCGGTGGTGCCGCAGGCGGGGCAGGTGCGCGGCCAGCCGGTGACGCCGTCCCCGTAGGGGGCCCCGCAGCTCGAACAGTGGGAACCGGGACCGGAGTTGGCGGCCGGCTGCTGAATCTCGGACACGCGCGGACTGTATCCGATGACGGCGGGCGTGTCGCGGGGTGCCGGTGGGACGGGTGGGGCGGGGCGCCCGGTGGGTCAGGTGGCGAGGGCGCGGCGGCGTTCGGCGGCCAAATCCATGGCGTGCTGGACGACGCCGATCAGGACGGCCTTGACCGACTCCCGGTCGCGGGCGTCGGTCAGCAGCACCGGCACGTCCGGGTCGAGGTCGAGCGCCTTGCGGACCGACTCCGCCGGGTAACGGGCGGCCCCCTCGAAGCAGTTGACGCCGACCACGAAGGGGATGGACCGGCGCTCGAAGTAGTCGACGGCGGCGAAGCAGTCCTCCAGGCGCCGGGTGTCGGCGAGGACGACCGCGCCGAGCGCGCCCTCGGACAGCTCGTCCCACATGAACCAGAAGCGCTCCTGGCCGGGCGTGCCGAACAGATAGAGCACGAGGTCGGCGCGGAGGGTGATGCGGCCGAAGTCCATGGCCACGGTGGTGGTGCGCTTGCCCTCGACGCCATCGGTGTCGTCGACGGGGCGTCCGGCCTCGGTCAGCACCTCCTCGGTGCGCAGCGGCCGGATCTCGCTGACCGCGCCGACCATGGTGGTCTTGCCGACGCCGAACCCTCCGGCCACCAGGATCTTGAGCGTGACGGGCTCGACGGGGGGCTTGCCGCGTTCAGCTCGTCGCTCGAAGACCATCGCTCGCTTCTCCTGCTCGGTGGGGATCGGTGGGGATCGGTGGGTCGGGTGTGGGCGTGGATGTCAGTGTCGGGCGGGGTCGTCCGGTGGCGTGCCGTAGCCGCCGCCACCAGGGGTTTCGACGACGAGTACGTCTCCGGGCGCGACCTCGGCCGAGCCGCTGGCGCCCAGGTCGGTGACCGTGCCGTCGGCGTGCTCGACCCGGTTGGCGCCGAGGGCGCCGGGTGCGCCGCCCGCCATACCGTACGGGGGGACGCGGCGGTGCTGGGAGAGGGCGGAGACGGTCATCGGTTCCAGGAAGCGGATGCGGCGCACCGCGCCGTCCCCGCCCCGCTGCCGTCCGGCGCCGCCACTCCCCCGCCGTACCGCGAACTCGTCCAGCCGGACGGGCAGTCGCCACTCCAGCACCTCGGGGTCGGTGAGGCGGGAGTTGGTCATATGGGTCTGCACCACATCGGCGCCCGGAAAGGTGTCGCCCGCACCCGAACCGGAGGCGATCGTCTCGTAGTACTGGTGGTCGTCGTTGCCGAAGGTGACGTTGTTCATCGTGCCGGAGCCCTCGGCCTGGACGCCGAGCGCGGCGTAGAGGGCGCCGGTGATGGCCTGGGAGGTCTCCACATTGCCCGCGACCACGGCGGCGGGCGCCTCGGGGGCGAGCATCGAGCCGGGCGGTACGACGATGTCGAGGGGGCGCAGGCAGCCGTCATTGAGTGGGATGTCGTCGGCGACCAGGGTGCGGAAGACGTACAGCACGGCCGCGTGGACGACGGCTGAGGGGGCGTTGAAGTTGGTGCCGAGCTGGGCGGAGGTGCCGGTGAAGTCGACGGTGGCCCGGCGCGCGGCCCGGTCGACCCGCACCTGGACCCGGATGACGGCGCCCGAGTCGGTCTCGTAGGCGTACTCCCCGTCGTCCAGGGCGTCGATGACGCGCCGGACGGATTCCTCGGCGTTGTCCTGGACGTGCCGCATGTACGCCTGGACCACGTCGAGGCCGAACTCCTCGGTCATGCGGCCCAGTTCGTCGGCGCCCTTGCGGTTGGCGGCGATCTGGGCGCGCAGGTCGGCGAGGTTGGTGGCGGGGTTGCGCGAGGGGTGGGGGGCGTCGGTGAGCAGGCGCCGGGTCTCCTCCTCGCGCAGGCGGCCGTCCTCGGTGAGCAGCCAGTTGTCGAAGAGGACGCCCTCCTCCTCGATGGTGCGACTGCCCGCCGGCATGGAGCCGGGGGCGATGCCGCCGATCTCGGCGTGGTGTCCGCGCGAGGCGACATGGAAGAGGATCTCGGGGTCACCGGGCCCGCCGCCGAACACCGGGGTGATCACGGTGACGTCGGGCAGGTGGGTGCCGCCGTGGTACGGGTCGTTGACGGCGTAGCTGTCGCCGGGCCGCATCCGCGCACCCCGGCGGCGGACGACCTCCTTGACGCTGGTGCCCATGGAACCCAGGTGGACGGGGATGTGCGGGGCGTTGGCCACCAGATTGCCGTCCGGGTCGAACAGGGCGCAGGAGAAGTCCAGGCGTTCCTTGATGTTGACCGACTGGGCGGTGGACTCCAGCTGGGCGCCCATCTGCTCGGCGACGGACATGAAGAGGTTGTTGAAGACCTCCAGCAGGACCGGGTCGACTTCCGTGTCGGGCCGGGAACTCTCCGTGACGACCGTCCGTTCCATCACCAGATGTCCGTGGTCGTTCGCGGTGGCCTGCCAGCCCTCGTCGACGACGGTCGTGGTGCCGGCCTCGGTGACGATCGCGGGGCCGGTGACGGTGTGGCCGGGCGGCAGGGACTCCCGGCGGTGCAGGGGGACGTCGCGCCAGGCGCCGCCGGTGTGCAGGCGGACGGCGTCGGGTGCGGCGGGGGTGCCTTCGTACGGGGCGAGGGCGGAGAGATCGGGGGGCGGGGTGAGGCCGGTGGCTTCCACGGAGAGGGCTTCGACGACGATGTCGCGGTCCAGGGTGAAGGAGTAGGTGGCGCGGTGTCGTTCTTCGAAGGCGCGCCGCATGGCATCGGGTGCGGTGAGGTCGACGGTGAGGGTGGTGTCGGTGCCGTCGTAGCGGAGCTGGGCGCGGCGGGCGGTGCGGACGCGGTTCTCCGGCACGTGCTCGGCGCGGAGTTCGGCGCGGGCGGCGGCCTCCAGCGCGTCGGCGGTGTCGCGGACGCCGGGCATCGCCGCCTCGGTGAGGGGTGCCTCGACGGACTGCTCGCGCATCGCGGTGGTGTCGGCGAGGCCGATGCCGAGCGCGGAGAGGACACCGGCCATGGGCGGCACCAGGACGGTGCGGATGCCGAGGGCGTCGGCGACCTTGCAGGCGTGCTGGCCCCCGGCGCCGCCGAAGGTGGTGAGGGCGTAGCGGGTGACGTCGTGGCCCTGCTGGACGGAGATCCGCTTGATCGCGCCGGCGATGCCGGCGACCGCGATGCGCAGGTATCCCTCGGCCACCTGTTCCGGGGTGCGGTCGTCGCCGGTGGCCGCCCGGATCTCGCGAGCGAGCGCGGCGAAGCCGTCGCGGACGGCGGTGGTGTCCAGCGGCTGGTCGCCACCCGGGCCGAACACGGCCGGGAAGCGGGCGGGCTGGATGCGGCCGAGCATGACGTTGGCGTCGGTGACGGTGAGCGGGCCGCCCGCGCGGTAGCAGGCCGGGCCTGGGTCGGCTCCGGCCGAGTCGGGGCCCACCCGGTAGCGGGAGCCGTCGAAGTGGAGGACGGAGCCGCCGCCCGCGGCGACGGTGTGGATGTCCAGCATGGGGGCGCGCAGCCGGACGCCCGCGATCCGGGTGGTGAAGACGCGCTCGTACTCCCCGGCGAAGTGCGAGACGTCGGTGGAGGTGCCGCCCATGTCGAAGCCGATGACGCGGTGGTGTCCGGCCAGTTCCGACATGCGGGCCATGCCGACGATGCCCCCGGCGGGCCCGGACAGCACGGCGTCCTTGCCGCGGAACTGCCCGGCCTCGGTGAGCCCGCCGTTGGACTGCATGAACATCAGCCGCACGTCCCGCAGTTCGTCGGCGACGTGCCGGACGTAGCGGTGCAGCACGGGCGAGAGGTAGGCGTCGACCACGGCGGTGTCCCCGCGCGGGACCAGCTTCATCAGCGGGCTGACCTCGCTGGACAGGGAGATCTGCGGGAAGCCGATCCGCTCGGCCAGCTCGCCGACGGCCCGCTCGTGGCCGGGGTGGAGGTGGCTGTGCAGACAGACGACGGCGACCGCGCGGATGCCGTCCTCGTGGGCCCGGCGCAGCTCGCCCTCCAGGGCGGCCAGGTCGGGGGCGCGCAGTTCGGTGCCGTCGGCGGCGATCCGCTCGTCCACCTCGATCACGCGCTCGTAGAGCTGCTCGGGCAGTTCGATGTGGCGGGCGAAGATGTCCGGGCGGTTCTGGTACGCGATCCGCAGGGCGTCGCGAAAGCCGCGGGTGATCACCAGCAGGGCGCGCTCGCCCTTGCGCTCCAGCAGCGCGTTGGTGGCGACGGTGGTGCCCATCCTGACCGCCTCGACGGGCTCGCCGGAGCCGTCGAGGAGCGCGCGGACGCCCGCCACGGCCGCGTCGGCGTACCGGGCGGGGTGGTCGGAGAGCAGCTTGCGGGTGAGCAGGGCGCCGTCGGGGCGGCGCGCGACGATGTCCGTGAAGGTGCCGCCCCGGTCGACCCAGAACTCCCAGCCTGTCACGTCACTACCCCACTTCCGCGCTGGTCACAGCGCCCGGAGGCCGTCGATCACGTCGCGCAGAATACTCTCGTCCGGCAGCTCGGCCGGGGGCACCGGGCGCGTCACATGGACGAGTTCGGCGTGCACGAGGTCCCCGATGAGGACGCGTACGACTCCTACGGGCAGATCGAGTCCGGCGGCGAGTTCGGCGACCGACTGCGGTTCGTCCCGGCAGAGGCCGACGATCTCCACATGCTCCGGCGCCAGCGTCGGATCGTCCTCGGGGTCGCCGGCGTCCGGTTCGGTGACGACGACCGCGATCAGGTCGAGGACGTGCTGGCCGGGGCTGCTGGTGCGGCCACGGGTCATGGCGTACGGGCGGACCACAGGACCCGCCTCGTCGTCGAACCAGTGGCCGCCGCTTCTCTGACCCTCTCCGCTCATGTCGTCCGACTACCCGCCTACGGGCGGCTCGCTGCGCGGGGCGCTGCCCAGATGGACGCCGACCCGCTTGACCAGCAGCGTCATCTCGTAGGCGACCTGGCCGACGTCGGAGTCGGCGTCGGAGAACACGGCGAGGCAGCTTCCGTCGCCGGCGGCGGTGACGAAGAGGAAGGCGTCGTCCAGCTCGACCACGGTCTGCCGGACGTTGCCCGCCTCGAAGTGGCGGCCCACCCCCTTGGCGAGGCTGTGGAAGCCCGATGCCACGGCGGCCAGGTGCTCGCTGTCCTCCCTGGTCAGGTCGGTGGACACGCCCATGGCCAGGCCGTCGCCGGACAGGACGACGGCCTTGCGGATGCTGGCGACCCGGTCGACCAGGTCGTCGAGGAGCCAGTTCAGCTCCTTCTTCTTGTTCTTCTTGCTGTCCGTGTGGCCGGTCGCGTTCGGTGCGGTCATCGACCGTCTCCCTCAGTCGTTCCTTGTGCTGTGCCGCTGTGGGCTCGGTCGCCCTCAGCGTTCTCCTCACGGCCGCGCTCCCAGCCGCGCTGGAGCGACGCCATCCGCGAGCGCACCTCGTCGGCGTCGCGTACGGCGGGCTCGAAGGTGTTCTCGGGGCGCCGGTCGGGCTCGCGCCTCAGCTGCGGCGCCAGGTTGGCCTGGCGGACACGCTTGGGCAGCGGGGCGGTGCCGTCGGGCGCCGGGTCGGCGGGGGCGGGGGCCGCGTGGGCGGCCGCCGCGCTGATCGGGTCGGGGGTGTCCGGGCCGGTCCGGGTCCGGCGCGGCAGCTCCGGGGGCAGCGCCTCGGCCTCGGCGGGCGGGGCCTCGGGCCGGTCCGCGGTGGCGGTGCGGGCGGTCCTCGGCGTGGGACGCCGGCCGGAGTCGCCCCGGCGGCGGGTGGGCAGCGGCGGGGGGCCGTCGGCCTCGGCGCCGAAGGGTTCGCCCTGCGCGGCGACGGGCTCGCCGTGCGAGCTGACCAGCTTCGGCGGCTCGCGCCGGGGCGGCGGGACGAGCCCGGCCGGGTCGTGGACGTCGGCGGGGGCGAGGCTGCGGGCGCGGAAGATGCCGCCGAGTTCGCTGTCCTCCTCCGCCAGCACGCTCGGGAACTCCTCGGCGGGAGCGTCCAGGGCCGGGCGGTCCACGCCGGCGCCCGGCTCGGCCGGTTCGTCGCGTTCCACGGGCCGGGCGGTGCCGCGTTCCCTGGTCCGCTGGGTCTCCTTGGAGAGGTCGCCGAGCCGGATGCCGATGCCGTTGGTGTCGGGGGCGTCGTCGGTGAGCAGCGCGTCGGGGATGAGGACGACGGCCGTGGTGCCGCCGTAGGGGGACGGCTGGAGCGAGACGCGTACGTGCTGGCGGCGGGCGAGGCGGCTGACCACGAACAGGCCGAGCCGGTCGGTGTCGGACAGCTCGAACTCGGGGGTCTCGGCGAGCCGCAGGTTGGCGTCGAGCAGCGCCTCGGCGGTCATGCCGAGGCCCCGGTCGTGGATCTCCAGCGCGAAGCCGTTGGCGACCCGTTCCCCCACCACGTGCACATTGGTGTGCGGGGGCGAGAACAGCGTGGCGTTCTCCAGCAGTTCGGCCACGAGGTGGGTGAGGTCGGAGACGGCGGGGCCGATGACGGCGACGCGGGGCAGCCGCCGTACCTCCACGCGCTCGTAGTCCTCCACCTCGGCGACGGAGGCGCGGACGACGTCCATCAGCCGGACCGGGCGGCGCCACTGGCGGGAGGGGGCGGCGCCGGAGAGGATCACCAGGCCCTCGGCGTGGCGGCGCATGCGGGTGGTGAGGTGGTCCAGCCGGAAGAGGTCCGCGAGTTCGTCGGTGTCCTCGGTGCGGCGCTCCATGGTGTCCAGCAGGGTGAGCTGCTTGTGCAGCAGCACCTGGCTGCGGCGGGCGAGGTTGACGAACACCTCGGAGACCCCGGCGCGCAGCTCGGACTGCTTCACGGCGGCCTCGACGGCGGCCCGCTGGAGGGTGTTGAGGGCGCGGCCGACCTCGCCGATCTCGTTCTGGTCGTACTCGGGCCGGGGCACCTCGCTCTCCACGTCGACCGGTTCGCCCGCGGAGAGGCGGCGCATCACGTGGGGCAGCCGGACGGCGGACGCCTCGTGGGCCTCGGTCCGCAGCCGCTTGAGGTCGCGGATGAGGCGGCGGCCGACACGCACGGACAGCACGAGGGACACGAGGAGGGCCGCGAGGCCGAGGACGCCGGCGACGGCGGCCTGGGCGATGACGCCGTAGGTGACGGGCCGTACCCGGTCGCGGAAGCGGGCGCCGGCCTGGTCGTCCATGGTGCCGAGGTCTTCCAGGACGCCTCCGGCGACGGCGTGCCAGCTCGCGGTGGTGACACCGCGCGGGATGCCGGCGCCGGTGTCGATGACCTCGCGCTCGGCCGCCCGCAGGGGCGCGGTCGTGGCGTTGCGCCAGTAGCTCTCGTAGCGGTCGCGTTCCGGCGCGGGCAGCAGCGGGAGGCTGACGTCGTAGAGGAGGGTGCGCTGGGCGACGAGGTCGGAGACCTCGCGGGCCTCCTCTCGGGAGAGGCTGCCGACCACCAGGGCGGAGCCGAGGATGGCGTCCTCGCGGGAGAGGAGTTCCCGGGCGCGGCCGGTGTTGACGAGGGCTCCGGCCTGCTTGTCCATCTCCACGTCGTCGACGCCGTCGACCGCGGCGACCAGCGCGTAGCAGGGGTCGACCAGGCGGTTGTAGAGGTCGAGGGCGCCGTCGCGGGTGAGGGTGCGCTCCTCGACGCTGCGGCGCAGGGACTCCAGGCCGCCGAGGGCGTCGAGGGCGGTGGTGAGGCGTTCGCCGTCCTCGCCGCGCAGCGCGTCGCGGGTCTTGGGGTTCCGGGCGTTGGCGCGGAGGCCGGCCAGGGCGCGGTCGGTGGCGGTGCGGGAGCGGTGCAGCTCGGCGAGGGCGTCGGCGGCGCGCGGGTCGGCGAGGTAGACCAGGCTCTGCCGGCGCTCGTGCTGCAGGTCGCGGACGGTGTCCTCGGTGGGGTGGCCGATTTCCTTCACGGCGCGTGAGACGCGCAGCGACCGGGCGACCTCACTTCCCGTCAGCACGGTGGCGAAGGCCCAGACGACGGTCAGGGCCACCAGCGGCACGAGAAGCAGCGCCACGATCTTCCGGCGGATCGACTTCCCGCGAAACCGCATGGCCTCCCCCAGCTCGACCCCTCACCCGGGGTACGTGTGTCCGACTTGGAACGGCGCGAGCCTACTACCGCCCCGGAGGTGTCTCTAAGACACGTCTGATGCGTGAACTCCCTTGCGTTGGACGGTAGATGGCGAGTTGTCCGGGCATTGGGGGAGATTGCGGCCGTGACGGGAGGGGTCCAGGGGAAGCGGGCCGAAACAGTACGGACACCGGTTGGCTGGAAATTTTCACAAGTCGGGAATCTTCGCGGCGCCCGGTTCGTCGTTCACTTGGGGAGACGGGGAGGGAATCGGCCACACCAGCCGCATCCTTCACCCCGGCCGCGTAAAACAGCGCAAGCCGGGCAGCCACTGGGGAGTCGGGGCCTTCGGGTTCCGGGGCGAGCGGCGGGCCGGCGGTGGGGAGAGTGACACGGTGATGGGCACGGCTGAGCGGCGCGATGCGCCCGAGGCGGGCGCGGCGGAGCGCCCGGCGCGGATTCCGGACCAGGTGGGTCCGGAGCGCGGGACACCGGCGCGTACGCCGGGTGGGGAGAGAGCCGGGCGGCAGCGGGCGGCGTACCGGCCGCTGTGGGTGGAGGAACCGTCGCGGCGGCGCCGGATGGCCGACCCGGTGCGTACGGCGGCGGTGCGGGCCGTGCTGATCATCGCGGTGACGCTGATCCAGGCGATGGTGGCGTTCCTGTGCACGCTCGCCGGCTCCTGGGCGGCGTTCCCGATGGTGATCAGCAGCGTGGCGAGCACGGTGGTGGCGACCTGGGCGGTCGTCGACGTCTGGGTGACCCGCCAGGTCTGGAACCAGCGGTACGGAGTGGTCTCCGAGCCCAGCAGCACGGCCCGGCAGCTCCGCCGGGAGCGCCGGGTGGCCCGGCGGCGGGAGCGCACCGCGCGGCGCGACCAGGAGCGGATAGCCAGGCGGGCCGGCACGAAGCGGCTGTCCCACCCTTAAGATCCCGGGTGCCCCGCGCGGGCTCATGTCGTGGCGGTCTCGACCGCCCTGCCGAGTTCGCGCCGGGCGCGGGTGAAGGGCCGGGGCCGGTCCACCGCGAGTACGGCGACGGTGGTGCCGTCGCGTTCGTAGCGGGCCAGGAAGCCGTCGTCGCCCGGCCCTTCGTCCAGGAGTTCGCCCTCGGTGACGCGGACGGTGTCCCCCGGCCGGTACCGGCCCGCGAACTGGATGCGGGACCCGTACTGGTCGGACCAGAAGTAGGGCACCGGGTGCGGGGTGGCGAGGGTGCGCCCGGCGAGCAGGTTGGTGACGGCGGCGCGGGGCTGCTCGGTGGCCGAGGTCCAGTGCTCGGCGCGTACGCCGCCCACGCGGGCCACATCGCCGACGGCGACCACCTGGGGCGACGCGGTCACGCACCCCTCGTCGCAGAGCACGCCGTCGCCGAGGGCGAGCGTGGAGCCCGCCAGCCAGGCGGTGTTCGGGACGGCGCCGATCCCGGCGATCACGATGTCCGCGCTCAGGGTGTGGCCGTCGGCCAGGTCCACGGCCGTGGCCGGCCCGGTCCGCCGCAGGCCGGTGACCCCGGTCCCGGTGCGGAACCGTACGCCGGCCCGGCGGTGCAGTGTGGCGCACACGGCGGCCATCTGCGGGCCGAGTTGGGGCAGCAGGGGCAGCGGGGCGGCTTCGAGCACGGTGACGTCGTGGCCGAGGGCGGCGCAGGACGCGGCGGTCTCGGCGCCGATGAAGCCCCCTCCGATCACGACGACCTGCTGCGGGCCCTCGGTGAGCCGGGCGCGCAGGGCGCGGGCGTCGTCCAGGGTGCGCAGGGTGTGGGCGCCGGGAAGCGGCCGGGCCTTCGCGCCGGTGGCGATGACCAGGCCGTCCGTGGCCAGGGTGCGGCCGTCCTCCAGCAGGACGGTGCGGGCGGCGGTGTCGAGGCCCCGGGCGCGGACGCCGAGCAGCCATTCGGCGTCGAGGCCGGCCCGCTCCTCGGCGTCCGTCAGGGCGAGCCGGTCCTCGTCCGCGCGGCCGGTCAGGAAGTCCTTGGAGAGCGGCGGGCGGTCGTAGGGCGGGTGCGGTTCGTCGCCGACGACGACCAGCCGGCCGTCGTACCCCTGCGCGCGCAGCTCGCGTGCGGCGTACAGCCCGGCGAGGGAGGCGCCGACGATGGTCACGGTCCTCATGTGCGTGACTCCTTGTCCGCGGGGGCGCGTTCAGGCGGCCGTTCCCTCGCGCACCGTGACATGGACGTGGATCACGCCCTCCTCCACGGTGACGAGGTGGGTGCGCAGGGCGTGCCGGGCCGGGAGGCAGGTCGGGACGCCGGTGCGCAGGTCGAACGCGGCGGCGTGCAGCGGGCATTCGATCAGACAGCCCTCCAGCCAGCCCTCGGAGAGCGAGGCGTCCTGGTGGGTGCAGGTGTCGTCGACGGCGTAGAGCGAGCCGTCGTCGGTGCGGAACACGGCGATCGGCGGGGCGGTGTCGACCCGGACGGATTCGCCCTCGGGGAGGTCTTCCTGACGGCAGACGGGGATCACGGGGGCCTCCTCTCGGTCCGGGACGCTCGGTCCGGACCGGGCAGGTGCAGACGGCGGGATGCGAGGGTGCGAAGGTGCAAGGGGCTGAAGGCACGGCGGACCGGGCAGGTCCAAGTGATCCGCACCCCTTCCGGGATACGAACGCTTCGGTAACATGATGTTCCGCATGGCGCACCAACATGCGCTGTGCGCAACAGAATCCGCGCGGGGAGGCCGTCGCGTCAAGGGCTTCCCGCAGACACGGCCCGAACCGGGCCGGCAGATGGTGGGAGTCGAGCCATGAGCCGTACGCAGAAGCGGTCCGACCGCGGCGACGAGACCAGGGCGGACGACGATTCCCCGGAGCGGAACAGAGGTCGCGGCACGGCCGGTTCCGTGCAGTCGGTGGACCGGGCCGTGAGCGTGCTGGAGATCCTCGCCCGGCACGGCGAGGCGGGCGTCACCGAGATCGCCGACGAACTGGACGTGCACAAGTCCACCGCGTTCCGGCTGCTCGGTGTCCTGGAGAACCGGGGCCTGGTCGGCCAGGCCAGCGACCGCGGCAAGTACTTCCTGGGCGCCGGGGTGCTGCGCCTGGCCGGAGCGGCGGCGGTCCGCCTCGACGTCTCCCAGGAGGGCGTCCCGGTCTGCCGCGAGGCCGCCGACGAACTCGGCGAGACGGTGAACATCGCGGTGCTGGACGACGACGCCGCCGTCAATGTCATGCAGGCCCGCGGCACCGCCTCCGTCACCGCGCAGAACTGGCTCGGCCGGCGCACCCCGCTGCACGCCACCTCCAGCGGCAAGGTGCTGCTCGCGCACATGCCGCCCGCCCTGCGCGAGGGGTTCCTCGCCCGGCCGCTGCACCGGTTCACCGAGCGCACGGTCACCGGCGCGGCCCTGCTGCGGACCGAGCTGGACTCGGTGGTGGAGCGCGGTTACGCCCTGACCACCGACGAGCTGGAGCTGGGACTGGCGGCCGCCGCCGCGCCGATCCGGGCGCACGACGGCAAGGTCATCGCGGCGATCAGCGTCTCCGGGCCGGTGTACCGGCTGGGCCCGGAGCGGCTGCCGGTGGTGGCGAAGCGGATGGCGGCGGCGGGCGAGGAACTGTCCCGGCGGATGGGCTACGGCTTCTGACGGAGGGCCGGGCGGACGTTCGGCGGAGCGTGTGTCCGGGGGGTTTCGACGGCCCCGGCTCGTTTTACCAAGGGTTGACACGTACCTCTTGACGGTGCTGTCACGGCGTTCTCACTATGTTCCTCACCACGCAACCCATCGTGCGATGCGCAACAGCAGAGGCATTGGCCGGAGCCCGGCCTCCCCCATCCCCACCCGTGCAAGGAGGGGCATGTCCGCAACGCCCGAAGACCGTCCGCACCCGTCCCCCGAGACCCCTCCGCGCGTCGTCGTCATCGGCGCGGGGATCGTCGGCTGCTGTCTCGCCGACGAGCTGACCGCACGCGGCTGGACGGACGTCACCGTCCTCGAACAGGGCCCGCTGCCCGCCCCCGGCGGCTCCACCTCGCACGCGCCGGGGCTCGTCTTCCGGACAAGCCCGTCCCGGACGCTGACCGAGTTCGCCCGGTACACCGTGGAGAAGTTCGGCTCGCTCCGCCACGACGGTGTCCCCTGCTTCGAGCCGGTCGGCGGCCTGGAGCTGGCCACCACCCCCGAGCGCCTCGCCGACCTGCACCGCAGGGCCGGGCTCGCCGCCGCCTGGGGCGTGCGCGGCGAGGTGGTGAACGCCGCCCGCTGCAAGGAACTCTGGCCGCTGCTCGACGAGTCGGTGGTGCTGGGCGGCTTCCACACCCCGGAGGACGGCGTGGCCCGCGCGGTGGCCGCCTGCCGTGCCCAGCTCGACCGGGCCACCACGCGCGGCGCCCGCTTCCTCGACCGGCACACCGTCACCGGTATCGAGCGGGCGGACGGCCGGGTCACCGGAGTCGTCACCGACCGGGGCGTCTTCCCGGCCGACCATGTCGTGTCGGCGGCGGGCTTCTGGGGGCCGGTGATCGGCCGGATGGCCGGGGTCGGCGTGCCGTTGCAGCCGCTGGCGCACCAGTACGCGCGCACCGGCCCGCTGCCCGAGCTGAGCGGGGCCGCCGCCGAGGCGACCCTGCCCATCCTGCGCTTCCAGGACGCGGACCTGTACTTCCGGGAGCACCACGACCGGATCGGCATCGGCTCGTACGCGCACCGGCCGCTGCCCGTGGACCCGTTCGGTGTGCCGGGGTACGAGGAGGCGCGGCGACGGGGGATGGAGATGCCGTCCTCGTACCCCTTCACGGAGGAGGACTGGGCGCCCAGCTGGGCGGATGCCCGGCGGCTGGTGCCGGCGTTGCGCGCGGCGGAGGTGGAGAGCGGGTTCAACGGGGTGTTCTCGTTCACCCCGGACGGCATGCCGCTGCTCGGGGAGGCCCGTGAACTGCGCGGTTTCTGGCTGGCCGAGGCGGTGTGGGTCACGCACTCGGCGGGTGTGGCCAGGGCGGTGGCCGAATGGATGGTCGACGGCCGTCCGTCGATCGACGTGCACGACTGCGATGTCGCGCGATTCGAGGAAGCGCAGCGTTCACCCGCGTACGTCCGTGAACGCGGTTCACAGCAGTTCGTCGAGGTGTACGACGTCACGCACCCCCTCCAGCCGATGGAGCAGCCCCGCCCGCTGCGTGTCAGCCCCTTCCACGCCCGGCAGGAGCAGCTCGGCGCCTTCTTCCTGGAGGGCGGCGGCTGGGAGCGCCCCCACTGGTACGAGGCGAACGCCCCGCTGGTGGCCACCCTCGACGACGACCTGCCCGAGCGCGACCCCTGGTCGGCCCGCTACTGGTCCCCCGTCGCCGCCGCCGAGGCCCGTGCCACCCGCGAGCGTGTCGCCCTGTACGACATGACCCCGCTGCGCCGTCTGGAGGTCACCGGCCCCGGCGCCCTGGACTTCCTCGACCGCATGACCACCAACAAGCTCCGCAAGAAGCCCGGCGCGGTCACGTACGCCCTCCTCCTGGACGAGGCCGGCGGCATCCGCTCCGACCTCACCGTGGCCCGCCTCGCCGAGGACCACTTCCAGATCGGCGCCAACTCCCCCGCCGACCTCGACCACCTCCTCCGGCACGCCCCCGCCGAGGTGCACGTCCGGGACATCACCTGCGGTACCTGCTGCGTCGGCGTCTGGGGCCCGCTGGCCCGCGCCCTGGTGCAGCCGCTCACCGGGGACGACTTCTCCCACGAGGGCTTCGGCTACTTCCGGGCCAAGCGCGCCCACATCGGCCATGTCCCCGTCACCGCCCTGCGCCTGAGCTACGTCGGCGAGCTGGGCTGGGAGCTGTACACCACCGCCGACCTGGGCCTCCGGCTCTGGGACACGCTCTGGGAGGCGGGCCGGGAGCTGGGGGTGATCGCGGCCGGGCGCTCCGCCTTCAACTCGCTGAGGCTGGAGAAGGGCTACCGTGCCTGGGGCACCGACATGACCACCGAGCACACCCCGGCCGAGGCCGGCGTCGGCTTCGCCGTCCGGATGGACAAGGGCGACTTCGTGGGCCGCGACGCCCTGCGCGCCCGCCCCGAGCCCACCCGCCGGCTGACCCCGCTGCTGCTGGACGACCCGGCCGCCGTGGTACTCGGCAGCGAACCGGTGTCGGTGGACGGCACGACGGCTGGCTACGTGACCAGCGCGGCCTACGGCTACACGCTGGGCCGGTGCGTCGCCTACGCGTGGCTCCCGGCCGGCCTCGCCCCCGGCACCGGCGTGCACATCGCGTACTTCGGCGAGAAGGTCCCCGCGACCGTATCCGAGGAGCCGCTGTACGACCCGGGGATGACCCGTATCCGCCGCTGACAGCCGGCCCGGAACCACCTCAGGAGGTCCGACAGAAGTGTCCCCCACCTACGACGTGATCGTCATCGGCCTGGGCGGCATGGGCAGCGCCGCCGCCCACCACCTCTCCGCACGCGGGGCCCGCGTGCTCGGGCTGGAGAAGTTCGGCCCGGTGCACAACCGGGGCTCCAGCCACGGCGGTTCCCGTATCACCCGGCAGTCCTACTTCGAGGACCCGGCCTACGTCCCCCTGCTGCTGCGGGCCTACGAGCTGTACGAGGAGCTGGAGCGGGCCACCGGCCGGGAGGTGTCCGTCCTGTGCGGCGGCGCGATGGCCGGCCGGCCCGACTCCCGTACCGTCTCCGGCTCGCTGCGCTCGGCCACCGAGTGGGACCTGCCCCACGAGCTGCTGGACGCCAAGGAGATCCGGCGCCGCTTCCCCACCCTCACCCCGGCCGACGACGAGGTGGCCCTGTTCGAGGCGAAGGCGGGGCTGCTGCGCCCGGAGAACATGGTCGCCGCCCACCTCCAGCTGGCCACCCGGCAGGGCGCGGAGCTGCGCTTCGAGGAGCCGGTGGTGCGCTGGGAGCCGTACCGGGACGGGGTGCGCGTGCACACCGGCGAGAACACGTACACCGCCGGGCAGTTGGTGATCTGCCCCGGCGCCTGGGCACCCCGGCTGCTCGCGGACGTCGGGGTGCCGATCACCGTGGAGCGGCAGGTCATGTACTGGTTCCAGCCGACCGGCGGCACCGGGCCGTTCGAGCCTAAGCGGCACCCGGTGTACATCTGGGAGGACGCGGGCGGCGTCCAGGTGTACGGCTTCCCGGCCATCGACGGGCCGGAGAAGGGCGCCAAGGTCGCGTTCTTCCGCAAGGGGCAGGACACCACGCCGGAGACCATCGACCGGACGGTGCACCCGCACGAGGTCCGGGCCATGGCGGACCACATGGCCGGGCTGATCCCCGACCTGCCCGGCACCTTCCTGAAGGCCGCCACCTGCATGTACTCCACCACCCCGGACGAGCACTTCGTCATCGCCCGGCATCCGGCGCACCCGGAGTCGACCACCGTGGCCTGCGGTTTCTCCGGGCACGGCTTCAAGTTCGTGCCGGTGGTCGGCGAGATCCTGGCCGACCTCGCGCTGACCGGCTCCACCGCGCACCCGACCGGCCTGTTCGACCCCGCCCGCTTCGACCCCGCCCGCCCGACCGCCCCGGCAGCCCGAGGAGCCCAGCCATGACGACGACCCCGGTCTCCCCCAGCCTGATCGCCACTCTCCCCGGCCGCTACTACACCGACCCCGAGGTCTTCCGGCGCGAGCAGGAGGCGCTGCTGGAGTCGATGTGGTTCTGCGCGGTGCGCGGCGCCGACCTGGACCGGCCCGGCGCCTTCCGTACGGTCCAGGTCGGCCGGGAGAGCGTGCTGGTCACCCGCGACCGCACCGGCGCGCTGCGGGCCTTCCTCAACGTCTGCCGGCACCGGGGCGCCCGGCTGTGCACCGAGGAGTCCGGCGAGGTCCGCCGCAGCCTGCAATGCCCGTACCACGCCTGGACGTACGGGCTCGACGGCAAGCTGGTCGCCGCGCCCGACCTGACGAAGATGCCGGACGTGGACCGGGACCGGTACGGGCTGGTCAAGGTGGCCCTGCGGGAGTGGCTGGGCTACGCCTGGGTGTGCCTCGCCGACGAGCCGCCGTCCTTCGAGGAGACCGTCCAGCACGCGGCCGTGGAGCGCCTCGGCGACCCGGCGGCCATCGAGCACTACGGCACCGAGCGCCTGGCCCTCGGCAAGCGGGTCACCTACGACGTGCGGGCCAACTGGAAGCTGATCGTCGAGAACTTCATGGAGTGCTACCACTGCGCCACCATCCACCCCGAACTCACCGAGGTGCTCCCGGAGTTCGCGGACGGCTACGCGGCCCAGTACTACGTCGGCCACGGCGCGGAGTTCGGCGCGGGCGTGGCGGGCTTCACGGTGGACGGCAGCGCGGGCTTCGGCCGGCTCCCGGAGGTGGCCGAGGAGCAGGACCGGCGCTACTACGCCATCACGGTCCGGCCCAACGTGTTCGTCAACCTCGTCCCCGACCACGTCATCCTGCACCGCATGTTCCCGCTGGCCGAGGACCGCACGGTGGTGGAGTGCGACTGGCTGTACGCGCCGGAGGTGGTGGCGTCCGGGGCCGACGTGTCGAAGTCGGCGGAGCTGTTCCACCGGGTCAACGTCCAGGACTTCGCGGCGTGCGAGCGGACCCAGCCCGCGATGTCCTCGCGCGCCTATCGCGGGGGCGGGGTGCTGGTGCCGACCGAGCACCACATCGGGGCGTTCCATGGATGGCTGCTGGAGAAGCTGGGCGAACAGGCTCCGTGAGCGCCGAAGCGGGGTAGGACACGGCCGCTCCCGTTTCCCTCTGCCCCCAGGAGTCACACCGATGACCAAGGCAGTACCGCCGTCCGGCACGCACGGGCACGACGACAGCGAACTCGCGGAGTTCGGGTACCGGCCCGAACTCAAGCGCACGCTGGGCAACTTCCACACCTTCGCCGCCGGGATCAGCTACATCTCGATCCTGACCGGCACCTTCCAGCTGTTCTACTTCGGCTACGGCAGCGGCGGCCCCGCGTACTGGTGGTCGTGGCCGATGGTGTTCGTGGGCCAGTTCGCGGTGGCCCTCTGTTTCGCGGAGCTGGCGGCCCGCCATCCGGTGGCGGGCTCGGTCTACAACTGGTCCAAGCGGATCGGCAATCCGCACCTGGGCTGGCTGGCCGGGTGGATGATGCTGGTCGCGTCCATCGTGTCGATCGCGGCGGTGGCGCTCGCCTACCAGCTCACGCTGCCGCAGATATCGTCCGTCTTCCAGTTCGTCGGCGACGGCACCGGCACCTACGACGTGGCGACCAACGCGGTGGTACTCGCGACCGTGTTGATCCTGTTCACCACGCTGGTCAACGCCTTCGGGGTGAAGCTGATGGCCAGGATCAACACCGCGGGGGTGTTCATCGAGCTGGTCGCCAGTGTGGTGCTGATCGTCATGCTGGCCGTCCACATCACCCGTGGCCCGCGGGTCGTGCTGGAGACCAACGGCACGGGCGCGGGCCACGGCGCGGGTTACCTCGGCGCGTTCCTGGTGGCGTCGCTGGCGTCCGCCTACGTGATGTACGGCTTCGACACCGCCGCCTCGCTGGGCGAGGAGTCGCTCAACCCGTCCCGGAACGCGCCCCGCGCCATCCTGCGGGCGATCATCGCCTCGTTCGTGCTGGGCGGTCTGGTGCTGCTGCTGGCGCTGATGAGCGTCTCCAGCCTCAAGGGCGACAAGCTGTCCACGGACGGGCTCCAGTACGTGGTGCTGGACGTGCTCGGGCCGACGGCCGGCAAGGGGATGCTGTGGTGCGTGCTGATCGCGGTCACGGTGTGCGCGCTGGCCGTGCACACGGCGGCGATCCGGCTGGCGTTCGCCATGGCGCGGGACAACAACCTGCCCGCGTCCTCGGTGCTGGCCCGGGTGAGCCCGCGCTTCAGGACGCCGGTGGTGCCGGCCGTGGTGATCGGGGTGCTGGCGCTGGCGATCCTGGTGGTCAACATCCGCCAGCCGCAGATCTTCACCGTGGTGACCAGCATCGGCATCATCATGATCTACCTGGCCTACCTCGGGGTGACCGCGCCGATGCTGGTGGCGCGGCTGCGCGGCCGGTGGACCCCGGCCGGGGAGGGGCGGTTCTCGCTGGGCCGCTGGGGACTCGTCGTCAACGTGGTCGCGGTGGTGTGGGGCGCGGGGATGACGCTCAACCTGATCTGGCCGCGCCCGGCGGTGTACAACGCGAGCGCGCCCTACCACTGGTATCTGCGGTGGGGCGCGGTGCTGTTCGTCGCGGTGATCGCGGGCGGCGGCTTCGCGTACTACTGGTTCGTCCAGCGGCACCGGACGGGGGTGCTGGCGGAACACCGGCTGGAGGTCCCGGCGGAGACCTCCGAGCCGACGCCGACGTCAGACTGAGGACACCCCCGCCGACGGCCGCTTGTACATCCGGGTCGCGGTGATCTCGCTGCGCACCCCGGCCCCGTCCCCGTCCTGCCGCTGCTGCGGCAGGCCCGGCCGCAGGTGCTCCTCCACGCTGATGTACTTCAGCCCGGCCCGGAGGTCGGCGTCGTTGCGCAGCCGGATGACCAGCGGGAACTCGGCGAGCGCGGTGGTGTCGAACAGGCCGGTGGTGTACAGCAGCTGGACGCCGAGCGCGTCGGAGACGGCCCGTTGCAGCTCCAGCAGGTACGTCGCGTTGGCGCGGCCGATGGGGTTGTCCAGGAACAGCGTGCCGGCGTGCCGGTGCTTGTCGCGGCCCCGGTCGTTGGAGCGCAGCGCGGCCATCGTGCAGTACAGCGCGATGGCGGCGGTGAGCAGCTGGCCGCCGGAGAACACGTCGCCCATCTGGCCGACGGGCACCCGCTCGGCGCGCAGCACCGCGTCCGGCTTGAGGATCTCCACCGCGACGCCCTTGGGCCGGAGCGCGGCGGCGACGCCGCGCAGCAGCAGGGACATGCCGTCCCGGCGAAGGTCGGAGTTCTTCTTGACGGCGGCGCTGGTGGCCTCGTCGATGACCTCGCCGAGCCGCTCGGTGAGGGTGGCCTGGTCGGGCTCCTCGAAGCGGATACGGAGGAATTCCTGCCCGGACCACTCGCCGAGCCCCTCGGGCAGCCGGGAGAGCCGCTGGGCGGAGCGGAGGGTGGCGAGGGAGGACTCGACCAGGCCGCGCAGCCGGTCCACGATCGAGTCGCGGTTGCGCTCCAGCTGGGCCAGCTCGTCGGTGAGGACGCGCAGCCGGGGCGCGAAGGCGTCGGCCCACTTCTGGGCGTGCTCGGGCAGCGCGGCGGCGGGCAGTTCGCGGATCTGCTGCCGGGCCGGGGTGCGGACCTGCTCGTAGCGGGTGGAGTTGGCGTGCCGGACCAGGATGTCGCTGGCCTCGCGGACGGCGGTGTCGGCGGCGGAGAGGTCGGCGGCGCAGCCGCGCAGCGAGCGGCGGGCCTCGGCGGCGGACTGCCGGGCCTCCTCCAGGGTGCCGGGGTAGGGCTCGGGGTCCTCCGCCCGCTCGTCCCCCTCGTCCTGGGCGGACGGTTCGCGCAGCAGGTCGCGGAGCATCGCCGCGATCTCGTCGAAGCCGCCCGCGCCGTCCTCGGCGGTGCGGTGCGCGTGCTGGAGTTCGGCGTGCGCGTCGCGCGCCTCGGTCAACGCCTCGGTGCGGGTGGCGAGTTCGGTGGTGGCGGTGCGCAGCAGGGTCTGGGCGTGCTCGGCGTCGCGCGGCCGGTGGTCCTCGGGCAGCTCGGTGTGCGCGTCGTCGCCGTCCTCGGGGGCGTGCCGCTCGGCCTCGCCGCGCAGCCGGCCGAGCTGTTCGCTCGCCGTGGACAGTCGGGTCTCCAGCAGCTGCACCAGTTCCTCGGCGCGGGCGGCGGCCGCCTGCCGGGAGGGGCCGTCGGAGCCGTCGGGCGACTGGAGGAGCTGTTCGGCGCGGGTGCGGACCTTGTTGCTGAGCCGGTCCAGGTCGGCGCGAGCGGCGCTCTCGTCGCTCTCCGCGCGGGCCTGTTCGGCGCGCAGGTCGGCGCCGACGCCGACCTTCTCGTAGACCTGGGACGCGGCCCGGTACGCCTCGCGCAGTGCGGGCAGGGAAGCCTTCGGGGCGCCGTCCTCCGACTCGGGCACGTCGTCGGGAGCGCCCGCGATCTCGGCGCGCTCGGCGCGCAGGGCGCGGGCGGTGCGGCGGGCGTCGTCGGCGCCGCGCTGGGTGGCGCGCCGGTCCTCGTCGGCGGCGCGGGCGCGTTCCAGGCAGGACTGGGTACGGGCCTCGGACTCGGCGGCGTCGTCGGCGAGTTCGCGGAGCTTGACCTGCCAGGTGGCGCGTTCGCGCAGCCGGTGCGCGAGTCCGGCGAGGGCGTCGGCGACCCGGCTGGCGCGCTGGGCGGCCTCCTGGCGTTCGTCGCGCAGCCGGGTGGCCTCGGCGGCGGTCTCCTCGGCCTCAACGCGGGCGGTGCGGACCTCGGTGAGTTCGGCCTCGGTCTCGTCGGCGAAGGCGCGGGCCTCCTCGGCGCCGGCGGCGAGTTCGACGATCCGGCCGGCCGGGCAGCCGGTGCGCCAGGAGGCGAGCCGGGCGGCGAGTTCGCGGTCCTTGCCGAGGCGGGCGGCGAGCGCCCTGATCTCGTCGTCGCGTTCGGTGGCCCGTGCGCGCAGGGCCTGGCGTTCCTCGTCGGCGGCGTGTTCGTCGTGCATGGCCGGGTTCGGCGGCACGAGAAAGACGTCGGTGGGCTGGGCCTCGGCGGCGGGGGCCGGGGCGAGCAGGGCGGCGGCGGTGCCGACGGCGACGGCGGAGCGGGGCAGCAGGGCGGCCTCGCCGAGGGCCTCGCGGGCGCGGGCGTGGGTGGCGGGGTCGGTGATGATCACACCGTCGACCAGTTCGGGGCGGGTGGCGAGCACGCGCGCGTGGTCGGCGGGGTCGACGGCCTGGGCGAGGTAGCGCCAGCCGGGGAGCGCGGGGATGCCGTGCTCGCCCAGGTACTCCACGGTGGCCAGCACGTCGGGGCCGGGCGGCAGCAGGCCGCCGTCGCCGAGCGCGGAGAGGATGCGGGTGTCGTCGGCGGCAGCGGTGCGCAGGTCGAACAGGGTGCGCTCGGCGGCGGTCACCGCGTCGTCCAGGAGGCCGCGCAGCTCGTCGGCGTAGCGGTCGAGTTCCTCGGCGGTGAGCGGGCCCCCGTCGGCGCTGTCGCGTACCGGCTCACCGGAGTCGGAGCCGTCGCGCGGCGCCGGGATGGCCGAGCGCGCGGCACCGGCGGCGGGCAGGCTGAGCAGTTCCGCGAGGCGCTCTTCGGCGGCCAGGGCCTCCGCGAGGCGGCGCTCGGCCTCGTGGGCGCGTTCGGCGGCGGTGGCCGCGTCGGCCGCGCGGGCGGCGGTGAGTTCGGCGCGGGACTCGGCGGCGGCCGTCTCACGGGCGTGCTCGACGGCCGCGCGGGCCGCCTCGCGGGCGGTGTCCCAGGCGGCGACGGCCGTCTTCTCGGCGTCGCTGGCGGCGAGCGCGGCCCGCGCGGGGTCGGCGTCGGGGGCGGTGTCGTCCAGCCAGCCCGCGCGGACGGCCTCGGCGGTCTCCTGCTCGACCTCGGTGAGGCGCTGGCGCAGATGCCCGATCTCGCTGCGGGCCCGCTGGGCGTCGGTGGCGGCGGCGGTGGAGTCGCGGTACGCGGCGTCGCTGACCTCCTGGAGCGCGGCGGAGCGCTCCTCCTCCTCGTTGGCCAGCGCCTCGGCGTTCCCGGCGGCCGCGTGCAGGGCGCGTACGAGGTCGACGGCGGCCTTGGCGCGGGCGGCGAGCGCGGGCGCGGCGTCCCGCTCGGCCTCCTGGATGGCGGCGGAGACGCGGGCGACCCGGTCGGCGGCGGCGCGGTGGCGCAGCACGGCCTCGGCGGCCTGCCAGGCGGCGTACAGGGTCCGGGCGTCGGCCAGCTCGCGCTTCTGCCCGGCGGCGGCCTTCTCGGCGGCGGCGAGTGCCAACGAGGCGTGCCGGTAGGCGAGTTCGGCCGCGATCAGCGCGCTGCGCTCGCGGGCGCCCTCGGAGTGGGTGACGGTGTCGACGGCGGCCGTGACCCGCTGCGCGAGGTCGGTGGCGCGGACCCGCTCGCGCACGGCCCGCGCGGACAGCCGCCGGGCCAGGGTGCGGGTACGGCGCTCGGCACCGGTGTGCACGTCCCGCGCGCGGGTGCGGGCGTCGGCGGCCTCCACGATGCGGCCGAGCAGGTCGACCGAGCCGGCCGTGAAGTCCCGTTCGGCGATGAGTTCGGCGCGGCGGCCCAGCTTGTTGCCGAAGCCGCCGACGAGGTCGGCCAGCCCGTCGGTGTCGCGGGTGTCGGTGACGGCACGCAGCAGCAGGTCGGTGAAGTCGGAGTCCTTCTTGACCGCGAAGAGGCCGGCCGCCTCGCCCTCGTCGGCGTTCATCTCCCGCTGGTAGCGGAAGAGTTCGGGGTCCAGGCCCAGGTCGCCGAGGTGCTCGGTCCAGCGCTCGTGGGTCTCCTCCCAGTGCGCCTCCAGGTGCGGGTAGTTCTTGCCCGCCTCGGTGAGGGCGTCCCGGAAGCCCTTCATGGTGCGCCGGCGGCCCTGCGCCCCGGAGGCGCCCTCCACCAGCGGCCGTACGGCGGTGGACTCCGCGACCGGCAGGTTGTCCAGGCTCAGCCCCGGGCCGGGCCGGAACGAGTACCAGGCTTCGGCGAACTTGCGCGGGTCGTTGGAGACCTGGCGCCCGCGCCACTCGCTGACCTTGCCGACGACCACGCACTCGCCGGTCTGCACGTGCTGCCACTCCAGCGCGACATGCCCGCAGTCGTCGGCGAGCAGGAACTTGCGCAGCACGCCGGAGCTGGCGCCGCCCAGGGTGTTGCGGTGGCCGGGCAGCATCACCGAGAAGATCAGCTTCAGCAGGACGGACTTGCCGCCGCCGTTCTCCAGGAACAGCACCCCGGCGGGCGCGGGCCGGCGCGGCGGGCCGACCGGCTCCTCCTCGAAGAACTCCGCCTGCGTGGGCGCCGGATCGGGCACGGGGGCGCCCACGCCGCGCATGTCGAGCACGGTGTCGGCGTAGCGCGCGCCGGCGGGCCCGATGGAGTAGAGGCGGACGCGGGACAGCTCGTACATGGCGGACTCTCGTGAGGGCTTCGGAGAAGGTGCGGGCGGGTCAGGAGTGGAAGGGCAGTCCGGCGTCGGCGACCAGGTCGAGGTCGTCGGTGTCCTCGGCGGGCAGCAGGCTGGCGGTGCCGCCGGTCTCGGTCACCACGCCCAGCTCCAGCAGTTCGCTGAGCGCGGCGCCGCCCGCCATGTCCCGCACCTGCAACTGGTAGCGGGCGGTGGTGCGGTAGGTGCCGCCGTGGTCGTCGCCGGTGCGCTGGAGGAACCCGGACTCGGTGAGGAAGCCGAGCGCCTTGGCGACGATGCCGGTGGTGGAGGCGGCCGGGCGCCGGGCGTCCTTGGTGGCGCCGGTGGCGCTGCGCCGGGCCCAGATCCGCCAGGCGGCCTCCAGACCGGGGGCGTCGGTCACCGGGTCGGTGTTCTCCCCGGACTCCTCGGCCCGCTCCTCCAGCCTGCGGCACGCCTGCCGTACGAAGGCGTCCACGCCGTTGACGGTGACGCGCCCGATGTAGGAGTCGTCGGCCAGGTCCTCGGGCCGGGGGAACGCCAGCGCGGCCACGGCCAGATGGGCCAGTCCGTGCAGGAAGCGGTCGGCGGAGTCGGCGGTGGTACGGCGGGCGTAGTCGCCCATCCGCACCGCGAACACCGAGTCCTCGGCGGCCGTCACGGCCATCCCGGCCCGCGCCGACACCTCCAGCACCACGAGCCCGAGCCCGGTCGCCACGGCGTCGGCCAGCCGCGCGAACGCCCCGTCCTCCCGGTACCGCCGCAGCAGCTCGGTGTACTCCTGGTCCCGCGCGGGCTGCAGCTTGGGCTGCAGTCCGAAGGCGACCAGCCGCGCCGCGTCGGCGGCGTCGGCAGGGGTAACGGCCGGCGCCGCAGCCGGCGCTTCGGCGTCACTCCACTCGACGTGCTCGGTCACGACGCAAACTCCTTGAACTCGAACCTTGAAGTCATCCTGCGACCGCCCGGTCGCTGGCCATCCCCACCGCGTCCAACAACGCGGTCCCCACGATCAGATCCGCCCCGCCGAAGTCGGGATCATCCAGCTCAGTACCGTCATCGACAGCGAACAACAGCTTCTCCTCGCCCTGCCGATAAGCGGTCCCCACAGCGGGACTGGCAGCGTGAATAGCCATCAGCGCGACCAGATACGCCAGCTCGAACCCCTCAGCGGCCCGAGCCTCCGCCAGCAGCCCCGACAACCTCCGGGGAGCGTCGGCCGGCAGATCCAGCAAAGCCCGAGCGGCAGCGACCTGCTCCTCCGAGAACCGGCTGTCGTCCGGCGTCGCGATCAGATCCGGCTCCGGCATCTCCGCACCCAGGTGCTCCCGCTCGACCGGCGGCGTCAGCAAGATGTCGACCAGGTCAGCCACCCGCACCGACACCGGCGTACGCAACCCCACCCCGCTGCCGAAGAACGCGTCGGTGACCCGGATCGCCTGCTGGAGGGGCAACGGCAGTGTGGGCGCGACCAGATGCCCGTACAGGTCGAGCCCGGAGGTCCCCGTGGGGGTGGCGAACGCCTGCCGGTCCTGCTCCGCGCGGAACAGCGGGCCCGCCTCCAGCAGCCGGGACTGGAGCTGGGTGTGGCGCCGGATGCAGTCCTTGACGATGTCGACCAGCTCGGCGGCGCGGCGCTTGTGCTCCGGCTCCTCCGTCTCGTCGCGGGCCTTGCGGATGTTGGTGAGGATCGCGTTCTCGTGGCGGTAGCGGTCGGCCACGTGGTCCAGCGCCTCGGCGATCATGTCGGGCACGGAGTTGAGCCAGTCGACCGCGCGGACGTTGCGCCGGGTGGCGTCCAGGGCGCGGCGCAGGGTCTCGGAGTACTGCACGGTGCGGTAGCGGGCCTGCTCGGCGGCGAGCTGGGCGTCGGCCAGCCGGCCCCGGTTGATCAGCACCTCCAGCTTGACCTCGGCGGCGATCTGGGCGCTGGTGACGTCGGTGTCGAGGGCGCCGACGAGGACGTTGACCGCCTCGTCGGTGGTCCGCAGGTACACCGTGCCACCGGGTCCGGGGACCTCTTCGATCAGCTTGAAGTCGTAGTCGCGGCGGACATAGCTGCCGTCGGAGGCGAAGGTTCCGTACACCGCGCGGAAGCCCCGGTCGGCGCTGCCGACGTTGATCAGGTTCTCCAGCACCCAGCGCGCCACCCGCTCGTGCTCGGCGGTGGTGCGGTGGGGGGCCTGGGCGGCGATGCGCGGGACGAGCCGGGCGACGATCTGCTCGTGGTCGGCGCCGGTGTCGAAGTCCATGTTGAGCGTGACGAGGTCGATGGCGGCGAGCGCCACCTCGGCCATGCCGTACGTCGAGTACTCACCGGCCAGGTTGGCCTTGCGGGCGTCCAGGTCGTGCAGCGGGGCCGTGCACGCGAGCGCGCGCAGCCGCCGCGCCAGCCCCTCGTCGGCGGCCGGGCCCGGCGCGGGGCGCGGCGCCGCGCTGAGCTGGGGCGGAACGCGGTCCGTCGGTGCAGGCGAAGTCACGGTGCACAGATTAGGTCCTCGGTCCGACAACCACCCAAACGGTGTGGAAGCGACGGCCGTCACAGCGGCACGAGACGCCCCTGACCGGGGGGCGTCTCACTGCCCGTCGACCCGGTGGCGGTAGACCTCCAGCACCCGTTCGAGGGAGTCGGCGAGATAGGTCGACAGCAGTTCCTCCGCCCCGGTCCGGTCGCCGGCGCGCAGGGCGTCGAGGATCTGGCGGTTGCGGGCGAGGTAGGGCTCGTGGAGGCGGCGCGGGTGGTCCACGTGGTGGAAGGCGAGCCGGAGTTCGGCGAAGACGCTGCGCATCAGCTCGTCGGTGCGCTCACTGCGGGCCAGCGCGACCAGTTCCCGGTGGAAGTGGAAGTTGGCCGTCCCCAGCGATTTCCAGTCACTTTCCCGCGCCGCCGACTCCCCCTCGGCGACGGCTCCGGCGAGCCGGTCGAGGGCGTACGGGGGCTCACCGAGGCCGCGTACGACGGCGCACTCGACCAGGGCGCGGGTGCGGTAGATGTCCTCGACGTCGGCGACACTCAGCACCCGGACGAAGACGCCCCGGTTGAGTTCGTGGACGAGCAGCCTTTCGTGGGTGAGCAGCCGGAACGCCTCGCGCAGGGTGTTGCGTGACACCCCGAGGGCGCCGCCGATGCTGTCCTCCGACAGCCGGGTGCCTGGCGGGAAATAGCCCTCCGCGATCCGGCTCCGGAGGATGTCGGAGACCCGCTCGGCGGTGCTGGTGCGGCCCAGGAGGGCGCGGTCGTCGGCCAGTTGACCCCACTGCTCTGCCATGCCCGGAATTCAACCGCAGTGCCGGGGACGAGACAACGTACCCATTGAAGGATCGTTGAACAATCCTCTACGGTGCTCGGCACAGCTCACCGAACCGCACCCCCCTCACGCTTCTGCGAGGTGCCGCCCATGAGCACGACTCCCCCGCCCTGGCTGACCGCCATCCCGATCCAAAACGCCCGTGAAGAAGGCCCGTCGGGCTGGTTCCGCGCCCTCGGCCCGCGCGGCCGCCGCGCCTTCGCCGGGGCCTTCGGGGGCTATGCCCTCGACTCCTACGACTACTTCACGCTGCCGCTGACCATGGTCGCGCTGGCCGCGTACTTCCACCTCGACAGCGGCCAGACCGGGCTGTTCACCACGGTCACGCTGGTGGTGTCCGCCGTCGGCGGCGCCCTGGCGGGCATGGTCGCGGACCGCATCGGCCGCGTGCGGGCCCTGATGATCACCGTTGTCACCTACGCGGTGTTCACGGTCGCCTGCGGCTTCGCCCCCACCTACGAGACGCTGCTCGTCTTCCGCGCCCTCCAGGGGCTGGGGTTCGGCGGCGAGTGGGCGGTCGGGGCGATCCTGGTCGCCGAGTACGCGAGCGCGCGGCACCGGGGGCGCACCCTCGGCGTGGTGCAGAGTTCCTGGGCGGTCGGCTGGGGTCTGGCCGTGCTCGTCTACACGCTGGTGTTCTCCTTCGTCGGCGAGGACCTGGCCTGGCGGGTGCTGTTCTGGACCGGCGCGCTGCCCGCGCTGCTGGTGGTGTGGCTGCGCCGCCGGGTGCACGACGCGCCGCAGGCCGCGGCGGCCCGCGAACACAGCCCGGAGCGCGGCTCGTTCGCGGCCATCTTCCGGCCGGGCACGGCGCGGGAGCCGGGCCTGCTGCGCATCACGCTCTTCGCCAGCCTGCTCTCCGCCGGGGTCCAGGGCGGCTACTACACGCTGGCCACCTGGGTGCCGACGTATCTGAAGACCGAGCGCGGCCTGTCCGTCGTCGGCACCGGCGGCTATCTGGCGCTGCTGATCTCCGGGGCCTTCCTCGGCTATCTGGCGGGCGGCCACCTCACCGACAAGCTGGGCCGGCGCCGCACCATCTGGCTGTTCGCGCTGCTGTCGGCGGTCTGTGTGCTGGCCTACGCCAACATCCCGCCCGGCGCGGGCACCCTGCTGCTGGTGCTGGGCTTCCCGCTCGGCTTCTGCATGTCGGCCATCTTCAGCGGCTTCGGCTCCTACCTGAGCGAGCTGTACCCGACGCCGGTGCGCGGTACGGGACAGGGCTTCACGTACAACACCGGGCGCGCGGTGGGCGCGGTCTTCCCGACCCTGGTGGGCTTCCTGGCCGACAGCTGGGGCGTCGGCGCCGCGCTGGCCTTCGGCGCGGCGGGCTACGGGCTGGCGGCGCTGGCGCTGTTCGGGCTGCCGGAGACGCGCGGCCGTGACCTGGTGTGACCCGCCCGTGTCGAGTGATCCGCGTACTGAAGGAGGTCCGCACCCGATGACCATGACCGGACCGGTCGATCTCAACGCCGACCTGGGCGAGGGCTTCGGCCGCTGGCAATTGACCGACGACGAGGGGCTGCTGTCCGTCGTCACCAGCGCCAACGTGGCCTGCGGCTTCCACGCCGGGGACGCGGCCACCATGCGCCGGGTGTGCGAACTGGCCGCCGCGCGCGGGGTGGTGGTCGGCGCCCAGGTCTCCTACCGCGACCTCGCCGGTTTCGGCCGGCGCGCGATGGACGTGCCGTCCGCCGAGCTGACGGCAGAAGTCGCCTATCAGATCGGCGCGTTGGAGGTGTTCGCCCGCGCGGCGGGCGCCCGCGTGGCCTACGTCAAGCCGCACGGCGCGCTCTACAACCGGGCCGTACGGGACGAGGAGCAGGCCCGCGCGGTGGTGGACGGGGTGCTCCTGGCCGGGGCCCGGCTGCCGGTGCTGGGGCTGCCCGGCTCGCGGCTGCTGGAGGCGGCGGAGAAGGCGGGCCTGCGCGCGGTGCCGGAGGCGTTCGCGGACCGCGCCTACACCGACGAGGGCACGCTCGTGCCGCGCGACCGGGAGAGTGCCGTGGTCAGCGACCCGGAGACGGTGGTGGAACGCTCGCTGGACCTGGCCCGCTCCGGCGAGGTGACCGCGCTCTCCGGCGCCCGTATCCGGGTGCGGGCCCGCTCCCTGTGCCTGCACGGCGACACCCCCGGCGCGGTCGAGCTGGCCCGGCGGGTGCGTGCCCGGCTGGCCTCGGCGGGCGTGCCGGTGGAGGCGTTCGCATGAGGGCGCTGCCGGTGGGCGCGCACGCCCTGCTGGTGGAGGCCGACTCCGCCGAGCAGGCGCGCGCCCTGCACGCGGAGCTGCTGCGCCGGCGCGCGGCGGGCTCGCTGTCCGCCCGCGAGATCGTCCCGGCGGCCCGCACGGTCCTGCTGGACGGCGTGGACGACCCGGTACGCCGGGCCGCCGAACTCACCGCCACCGAGCCACCGCCCGCCCCCGAGACCACCTCCGCCCCGGTCGAACTCCCGGTGCACTACGACGGACCCGACCTCGCGGAAGTCGCCGCGCACTGGGGCGTGTCCGTACGCGAGGTGGCCGAGATCCACGCCGGTACGGAGTTCACGGTGGCCTTCTGCGGCTTCGCCCCCGGCTTCGGCTACCTCACCGGCCTGCCGGAGCACCGCTACGTGCCGCGCCGCTCCACCCCGCGCACGGCGGTCCCGGCCGGGTCGGTCGCGCTGGCCGGGCCGTACACCGGGGTGTATCCGCGTGCGTCGCCGGGCGGCTGGCAGCTGATCGGCCGTACGGACGCCGTGCTGTGGGACACCGCGCGGGAACCGGCCGCCCTGCTGGCGCCGGGTACGCGGGTGCGCTTCACCCCGGTGGGGGCGGCGTGACGGACCGAGCGCTGGTGGTGGTGCGGGCGGGCGCGCTGACGACCGTGCAGGACCGGGGGCGGCCCGGCCACGCCCACCTGGGCGTCCCCCGCTCCGGCGCCCTCGACCCGCCCGCCGCCGCGCTCGTCAACCGCCTGGTCGGCAACTCCCCGGACGCGGCGGTGCTGGAGACGACGCTCGACGGCTGTGCGGTGCGGGCCCGTTCGGCGGTCACCGTCGCGGTGGGCGGGGCTCCCTGCCCGGTGAGGGTGGGCGGCCGCCCGGCACCTTGGGGCGCACCGGTCCGGGTGGCCTCCGGCGAGGTGCTTCAGGTGGGGACGGCGGTCGCGGGGGTGCGGTCGTACGTGGCGGTCTCGGGCGGGGTCGCGGTGGAGCCGGTGCTCGGCAGCCGGGCCACGGACCTGCTGTCCGGCCTGGGCCCGGCGCCGCTCACCGACGGCACCGTGCTCCCGCTGGGCCCGCCCACCGCCGCCCCGGCCCGCCTGGACATCGCCCCGCAGCCGGCGCCCCCGGCCGGGCTGGTGCTCCGGGTGACGCTGGGGCCGCGCGCGGACTGGTTCACGCCTCGGGCCCTCGGAGAGCTGACGAGCCGTACGTACCGCGTCTCGCCCGCGAGCAACCGCATCGGGCTGCGCACGGAGGGACCCGCGCTGGAGCGGGCGCGGGCGGGCGAACTGCCCAGCGAGGGCATGGTGTGGGGGGCGGTCCAGGTCCCGCCGGACGGCCTGCCCCTGATCTTCCTGGCCGACCATCCCACGACCGGCGGCTACCCGGTCGTGGCGGTGGTCCACCCGGCGGACCTGCCGGGCGCGGCCCAGGCGAGGCCGGGGACACCGCTGCGCTTCGTAGCCGTACGAGGGACCCGCCGGTGAGCCGACGGGCCCCCTCGGCTCACAGCGTCTGCGGGTCCTGTTCGAAGCGGCTGCGGACCGCCGTCTGGACCTCGTCCTCCTCGGCGGGGTCGGCGGCCAGGCGGCGGAGGCGCTCGACGACGCGGGCGTCGCCGGTCTCGGCGTGGCGGGCGGCCAGTTCGCGGGTGGTCTCCTCGC
Source organism: Streptomyces seoulensis (assembly GCF_004328625.1). Classification (NCBI taxonomy): domain Bacteria; kingdom Bacillati; phylum Actinomycetota; class Actinomycetes; order Kitasatosporales; family Streptomycetaceae; genus Streptomyces; species Streptomyces seoulensis. Next base: position 851,754 of record NZ_CP032229.1, read on the forward strand.
AGTCCCAGAGGCACTCGACGGCGAACCCGGCGGCGAAGGAGGGGTCGGTGGCCGCGAGGGCGCGGGCCGCGCGGCCGCGCAGATGGGAGGAGGCCGTCTCCCGGTAGATGTGGCGCAGTACGGGCGCCGCGCAGGCGATGCCCAGGCGTCCGGCGCCGTCGACCAGGGTCCACAGGGTCGGCGCGTCGGGGCCCTCACCGCGTACGGCCTCGCGCAGGGCGCCGAGGACGAGGTCGCCGTCCTGTGCGCCGCCCCGGCAGGCCAGCACGCGCCCGGCGGCGGCGCCGAGCACGTCGGGCCGCTGGGCCCAGCGGCGGGCCCGCTCCACGGCGGCCGGGGTGCGCATCCGCTCGAAGGCGTCGAGCGCGGCGTCCACCACCACGCCGGGGCCGTCCGCGACGGCGGCCTCGACCAGGTCGAGGGTCTCCGGCGCCCCGCTGTCGGCGAGGTAGCGCAGGGCGGTGCAGCGGGCGCCGTCGGTGCCGGAGCGGGCGGCGGCCAGGATCTCCGGCCGGTCCTCGGGCGCGGCGACGGCGACCAGACAGCGGGCGGCGGGGACATGGAGGGCGGCGCCGCGCTCCAGGCCCTGCTGGGCCCACTCGAAGACGGCGTCCACGCTCCAGCCGGGGCGGGGCCCGGTGGGCCGCATCTGCCGCTGCCAGCGGTCGAAGCTGCCGGCCTCACTGGCGGCGCGCACCCGCGCGGAGACGGATTCACGCGGGTCGTCGGCCCACAGGCGCCAGGGCCGGGGTTCGAAGGCGTCGCGTACGGCGGTGGCGAGTTCGGCCTCGCCGGCCGGGTCGGTGCCGAAGCGGGCCAGCACGGGGGCGGCGAGGGCGCGCAGGCCCGCGTCGTCGTCGCGCAGGGCCAGCTCGTCCAGCGCCCAGGCCCAGTTGGCGCCCTGGGCGGCGTACCGGCGCAGCAGGGCGAGCGCGTCGAGCCTGCCGTAGGAGGCGAGGTGGCCGAGGACGGCGAGGGCGAGCCCGGTGCGGGACTCCTCGGTGTCCAGGGCGTCCTCGGGGTCGAGGAGGTGGGCCTCGATGGCGTCCAGGCCGCCGTTGAGGTCGAGGTAGAGGCGGGCGTAGTAGAGGGAGCGGTTCTCCACCTGCCAGTCGTGGCGGGGGTCGTGGAGGACGCAGTGGTCGAGGGCCTGGAGCGCCTCGGCGCGGGGGGCGGTGAGCGCGTGCAGGGTGCCGTCGCCCCGGCCCCGCTGGAGCAGGCCGAGCAGGGTACCGCTGGGCGCTATGACCGGATCGAACATGGGAAACAGCCTCACATCAAGCGTCGACGCAACCGGGGACCACTCATCACCTGGCCGCGTGACACAACGTCGGAGCGCCCGCCGTCTCTTGCTTGCTGCTGCCCATTTCTCTCTGCCTCTCGTCGGGGCCCCTTGCGGGCCGCTTCACGGCCCGCGTGGCGCGGCATCTCCCGCCCGGCCATCACGTCCGTGAATCACGTCGTCATGATGACCCGCGGTTTGTGCCGCCGCGACCGTATTTACGGCGGTCCCCCTCCGCCTCCCCCCGTCGATCTCCGCCCCTGAAGGGGACGGCTGCCGAAGTGTCAGTGCGCGCCGAACAGTTCCAGCAGTTCGGCCTTGCCGAACATGCGGGCGGTGTCGATCGCCGAGGGCGTGCCCGCGGCCGGGTCGGCGCCGCCGTCGAGCAGCGCCTGGATGACCGCCGCCTCGCCCTTGAACACGGCTCCGGCGAGCGGGGACTGCCCCCGGTCGTTGATCCGGTCCGGGTCGGCGCCGCGCTGGAGCAGCGCCCGTACGGCGTCGGCGTGCCCGTGGTACGCGGCGAGCATCAGCAGGCAGTCGCCGCGGTCGTTGGTGAGCCCGACCGGGACGCCCGCGTCGACGTAGGCGACCAGTTCCTCGGTCCGGCCCTGCCTGGCCAGGTCGAAGATCTTGGTCGCCAGCTCCACGACCTGCGGGTCGGGGGCTTCGCTCATCGGCCGGACCGCCTCTCATGACTTCCGTTCGGGTGAATCGCCAGCGTACTGGCTCGCGCACCGGCGCGGGCGCTCTGCCCGGCCGGGTGACCGACGGCTCCACCACTCGTGGGAAAAACGGCGAATTTCACCCACTTGCACCTTTTATCGTATGGATACATTCTGTGATCCTGGAAGTACTCATGGTGACTGTCCCCCCTTCGACACCAGGAGGTCCCAAATGATCCTCTCCATGTCCGGCGTGGTCCTGCTCGGCATCATCGTCTTCCTGTTCTTCCGCAAGGACGGGCTCAAGGGGTCGCACGCCGTCGTGTCGGCGCTGTTCGGCTTCTACCTGGCGAGCACGGCCATCGCGCCCAGCATCAAGGCCGGCGGCGAGAGCCTGGCGAGCCTCCTCGGCGGCATCAAGTTCTGACCGCGCCCCTCCCCCGAGGCCACGCGGACCGGCGGGTCCCGTCCGAGGGGGAGTCTCCCCACGCCCGTACCCACCTCCAGGAGACAGCAGTGGCCCGGCGCCCACTCCCCCGCATTCTGAGCAAGGACAGCGCGCAGCTCGCCCGCACCCAGCTCGCCCGGAGCCGGGAGCTGGCCCGGACGGCGGCCGACAGCGCCACGGACGTCCTCCACCCGCTGATCACCATCTCGCGCGGCCTGCGCCGGCTGGCCCTGGCCGGCCGGGCAAAGGTGGTGGCCACCCCCAAGGACAAGCGGGGCCCGCTGCTGTTCCTGGCGGCCGCCGTGGTCATGGCCGTCGCGCTCATGCCGTACGGCCCGCTGCTGGCCGCCGTGTCCCTGATGGTCGCGGCGGCCTGGTACGGCCGCGACCACGCCCCGGCCGCGCCCGAGGGCCCCGACACGGCACGGGCCGAACGGCTCCAGTCGCTCTACGAGGCGCTGGTGCCGTCCTTCTCCACCGCCGACGACCCGGCACCGCTGTACGCGCACGGCGGCGCCTGGGACGCGGTCCTCACGGAGCACGAGTTCGACGAGAGCGGCCGGCTGGAGCACGTCGTCATCCGCTACCCGGCGTACTTCCCGGACGGCGACCCGGAGTCCCGCGCGCGGGTCGAGCGGCTGCTGACCGCGAAGGCGGGGCGCGGCCGGGAGTACCGCTTCGCCTGGGAGGAGGAGGGCAACCGGCTCACGCTGAGCGTCCTGGCCGCCCTGCCCACCGGCATCACCGCCCAGCACTTCGTCACCGCGCCCGGTGAGACGGTGCTCGGCTTCACCGACCCCGACGAGGTCCAGCGCACTCTCCCGCTCTCCTACGGCGAGGAGACGTGCGACGTGCCTCCGGTGGTCTGGCGCACCGGGAGCCGCTCGCCGGAGCCGCATCTGCTGGTCATGGGCCAGCCGGGCAGCGGCTCGTCCACGCTGCTGCGCTCCATCGCCCTCCAGGCGCTGCGGCACGGCGACGTGATGATCGTGGACGGCGGCGGCACCGGCGAGTACTCCTGCCTGATCGGCCGGGAGGGCGTGCTCGCCGTGGAGTGCGCGCCGGCCGGGGCGGTGTCGGGTCTGGAGTGGGCCGCGCAGGAGACCGAGCGGCGGCTCCTCGCGGTCAACCAGGCCCGGCAGGCGGGCGGTCCGCCGCCGGAGGACACCACACGTCCCCTGTGGGTCCTCCTGGACCGCCCGACCGTCTTCACCCACCTCGCGGAGGCGGAGCACCGCACCGACCCCCAGGCCCTGCTCCAGGTCCCGCTGCGGCACGGGCGGGCGGCCGGGGTGACGGTGGTGGTCGCCGAGCAGTTCGACAGCGCGGACACCCTCAGCGAGGCGATCGGCCAGCACACCCGCGCCCGGGTGGTCCTCGGCCCGGCCTCCCCGCAGCAGGTCACCGCCTTCCTGGGCGCCCCGCCGCCCACCACCCCGCCGGACCGGACCCCGCCCGGCCGCGGCTACGCCCGCCTGGGCTCCGGCCCGGTCCACCGTCTCCAGGTCCCGGCCACCCCGGACCCCTACGACGAGGCGACCCCGGAACCGGAGCGCAAGGCGGTGCTGTCCCTCCTGCCCGAGCGCACCACCCCGGCGGAATCGGAGCCGACCCGCTCGCTGGAGGTCGTCTCCCCGGCGGACGCCGTCCCGGCGGACCGAGCCTGAACCCCCACACACGCCGGACCCCGCCCACGCGAAGGTGCCCGCTCCGACCCCTCGGAGCGGGCACCTTCTTGTGGGCGAACTCGAGCACGAACCCGCAGGTTCACGCCACGAACGCCCCCGACGCCTCCCCGCCCCCGGTGACCCCCGACTCCACCAGCCGCGCGGCCGACGCCAGCCGGGACGCCGCCTCGTCGGCCACCGCGCCGCCCACGGTGAACGGCAGCCGCAGGTATCCCTCGAAGGCGCCGTCCACGCCGAAGCGCGGGCCGGAGGGGACGCGGACGCCGACCCGCTCGCCCACCTCGGCGAGGCGGGAGCCGGAGAGGCCGCCGGCCCGGACCCAGAGGGTGAGGCCGCCGGAGGGCACGTCGTACTCCCAGTCGGGCAGCTCGCGGCGGAGCGCGGCGAGCAGGTCGTCGCGGTTGTCGCGGGCCTGGGAACGGCGGAGCGCCACCGCCTGCTCCCAGCCGCCGCTGGTGAACAGCCAGTGCACGGCGAGCTGTTCGAGCACCGGGGTGCCGAGGTCGGCGTAGGCGCGCGCGGCGACCAGGCTGCGGATGACGTCCGGGGCGGCCCGCACCCAGCCGATGCGCATCCCGGCCCAGAACGCCTTGCTCGCCGAGCCGACGGTGATGACGGTCGAACCGGCCGGGTCGAAGCCGCACATCGGGCGGGGCATGTTCCGGCCCAGCTCCTCCTCGAACCACAGCTCGCTCATCGTCTCGTCGGCGACCAGCACGGTCCCGGCCGCGCGGGCGGCATCCACCAGCCGGCGCCGCTGGTCCTCGTCGGCCAGCGCGCCCGTGGGGTTGTGGAAGTCGGCGACGACGTAGGCGAGCCGGGGCGCGGCCTCCCGGAAGACCTGGCGCCAGCGGTCGAGGTCCCAGCCGCCGAGCCCCTCGGCCATGGCGACCGGGACGAGCCGGGCGCCCGCCTCCCGCATGAGCTGGAGGATGTTGGCGTAGGACGGCGACTCGACGGCGATCCGCTCGCCCCGGCCCGCGAAGAGGTGGCAGATGGCGTCGATGGCGCCCATCGCACCGGTGGTCACCATGATCTGCTCGGGCATGGTCGGGATGCCCTGCGCGGTGTACCGCTCGGCGATCGTCGCGCGCAGCGCGGGCAGCCCGGCCGGGTAGTCGCCGTGGGTGTGGGCGTAGGGCGGGAGGTCCTCCAGCGCGCCGGAGACGGCACGGGTGAGCCAGGGCTCGGGCGCCGGGAGGGCCGCGCAGCCCAGGTCGATCATGGAGCCGAGCGCCTCGGGCGGCAGGGGTTCCAGCCCGCGCGCGGGCAGCGGGTTGCCCGCCGGTACGGCGGTCCAGCTCCCCGCCCCGCGCCGGGACTCCAGGAACCCCTCGGTGCGCAGGGCCTCGTACGCGGCGGCGACGGTGGTACGGCTGACGGAGAGGGCGAGGGCCAGTTCGCGTTCGGCGGGCAGCCGGGCGGCGACGGGGACGCGGCCCTCCAGGACGAGCAGCCGGATGCCGTCGGCCAGCGCGCGGTAGGCGGGCGGGCGGCGCGTGCCGGGGCCACCCGGCCGTTCCTGCTGGGAGTTGAGGAGCCGGGCAAGCTGAGCGGCACCCACCGCAGAGGTCCAATGTGCCATGAAGATCAGTCCACCTTCCCCGGATTGGCCATGGATGGCGCTCCGTCCCAAGCCACAGAGTGACATGAGCAAGGCCACTGTCACCACCCCAGGGGGGTATTCCATGTCCGCTCCGGGCCGCCTCGCCCGCCGACTCCTCCAGCTCTACGCCGGACTCGCGCTGTACGGGGCGAGTTCCGCGCTGCTCGTCCGCTCGGGCCTCGGCCTGGAGCCGTGGAACGTGCTGCACCAGGGGCTGGCCGCCCGCACCGGCCTGAGCATGGGCGTGGTGCTGACGCTGCTCGGAGCGGCCCTCCTGCTGCTCTGGATTCCGCTGCGCCAGCGTCCCGGCCTGGGCACGGTCTCCAACGTGCTGGTGATCGGCTTCGCCATGGACGCCACCCTGTCCGTACTGCCTCCGGCGCACGGCCCGGCCGCGCGGATCGCGCTGATGGCCTCCGGCATCGTGCTCAACGGCGCGGCAACCGGCCTCTACATCGCGGCGAACTTCGGCCCCGGCCCGCGCGACGGTCTGATGACCGGGCTGCACCGGCGCACCGGCCGCTCCATCCGGCTGATCCGCACCTGTGTGGAGGTCACCGTGGTGGCGACCGGCTTCGCCCTCGGCGGCACGGTCGGCGTCGGCACCGTGCTGTACGCGCTGGCGATCGGCCCGCTGGCCCAGTTCTTCCTGCGCGTCTTCGCCCTGCGCCCGGCGCCAGCACCGAGCAGGGTGGTTGCCGCCCACGCGCCGGAGCGCGCGATACTGCGCCGGTGACCGAGCCGATACGCCATCCGTACCTGGACCACCCCGGCCCCATCCCCTTCGCCCACCGGGGCGGGGCGGCCGACGGGGTGGAGAACACCGTGGCCCAGTTCCGCCGGGCGGTGGAGCTGGGCTACCGCTACATCGAGACCGACGTCCACCTCACCAAGGACGGCACACTGGTCGCCTTCCACGACGACTCCCTGGACCGGGTCACCGACGGCACCGGCCGCGTCGCCGACCTGCCGTGGACGGAGGTCGGCCGGGCCCGCGTGGGCGGCCGGGAGCCCGTACCGCTGTTCGCGGAGCTGCTGGAGACGTTCCCCGAGGTCCGCTGGAACGTGGACGTGAAGGCGGAGGCGGCCCTGCTGCCCTTCCTGGAGCTGGTCGGGCGGACGAATGCCTGGGACCGCGTCTGTCTGGGCTCCTTCTCCGAGGCGCGGGTGCGCCGGGCGCAGCGGCTGGCGGGGCCGAGGCTGGCCACCTCGTTCGGCACCCTGGGCGTGCTGGGACTGCGGCTGCGCTCCTGGGGATTGCCCGCCCCGGTGCGCGGCTCGGCCGTGGCGGCGCAGGTGCCGGAGGTGCAGTCGGGCGTCCCGGTGGCCGACCGGCGCTTCGTGCGGGCGGCGCACGCGCGCGGGCTGAAGGTGCACGTGTGGACGGTCAACGATCCCGAGCGGATGCACCGGCTCCTGGATCTGGGGGTCGATGGCATCATGACCGATCACATCGACACGTTGCGCGAGGTCATGGAGGACCGCGGCGTCTGGGTCTGACCCGGGCCCGCCACGCCTGCCCCGCCTTGGCACGGCACTGCGGCGGGGAAGCGAGGGCGCGGGGTGGGGATCGACACCGTGCGGGCGGGGGCGTCCGAGGAGACGGCGGGTTCACGGCGGGAGCAACGCGGCTGGTACTGGTACGACTGGGCGTGCTCGGTCTACTCCACCAGCGTCCTGACGGTGTTCCTCGGCCCGTATCTGACCTCCGTGGCCCGGCACGCGGCCGACGCGAACGGCTATGTGCACCCGCTCGGGCTGCCGGTGCGCGCGGGCTCGTTCTTCGCCTACACGGTCTCCCTGTCGGTGATCGTCGCGGTGCTGGTGATGCCCCTGGTGGGCAGCCTGGCCGACCGCACGGGCCGCAAGAAGCCGCTGCTGGCGGCGGCCGCGTACACCGGGGCGGCCGCGACCACGGGCATGTTCTTCCTGGACGGCGACCGGTATCTGCTCGGCGGGCTCCTGCTGGTGGTGGCCAACGCGGCGCAGTCGGTCGGGACGATGCTCTACAACTCCTACCTGCCGCAGATCGCACCGCCCGCCGACCGCGACCGGGTCTCCTCGCGCGGCTGGGCCTTCGGCTACGCGGCCGGCTCCCTGATGCTGGTCGTGAACCTGGTGCTCTACCTGGCGCACGACTCCTTCGGGCTCTCGGAGACCGAGGCCGTGCGGGTGTGCCTGGCCTCGGCCGGGCTGTGGTGGGGCGCCTTCGCCCTGATCCCGCTGCGCCGACTGCGCGACCGCCACGCGCGCGTGGCGGCCTCCGCCCCGACCGGGCTGCGCCAATTGGCGGCCACGGTGCGGGACATGCGCCGCCACCCCCGCACCCTCGCCTTCCTGCTGGCCTACCTCGTCTACAACGACGGCATCCAGACGGTGATCACCCAGGCGTCGGTGTACGGCTCCGAGGAGCTGGGTCTGGAGCAGTCCACGCTGATCGGCGCGGTGCTGCTGGTGCAGATCCTCGCGGTCGCGGGAGCCCTGGCGATGGGCAGGCTGGCGCGGACCTACGGCGCCCAGCGCACGATCCTCGGCTCCCTGGTGGCCTGGACGCTCACCCTGGCCGCCGGGTACTTCCTGCCCGCCGGGGCGCCGGTGTACTTCTATGTGCTGGCGGCCGCGATCGGCATGGTGCTCGGCGGCAGCCAGGCGCTCTCCCGCTCGCTGTTCTCCCACCTGATCCCGCCGGGCAAGGAGGCGGAGTACTTCTCCGCGTACGAGATGAGCGACCGGGGCATGAGCTGGCTCGGCCCGCTGCTGTTCGGGGTGACCTACCAGCTCACCGGAAGCTACCGCTCCGCGATCGTCTCCCTGGTGGCCTTCTTCGTGATCGGCTTCGTCCTGCTCGCGCGGGTACCGGTCCGGCGTGCGATCGGCGAGGCGGGGAACCCGGTACCCGAGAGGATTTAGCGTTCAACACGAAAGGGCGGTAGTGTACGCGTTTGGCCTGCCAGGCGTACCGTTACTGCGCGTCAAAGACAGCGAAACGCTGGGTCATTTCTGCGTGCAGATGTGACAAACCGGGCGTGTGTGGGTACAACAAGGGGCGGCTACGACGGCGACGCACGACCCGGAACGGGACTCGGAACGGGAATCTTTACCGCCGACCGGACGTTGACCGGATGACGACGACAGCGACACCTGTCCTGTGGGCGACAAGCCCGGGAGGCACGATTCATGAGTGAGCGAGCTCTTCGCGGTACGCGCCTCGTGGTGACCAGCTACGAGACGGACCGCGGCATCGACCTGGCCCCGCGCCAGGCCGTGGAGTACGCATGCGAGAAGGGGCATCGTTTCGAGATGCCCTTCTCGGTCGAGGCGGAGATTCCGCCGGAGTGGGAGTGCAAGGTCTGCGGGGCCCAGGCACTCCTGGTCGACGGCGACGGCCCTGAGGAGAAGAAGGCCAAGCCCGCGCGTACCCATTGGGACATGCTGATGGAACGACGCACCCGCGAGGAACTCGAAGAGGTCCTCGAGGAGCGTCTGGCGGTCCTGCGGTCGGGCGCGATGAACATCGCGGTACACCCGCGCGACAGCCGCAAGTCCGCGTAGCCCCCAGGGGCCGCGCCGGACCGAGCGCACAGAGAAACCGCGGGCGCCGTACATCGTCACGATGTACGGCGCCCGCGGTTTCGTGCTGTCCGGACCCGCTCAGCGGTCCAGCGGCGGCCGGGGTTCGCCGGTGGAGTCGTCGCGGCGCTCGCGGACGACCTCGCCCTGCACCACCTTGCCGTCCGGGCGGTGGATACGGGCCTGCTGGAAGGCGTCGCCGAAGGAGCCCGGGGTGGCCCCGCGCAGCTTGCGGCTCACCACGTGCTCGGTGCGCCGGCGCACCAGATTCTGCACCGGGGGGAGCAGCAGGAGCAGTCCGGCCACGTCGGAGAGCATGCCGGGGAGCATCAGCAGGAGCCCGGCGAGCATCAGCAGGCCGTTGCTGCCGCCGCCCGGGGAGGGCGCGGCACCGCGCCGCAGGGCCTCGTCCAGGCTGCGGAAGGCGCGGCGGCCGGCCCGCTTCACCACGACCGCGCCCGCGACGAAGCTCGCGGCCAGGATCAGGAACACGGCGAGGCCCCCGGCCGCGTCCGCGACCAGGGTGAACAGCCAGATCTCCAGCACCAGCCACGCGGCCGGCGCGAGCGGCAGATACCTGCGCGGCGCCGAACGCCTGGGCCGCCCGGCCTGTCCGGCTTGTCCTGGCTGCCCGGTCTGCGGAGGGGTGGATGCGCCAGTCGTCATGCTTCCAGTGTGCCTGGGCCCCGCCCGGTACCCCTACTTGCCCTTGGCCTTGATCTTGCCGACGCGGTCGCCCACGCCCCACGCGGTGACCCGCCACAGGGCCTCCACGAGGATGTCCCGGCTCATCTTGGAGTCGCCGAACTCGCGCTCCACGAAGGTGATCGGGACCTCCACCACGTGGTACCCGGCCTTGACCGCGCGGCGGGCCAGGTCGACCTGGAAGCAGTAGCCCTGGGAGGCGACCTCCTCCAGACCGAGCCCCTGGAGCGTCTCGGCGCGGAAGGCGCGGTAGCCGCCGGTGATGTCGCGCAGCGGCAGGTCGAGGGCGATCCGGGAGTACAGGCTGCCGCCCCGGGAGATGACCTCACGGGACCGGGGCCAGTTCACCACCCGGCCGCCGGGCACCCAGCGCGAGCCGAGGACCAGGTCGGCGCCCTTGAGGGCGGTCAGCAGGCGGGGCAGTTCCTCGGGCTGGTGGGAGCCGTCGGCGTCCATCTCGACCAGCACGCCGTAGCCGTGCTCCATGCCCCAGCGGAAGCCCGCCAGGTAGGCGGCGCCCAGGCCCTCCTTGCCCTTGCGGTGCAGCACCTGGACGTGGTCGTCCGCGGCGGCCAGCTCGTCGGCCAGCTTGCCGGTGCCGTCCGGGCTGTTGTCGTCCGCCACGAGGACGTGCGCCTCGGGGACGGCCTTGCGTACCCGGCCCACGATGGCCTTGATGTTCTCCGCCTCGTTGTAGGTCGGAATGATCACCAAGGCCGTGCCGAGCGGACCGAACTGCCGCCCTCTGGCCTTGGCCGAGAGGGTCCCGTCGCCGTCGTTCACTGCTGCCCCTTCATGTCGTGCGCAGGCGTCCACCATAGTGGTCACGGCCTGCGATGACGCGGCGGCACGGGCCTCGGGCGGTGTCGGAAGCCGGTGAGCGGGGTAGGAGCGCGCTTTTCGGCGGATTTCGCGCCGCCGTGCCGCGGGTTTCACGCGGCGGATGGGGGCCCGCGCCGCCCTTCGGGCCGACCTGGGACCCGCTGGCTGCGGATCGACCGAGAGCCGTTGTCTACTGAGCGCGCGGGCCCCATCCGGGTCACACCTTGCCGACCGGCCGGAGCGCTCCCTCGTCGGCGCGAGCACTGCGCCTGGCTGCCGTCGACGGTGCCCCGGTACGGCACACCGCCCTGACCCAGTGGCGCCGCGACGAGTGTGTGAACACTCCCCGGTCGAACGTCCGTTGGTGGACTCGGCCGAACCTACCGGCCCCCCGCCGTCGGCTGTCAACAGCCCCCTGGCCAGCGCCTACGCCGGACAGGGCGCGGAAATGGCGAGGATGCGCAGGTCGGGCGACCGGGCGGCGCCACCCGTTCGGCTCCCCGGGCGGCCCGGGAGATCACTCGCCCGGCCGTACGAACACCGTCCGTCCCCCGACCACCGTCCGCAGGCAGACCGGGAGCCCGGTGCCGGGGGTCAGGTCGGGCAGGCCGGGGGTGCCGGATCGGGGGTCGGTGGACCAGCGGGCCACCCGGTCGTCGGGGGCCTGCACCACGAGGTCACCGGTGTGCCAGACCGCGTAGTCGGCGGGCGCGCCCGGCACCAGGACGCCCGCGTCGTCCCGGCCGATGGCACGCCAGCCGCCGCGCGTGTGCGCGGTGAACGCGGCCCGCACCGACACCCGGTGCTCCGGCGTGCGGTGGAAGGCGGCGGCGCGCACGGTGCCCCAGGGGTCGAGCGGGGTGACCGGGCTGTCGGAGCCGAAGGCGAGCGGCACCCCGGCGCGCAGCAGGGCCGCGTACGGGTTGAGGGTGCGGGCCCGCCCGGCGCCCAGCCGGCGGGCGTACATGCCGTCCTCGCCGCCCCACACGCCGTCGAAGGCGGGCTGGACGGAGGCGATCAGGCCCAGCTCGGCGAAGGCGGCGACGGTGTCGGGGGTGAGCATCTCGGCGTGCTCGACCCGGTGCCGGGCGGCCCGTACACGGGCGAGGCCGACCTTCTCGGCGGCCGCGCGCACGCCCTCGGCCACGGCGGCGACGGCGGCGTCGCCGATGGCGTGGAAGCCCGCCTGGAGCCCGGCCTCGGTGCAGGCGACGACATGCTCGGCGACCGCGTCGGCGTCCAGGTAGGCGGTGCCGGTGTGCGGGGCGTCGGCGTACGGCTGGTGCAGGCAGGCGGTGTGGGAGCCCAGCGCCCCGTCCACGAAGAGGTCCCCGGCCGCACCCGCCGCACCGAGTTCGCGGGCCTTGTCCACGTCCCGTTCGGCCCAGTAGCCGACGACGCGGGGGCCGGGCAGTTCCCCGGCGAGCTTCAGCAGGGCGGTGAAGTCGTCCTCGGAGGAGATCTGCGGGCCGCCGCACTCGTGCACCGAGCCGATGCCGAGGGAGGCCGCCTGCGCGAGCGCGGTGCGCTGGGCCTCGGCGCGCTGGGCCGGGGCGAGCGCGCCGAGGGCGGCCTCGCGGACGGCGTGGTGGTCGTCGGCGGTGAGCGGGGCGTCGACGCGGCTCACGGCGGCCGGGACGAGGTCCAGCAGGGCGGTGCTGACGACGGCCGAGTGGACGTCGGCGCGGGACAGGTACAGCGGACGGCCTCCGGTGGCCGCGTCCAGCTCCGCGCGCGTCGGCGGGCGTCCACCGGGCCAGCGGGCGGCGTCCCAGCCGTGGCCCAGCAGGACCCGGTCGGCGGGGCGCGCGGCGGCGAACTCCCGGACCAGGGCGAGGGCCGCCTCCAGGGTGGGCGCGGCGGAGAGGTCGAGGCCGGTCAGGGCGAGGCCGGTGGCGGTGGTGTGCACATGGGCGTCGGTGAAGGCGGGGGTGACCAGGGCGCCGTCGAGGTCGACCACCTCGTCCACGCCGTCGGCGAAGGCGTCGGCGGCGCCCTCCGAGCCCACCCAGGCGACCTGGCCGCGCTCCACCACCATGGCGGTGGCGAAGGGGTCGGCGGGGCTGTGGACCTCGCCCCGGCGCAGGAGGACGGTCTGGGGGCCGGCGGGCTGCTCACTCATGCCCACCAGTCTCCCCCGTACCTCCGGCGCGCCCGGAACCGGGGCGCGCGAAAGGGGGGCTCAGGAGATCTTCGGCGGGCGTGCCTCGTACGGCGTGGAGAGCACGACCGTGGTGCGGGTGGAGACGCCGGCCAGGGAGCGGAGCCGGGCGAGGAGTTCCTCCAGTTCGTGCGGGGTGGCCACCCGCACCTTGAGGATGTAGTTCTCGTCGCCGGCGACGCTGTGGCACGCCTCGATCTCGGGGACGCCCGCGAGCCGCTCGGCGATGTCGTCGGGGGCGCTGGGGTCGAACGGTTTGACGGAGATGAACGCGGTCATTGGCAGCCCGACGGCCTCGGGGTCGACGACCGCGGCGTAGCCGCGGATGACACCCCGCTGTTCGAGCCGGCGCACGCGCTGGTGCACGGCCGATGTGGACAGGCCCGTGGCCTTGCCCAGGTCCGTGTAGCTCATCCGCCCGTCCTTGACGAGCAACTGCACGATCTGACGGTCCAGCTCCTCCATGCGCCAGAACCTACCGTGCGGCCCCGCGCGCGTGCGCGCGGGAGAACGTCGGGACAACTTCGCGGGGCTCCGATGGCGCGGCACGCGGCATCTGGGGGGATATCCACCGTTAGCCTGTGACGAACGCCACACCATGTGAGCGCGCTGCGTGAGGTTCTCACGGTTACCGCCGAGAACCTGCGGGAAGTGCTTGCTGTGGTCGAGGCCGCAGCGCCTTCACGGCCCAGCCTTTTCAGGGGGAGAATCCCATGCAGAGTGTCAAGCGCCCCGTTCGTGCCGCCGCCAAGCGGCAGCGACTCGTGGTCGAACCCGAGCCGGAGGGTGTCGAACCGGACTCCGGTGACGCCTACGGCCTCGACGCCGACTACGACACCTTCGAGATGTACCGGGTGATCTGCCCGGACTGCGCGCAGGCCATCGCGCTGCTGGCGGACGAGGAGTCCCTGCCGGAGCACGCGCTGTGCGCCTCGCCGTGGAACCCCTTCGGCCTGACGGCCTGTGCCGGTACGGGCCGCGCGGCGGCGGACGCCCGCCCCGCCGACGCCTCCTTCACCCCGCAGGAGCAGGACACCGCCCTGCTGCTGACGCTCCCCCAGGGCCTGGACTGGCGTACCCAGCCGTTCTCGCACGTGGGCGGACCGGGCTCGCGCCCCTTCCAGGTGCCGTTCATGCGCGGCAAGGCCGCCGCCTGAGCGGTGCGGACGACGCTGAACTGACGCTCGATTCCGCCCGCCGGTGACCTGCCCGGCCACGCTCGCGTTGGCCGGGCATGACTCCCACCCAGACGGCCACCGGGCGTCAGCGCCGCGTCTACGTGCCCCGGCCGGCGGACGCGGCCGCGCCGCCGCACCCGGACCCGCCCATCTACACCGAGCTGATGCGGGTCTGGGCGGACCGGGGCCGCACCCTGCCGGGGCGCCACGACCCGGAGTGGACCGAGCTGGCGGCCCCGACGGTGCGCAGGGGGCAGTTCAGCGACTCTCCGGCCCCGCCAGATGACGGGCGATGACCATCCGCTGGATCTGGTTGGTGCCCTCGACGATCTGGAGCACCTTGGCCTCGCGCATGTAGCGCTCGGCCGGGAAGTCGGCGGTGTAGCCGTACCCGCCGAGCACCTGCACGGCGTCGACGGTGACCCGCATCGCGGTGTCGGTGCAGTGCAGCTTGGCCATGGCGGCCTGCTTGGCGAACGGCCGGCCCGCGTCCTTCAGCCGGGCCGCCGCCAGGTACAGCGCCCGGCCCGCCTCGATCTGGGTGGCCATGTCGGCCAGCAGGAAGCGCAGCCCCTGGAAGTCCGCGATGGGGTGCCCGAACTGCCGGCGCTCGGTCGCGTACGCCACCGCCTGGTCCAGGGCCGCCTGGGCGACGCCGATGGCGCAGGCCGCTATGCCGAGCCGGCCCGAGTCGAGCGCCGACAGGGCGATACCGAAGCCCTGCCCCTCCTCGCCGATGCGCCGCTCGTCCGGGACGCGTACGCCGTCCAGGTGAATCTGGGCGGTGGGGCTGCCCTTGAGGCCCATCTTCTTCTCCGGCACGGCCGCGCTCAGGCCCTCCGCGTCGCCGGGCACCAGGAACGCGGTGATGCCGCGCGGGCCGTCGGCGCCGGTGCGGGCCATCACGGTGTAGAAATCGGCGATGCCGCCGTGGGTGATCCACGCCTTGGTGCCGTCGAGCACCCAGTCGTCGCCGTCCCGGACGGCCCGGGTGCGCAGGGAGGCCGCGTCGGAGCCCGAGGAGGGCTCGGAGAGGCAGTAGGCGCCGAGCAGACCGCCGCCGAGCATGGCGGGCAGATGCTCGACCTGCTGCTGCTTGGTGCCGTGGGTGGCGAGCGCGTACGAGGCGAGAGTGTGGACGCTGACGCCGAGGCCGACGGTGAGCCGGGCCGCGGCCAGTTCCTCCAGCACCTGGAGGTAGACCTCGTAGGGCTGCTC
Organism: Streptomyces seoulensis; assembly: GCF_004328625.1. Lineage (NCBI taxonomy): Bacteria > Bacillati > Actinomycetota > Actinomycetes > Kitasatosporales > Streptomycetaceae > Streptomyces > Streptomyces seoulensis. Next base: position 867,097 of record NZ_CP032229.1, read on the forward strand.
GCCGCCGCCGTGCTCGGGGTCGTACGGCAGGCCCAGCAGGCCCGCTTCCGACAGGAGGGTGAAGACCTCGCGGGGGAAGCGTCCGGCGTCCTCCTCCTCGGCCGCCTTCGGCGCGATCTCGCGCTGTGCGATGTCCCGGACCAGGGCGAGCAGATCCCTCGCCTCGTCCGTGGGCAGTTGACGCTCCACCGGCTGCGTTTCGCGGTCGGACATGGCGTCGGACTCCTCCCTGTGCGGGCACATCGGCGGATGTGCGCCTTGGGTGGGGCGGCTCCGCGCGATCGCTCCGGTGGCGCCGAGGGCCCCGCTTCCGGGTCTCGGAGGCGGCTGACCAGCGGCTTGTGCCGTGAGTATGCCCGATCGGGAACCTCCCGTCACCAGTTAACGACCGCTTACTTGAAGAATCCAGCCGGGGCCCTTCCGGGGGGTCGTCTCAGCCGTCGCGGCGGGCCGGCGGCGGGGCCGGGCAGGAGGGGTCCAGCTCCTCGATGGCGCGCAGGGTGCCGCCGAGCGTCTTGACCAGCAGCTCGCCGAGAACGGCGCGGGTCAGCTCCGGGCGGCCGATCCAGTCGAGGGTGGTGCCCTCGACGCTGCACACCCAGGAGAACAGGCCGGTACGGGCCAGCGCGCCGATGTCGGTCCTGCCGTACGCACCGTCGGCGATGGTGGCGACGATCGCCTCGCGCACGCCGTCCCGGATGGCGTGCACCTCGGCGTCGAAGCCGACGCCCCCGCTGACGATGGTGCGGTACGCGGCCTGGTGGTGCTCGGCGAAGCGGAGGTAGCCGTCGATGGTGCGCTGGAGGCGGTCCTTGGCCGGGAGTTCGGCGCCGCTTGCGGCGAAGGCGACCAGCTCGGCGACGGAGTCCTGGACGATCGCCAGGTAGTAGCCGCGCTTGGAGCGGAAGTAGTAGTAGATCAGGCCCTTGGCGACATGGGCCTGGCGGGCGATGTCGTCCATGGACAGCGCGTCGTAGGAGGTGTCCGCGAACAGCGTGCGCCCGATGGCGAGGAGTTCGGCACGGCGGGCCGCGGAGCGGTCGGTGCCGCGCGCCCGGTCGGGCACGGGCGCTGGTTGCTGACGCACACTCACAGTCTGCCCTGGTCTCGGCGTTCGGCGGGACCCGCGCAGTATGGCAGAGGGGGCGGGCGGACCGGCGCCCGGCCGCCCCCTCCACCGGGTCAGCGCACGCCCACCGCCGCGAGCGCGCGCAGCTGGCGCGAGGTCGGGCGGGCCGGGAAGTACAGGTAGCAGACACCGCCCGTACCGCTCTTGACCTGGCCGTTCGCGTCGTAGCGCTTGGTGCGCAACCAGATGTTCTCCCACTCGCGGCGGGCGTAGACCCGGCGCACCTCGGGGTCGCTGGGCGAGGCCGGGTCGTTGGCGATGACGTCACCGTCGGCGGTGAAGCCGATGACCGTCATCAGGTGGCCGGAGGTGCCGTAACCGGCGCCGGTCAGCTCGGTCTTGAGGAAGGACTGGGAGGTGATGGCCGGGATGCCCGCCGCGATCAGGGTCTCCAGGTCGGTGAGCGAGTTCAGCCGGGTCACCACGCCCTGGATGCCGGGGAAGGTGGCCGCGTAGGCCGCGTTGAACGGCCAGTTGCCGCAGCCGGTGTACTGGTGGTCGTAGGTGTACCGGGCCGCGTGGTCCACCTGCGGGTCGGCGTAGGAGGGGTCGACCCAGGCGAGCTGTTTCGGGGTGAGCCGGCCGCCCCAGTACTCGACGATCATCTGCGAGGAGGTCGGGCTGCACCACGCCTCGCCGCCGTTGTCGTACTCGGGGTACTGGCCCTTGTGGATCTCCTGCGAGTAGCGCGGTACGACCAGTTCGCGGGCGAGGCCGGGCGTGGAGGCCGGGACGGTGAAGCGGTCGGGGACGTCGGAGCCCATCGCGCCGGCGCGCCACACGGTCGGGGTCCGGCGGGTGCCCGGCGTCCGGTACAGGGTGAGGCGCAGCCGGTACGCGACCGCGCGCAGGCCGGTGCTCGCGTCGTCGATGGCGAAGGTGTCGGTCCACACCGAGCTCTTGCCGTCGCTCTGGTCGTCCACCGAGGTCCGCTTGATGTCCTCGTCGCCCGCGGCCCAGCGGCCCATCACGTACCAGGGGGCGGTGGTGCTGTCGGAGTAGGTGGCCTGGAGTTCGGTCTGGAGCCAGGTGCCGGCCGGGGTGTCGGCGTTCCAGGACGCGATCAGCTCGGTGGCGGGCACCCGGAGCCGGTGCAGCGGGGAGGTCCAGGTGGCGTACTCCCAGGCGGCGGTGGTGCCGGTGTGCGGGTCGGTGTAGTCGGTGCGGCCCTCGGGCACGGCGATGACGATGCCGGGGCGGCGGCCGGCCACGGTCCGGGTGCCGCGTCCGGTGCCGCCGCGCCAGTCGAAGTACGTGGTCCAGGCGCGGTTGTCGACGGGACGGGCGGGCGCGCGGCCCGCGTCACCGGCGCCGGCGGCCGCCGGTGACGTGGCGGCGGCCGCGGGTACCGTCCCGGCGGCCGCCGCGACGGCGACGGCTGCGGCGAGGACGGTACGGCGGGACGGCTGCTGGGCTCTGCTCATGGGCGCGACTACCCCCAGGTGTCCGGATCGGGACGGTTCAGGTGAACGGGCGTGCGCCAACTATGGAGCAGCCGCCATGCCCCTGCCAGCACTTCGGCTCATGCCACGCCCACCAATATTGGTCTTGGCCAATGGCGGGAAACCGCCGCACCGGCAGGAGCTCCCGCAAGCTCAGACCAGGTCCATCGCCGCGACCTCGTCGGGGCGGCCGTAGCTGACCGGGCCCTGGAAGCGGCGGCGGGCGGTGGTGAACCACCACACCGTGGCGATGAGCAGCACGGCCGCGAGCGCGATCGGCGCGTAGTTGAAGGAGTCCACGGTGATCGGGGACGCCTGCGGCAGCATGAACAGGACGCTGCTCAGCAGAATCCAGGTCACCGCGACCCAGCCGATCGGGCGGCCCCAGCGGCCCAGGTGCCAGGGGCCGGCCTGGAACTCGTCGCCGAGCCGCAGCCGGAGGAAGATCGGCACCGCGTAGGCGAGGAACAGTCCGACCACGTTGACGCTGACGATCGCCGTGAACGCCGTGTGGGACCACCAGCCGGGCACCACCAGGGCGAGCGAGCAGGCCACCGCGAGCCAGACCGCCTTGACGGGCGTCCGGGTGCGCGGCGAGACCGAGTGCCACCAGCGGGAGCCGGGCATGGCGCCGTCGCGCGAGAAGGCGAAGATCTGCCGGGTGTTGCTGGTGAGGTTGGCCAGGCCGCAGAAGAGCATGGCGCCGATGACGATCAGCAGCATGGCCTTGGCGGTGCCGAGGCCGAGCCCGTCGATGAGAATCTGGACGGGAGGCGCGTCCGAGCCGGCCACCTTGGTGTAGTCGCTAATGCTGTAGACCAGCGCGAGCATCAGGATCAGGCCGGTGATCGCCGAATAGCCGATGGCCCGGGTGATGCCCTTGGGCGCGTTGACGGTCGCCTGGACCGTTTCCTCCGACATGTGGAAGCTGCCGTCGAAGCCGGTGAAGGTCCAGCTAGTGACCAGCAGGCCCAGCATGCCGCCGTAAAGCCCGTTGGTGAAGCCGGTGTTGTTCTCGAAATGCGTGACGAAGGACGCCGACTGGTGGTGATCCGGAATCACGATGAGTGCCCCCACGATCACGACGAGTCCGATCAGCAGCCACCAGACGGAAATCCGGTTCAGCAGCGCGACCAGCTGGACGGTGTAGGTGTTGGCGAGACCCTGGAGCACGATGATCAGCGCGGTGATCAGCACCGTCTGGTGGGCGGTGGGCTCGTAGGAGGGCCACTGGAGGGCGACGAACGCCTGGATGAAGGTGGCGGCCGCGTATCCGGTGGCGGCGGTGCCGCCGATCTGTCCGACGAAGTTCAGCCAGCCGGTGAACCAGGACCAGGCGCCCTTGTGCCGCTTGGCGAGTTTACCGGCGGAGAAATACAGCGCCCCGCTCGTCGGATAGGCGGAGGCGACCTCCGCCATGGCGGCTCCGATGAAGAGGACCATCACGGATACGCCGATCCAGCCGAACACGAGAATGCGGGGACCGCCCGCACTCAGACCGAATCCGAAGGACGAGAAAATACCCGACAGGATATTGATGATGGTGAAGGAGATCGCGAAATTGTCGAACGCTTTGAAACGGCGGGTGAGTTTGCGCGGATAACCCATCGCGTGCAGGGTCGCGTCGTCGTCGAGCACGACCGGTCCCTCGGCCGCCGGAGCCTCGGCCCCGGGCGGCGATATCCGTTCCGACACTGATCTGCCTTTCTGTTGGGGGGTGGACGCGTGAAGTGCGGTCTCAGGCGGGTCCGGGCACGGGCAGCCCGCAGGCCCGCCGGGCGCGGGAGAGCTGCTCGGCGGGGTCGCCGAAGGCGCTCCAGGGCATGCGCGAGGCGTACGGGCCCATCGCCGCGAAGACCGCCCGTGCCTCGAACTCGCTCTGGCCCATGACCAGCGCGTGCGCGAGGTAGGCCAGGTCGAGCACCGGGGTGAAGCGTGAACCGGCCACCGTGGGCAGCCAGTTGCGGTAGGCGGCCAGCGCGGTGGAGCGCCACTGCGGCTGCTCCCAGACCCGGTCGGCGAGCAGCTGGGTCGGGTTGTAGCTCTCCACCAGCGCGACCAGCGGCAGCAGCCGGAGGGCGGAGTCGGCGGGGGCGCGCTGGCTGAGGAAGGCGGCCACGTCCCAGGCGGCGTTGACCGTGCCGCCGTGCCGGGTGAAGAAGAAGGAGAGGAAGCGGTGATGGGCCTCGCGGTGCCAGGGGTCCAGGGACAGGATGTGGGCGAACAGCCGCCAGGGGCCGGGCGGCGCGGTGAGCAGGCCCTGCGGCGCGGGTTCGCGCAGCTGGTGCAGCCGGGCCATGGTCAGTTTGGCGACCCAGGGTGTGGGGTCGTCCGGGGCGAGGGCGGCGGCGCGTTCGCAGGCGGCCAGCGCTATCCGTTCCAGCGCCTCGGCGCGTTCGTCGCGCGCGTCGGCGGCCCGCATCGCGCGCTGCACGGCCACCCGGGCCCACATCAGCGCGGCCTCGGGCGACGGCTCCTCGGCCAGCCAGCGCTCCACCAGGTCGGTGCCGGCCGCCTCCGAGGCCAGCACCAGCGAGCGGTGGGCGCGCAGGGCGAAGTCGGACCGGGTCTCGGCGAGAGCCTCGCAGGCGTAGCGGTGACGCCCCGCCCGTACGTCGACGCATACGCTCGCCAGGACGCGGTCGTCGGCCGCCGGGTGCCAGACGTACTGCCCCTCGAATAACTCCGCGGCCATGCTCCCCTGTCCGTCCCGATACGACGCGTCGCAGTTGTGCAGGACGCACCTTACTCATCGGGCGACACACCTGGAACGCCGAATTTCACATATCGGTCGGCGGATTCCGGGGGAAAATCTCCACCGATTGACCTTGAGTCAGCGGGAGCCTCGGGAAGTCGCGCTTTTCGGGCCGTCGGACACCTCGCCTTCACCCCCTACTAGACTGTTTCCGGCAGAACTCCCCCACACCGCACCACACCTCAGGAAACGCCATTCACGACCTCGCCCGCCGGCTGCGCGCCCTCCCCCCGTCCCTCGGGCCGGTCCGGCTGATCGGTGTCGACGGGCACGCGGGCTCCGGGAAGTCCACCTTCGCCGGACACCTGGCCGCCGCCCTCGGCGGGGCGCCGGTGCTGCACCTGGACGACATCGCCACCCACGACGAGCTGTTCGCCTGGACCGGCCGCCTGACCGCCCAGGTCATCGAGCCGCTCGGCCGGGGCGAGAGCGCGCGGTACGCCCCCTACGACTGGACCCTGCGCGCCTTCGGCCCGCCCCGCGTCCTGCCGCCCGCCCCCGTGGTCCTGGTCGAGGGCGTCGGCGCCGGGCGCCGGGCGCTGCGCCCGCGTCTGGCGGCCCTGATCTGGATGGAGCTGTCCGCACCGGAGTCCTGGGCGCGGGGCCGTCGCCGGGACGGCGAGGCCCAGCGGGAGTTCTGGGACGGCTGGACGGAGGCGGAGCGCGCGCACTTCGCCGACGACCCCTCGCGCCCCCACGCGGACCTCGTGGTGCGCGCGGCACCCGAGGGATATCAGGTGCTGCCAGGGCCCGCGAGCCCCCTCCGGCGGGAGTCGCGGGGCCCGGATTCTCACTCAGGGTGATGAGCCGTCCGCTGTGTGCTCAACGTGTGAAGACGGCCGTTCCGGAAGTTCGTTCAGGACCCCAACTTGGCTTGACCCGGCGCCCGTACAGGTCATACGTTCTCCACACACGGCCTTCACGGGTCGTTCCAGAGACACGAAGCCCCCGATTGTTCCCCCGTGATCGGGGGCTTCGTTCTGCCCGGAGTCGGCTCCCGGCCCGCGAAACGCACCGATTCGATCACCCTCGGTGACCGCGCCCCGTGCGCCCCGCATGCTCCCACCTCGTCAAACGCCGTCTGCGGCACCCTTCGGCAGCCGGTGGTCCCACGGGTACGATGCCCTCGGTGCGACCTTCGGGCAGCAGCCTCGCGCACCGGCAACTCCGGTCCGCGGTACAGCGGTTCGACCGCGGCGACCGCCGAGCGCCTGCCCGGCGGGCAACCAACGGGGAGCACGGTTCGTGGGGGACGTGATGGACTTCGGCACGCGGGGCCCCGAGGCCCCGGCCGACCTCGCCTGGGTGCGAGGCGTGGACGCCTACACGATGGGCGCCTACCCGCAGGCCGAGGAGGAGTTCCGCGCCGCGACGCGGATGGACCCGGGGATGGCCGACGCCTGGCTCGGGCTGCACGCGCTCAGGGTCGACACGACCACCGCGCTGCTGCGGATGTTCCGGCACCGCGAGCGCTTCGGCGAACAGCGCGCCCGGCACCGCCGCTCCCTCAACTCCTGGTACTGGCTGGGCTGGTGGGTGCAGCCGGTGCTGGAGAGCCCCCGCGACCTGCTGCTGGCGCACGCCTCGCACTGGCTGGACGGCCGCCACGTGCCGGAGCTGGACCGGGCGCTGGCCGGGCTGCCGCCCGTGGACACCGACCCGCAGGTGCGCTTCCTGCACGCCTGCCGCGCCTATCTGGTCAAGGACTGGGACCAGCTGGTCCGGCACACCGACCCGCTGCTGGACGACCCGCTGCTCGGCATAGAGGCGGGCCTGTTCGGCGGCATGGCCCGGGTCCGGCTGGAGACGTACGGGCAGGCCGAGCCGCTGCTGTCGGCCGCGCTGATGCTCTGCCGCAGCGAGCAGCCGCAGCGCAAGGAGCTGCGCTACTGGCTGGCCCGCGCCCACGAGGGCACCGGCCGCAGTGCCGCCGCGCTCCCGCTGTACCGGGCGGTGCACCGGGTCGACCCGGCCTTCATGGACACCTCCGCCCGGCTCGCCGCCATCGCCGAGGGCGACGGGTACGAGGACGCCGGCGACTTCGCGGCGGTCACCCTGTCCGGCGCCGGCCAGGACCAGATGGACGGCCCCGACACCCTCGACCCGCTGTTCGGTGCCGAGGGCCGCGACCTGAGGTTCGCCGAGCCCGACCTGCCGGCCGGTCCGCTGCCCTCGGCGGGGGACCGCGCGGTCCGCGTCAAGAGCGGGCTGTCCTCCCCGAACCTGCCGGCCGGGCCGACCGATCCGGGCTTACTGGAGGAGGCGCTGGAGGAACTGGAGCGCATGGTGGGCCTGGAGCCCGTCAAGCGCCAGGTGAAGGCGCTCTCGGCGCAGCTGAACATGGCCCGGCTGCGCGCCGGGCAGGGCCTCCCGGTCCAGCCGCCGAAACGGCACTTCGTCTTCTCCGGCCCCTCCGGCACCGGCAAGACCACGGTGGCCCGCATCCTGGGCCGGGTCTTCTACGCCCTGGGCCTGCTCGGCGGCGACCATCTGGTGGAGGCCCAGCGGGCCGATCTGGTCGGCGAGTACCTGGGCCAGACCGCGGTGAAGGCCAACGAGCTGATCGACTCGGCCATCGGCGGCGTGCTCTTCGTGGACGAGGCGTACGCGCTCTCCAACTCCGGGTACGGCAAGGGCGACGCGTACGGCGACGAGGCGCTCCAGGTGCTGCTGAAGCGGGCCGAGGACAACCGCGACCATCTGGTGGTGATCCTCGCCGGGTACCCCGAGGGCATGGACCGGCTGCTGGCCGCCAACCCCGGACTGTCGTCCCGCTTCACCACCCGGGTGGACTTCCCCTCGTACCGCCCCACGGAACTGACCGAGATCGGGCGGGTGCTGGCGGCGGAGAACGGGGACGCGTGGGACGAGGAGGCGGTGGAGGAGCTGCGCTCCATCGCCGGGCACGTGGTCGACCAGGGCTGGATCGACGAGCTGGGCAACGGCCGGTTCCTGCGCACGCTGTACGAGAAGAGCTGCGCGTACCGGGATCTGCGGCTGTCCACCTGTCCGGGCGTCCTCTCCCGCGAGGACCTGGCCACCCTGCGGCTGCCGGACCTGATGCAGGCGTACGGCGAGGTGCTGTCGGGGCGGGCGCCGCAGGACCCGTCGGCGATGTGACGGGCCCCGCGGCCGGTCCGGCCTAGGTGGCCAGTGCCTGCTCCGGGTCCCCGCTCTTGCGCGGCCGGGCCGGGGCCGGGCGCACCGGCACCGGTTCCGTCCTCGGCGCGGGCTCCGGGGTGTCCGGGTGGGCCGGGTCGTGCACCTCGCCCACCAGCAGCTCCAGCGCGTCCTCCAGCGCGACCAGGCCCAGCACCCGGCCGGAGGCGTCCGCCACCTGGGCCAGATGCGTGGCGGCCCGGCGCATGACGGTCAGCGCGTCGTCCAGCGGGAGTTCCGCCCGCATCGTGGCCATCGGACGCCACACGTGCTGCGGCACGGCGCGGTCGGAGTCCTCCAGGTCGAGGACGTCCTTCACATGCACGTACCCCATGAACGCGCCGGTCCCGGCGGCCACCGGGAAGCGGGAGTAGCCGGTGCGCGCGGTCAGCTCGACGATCTCGCCCGGGGTCACCGAGGGCGGCACCGTGACGAGGGTCTCGCGCTTGAGCAGGACGTCGGTGACCGGGCGGGAGCCCAGCTCCAGCGCGTCCTCCAGGCGCTCCTGCGCCTCCGGGTCGAGCAGCCCGGCCTGGCCGGAGTCCTCCAGCAGGCGGTTGAGCTGCTCGCTGGTGACGACGGCCTCGACCTCGTCCTTGGGCTCGACCCGGAACAGCCGCAGGATGCCCTGCGCACAGGCGCCGAGCGCCACGGTGACGGGCTTGCAGATCCGGGCGAAGTACACCAGGCCGGGGCCCAGCCACAGCGCGGCCTTCTCCGGCGCGGCCATGGCCAGGTTCTTCGGCACCATCTCACCGATGACCAGGTGGAAGAAGACCACCGCGGCCAGCGCGATCACATAGCCCAGCGGGTGGATCACACCCTCGGGGACATGGACGGCCTCGAACACCGGCTCCAGCAGATGGGCCACGGTCGGCTCGGCCACCGCGCCCAGGGTCAGCGAGCAGACGGTGATGCCGAACTGGGCGGCCGCCATCATCTGCGGCAGCCGCTCCAGACCGTGCAGCACCTGGCGGGCGCGCGCGGTGCCGACCGGCTCGATCTGGCTGCGCCGGACGGAGACGAGCGCGAACTCGGCGCCGACGAAGAATCCGTTGGCGAGCACGAGCAGCGCGGCGAAGAGGAGTTGGACGACGCTCATCGGGCGGCCTCCGTCTGCTGGGCGGCGGGCGCCGTCCGGACCAGGCGGACGCGCTCGGCGCGGTAGTGGCGGACCTGGCGCACGGAGAGCCGCCAGCCGGGCAGTTCGGCCCGGTCGCCGGGGGCCGGGATACGGCCGAGCAGGTCGGCCACGAGCCCGGCGACGGTCTCGTAGGGGCCCTCGGGGGCGTCCAGGCCGATGCGGGTGAGGACGTCGACTCGGCAGCCGCCGTCCACGTCCCACGCGGGTCGGCCGTCCTCGGGCGGGGCGGGCGCGACCTCGGGCACCACCTGGCGGTCGTGCTCGTCGCGGACCTCGCCGACCAGTTCCTCGACGATGTCCTCCAGCGTGACCACGCCCGCGGTGCCGCCGTACTCGTCGACGACGACCGCGATGGGCTGCTCGCTGCGCAGCCGGGTCAGCAGGGGGCGCACCGGCAGGGTCTCGGGGACCAGCAGTGCCTTGCCGGCGATCCGGGCGACCGGGGTGCGCAGGCGTTCGGCGGCCGGGACGGCGAGGGCGTCCTTGAGGTGGACCATGCCGACGATCTCGTCGATCTTGTCCCGGTAGACGGGGAAGCGGGACAGGCCGGTGGCCCGGGTGAGGTTGACGACGTCCTCGGCGGTGGCCGAGTCCTGGAGCGCGCTGACCTTCACCCGCGGGGTCATGACGTGCTGCGCGGTCAGGTCGCCGAGGGACAGGGTGCGGACGAACAGGTCGGCCGTGTCCTGCTCCAGGGCCCCGGCCCGCGCGGAGTGCCGGGCCAGGGAGACCAGTTCGCCGGGGGTGCGGGCGGAGGCCAGCTCGTCGGCGGGCTCGACGCCCAGGGCGCGCACCAGCCGGTTGGCGACCGTGTTGAGCACGGAGATCACCGGCCGGAACAGCCGGGAGAACACGCGCTGCGGACCCGCGACGAACCCCGCGACCTGGAGCGGCTTGGAGACCGCCCAGTTCTTGGGGACCAGCTCACCGACGACCATCTGGATCGCGGAGGCCAGCAGCATGCCGACCACCACCGCGATGCCGGATGCCGCGCCCTCGGGGATGCCGAGCGCGCCGAGCGGGCCGCCGAGCAGGTCCGCGAGGGCCGGTTCGGCGAGCATGCCGACGACGAGCGAGGTGATGGTGATGCCGAGCTGGGTGCCGGAGAGCTGGAAGGAGAGTTCCTTCAGCGACTCCACGACCGTACGGGCGCGCTTGTCGCCCTCGGCCGCGGCCTGCTCGGCGTCCTGGCGCTCGACGGTGACGAGGCCGAACTCGGCGGCCACGAAGAACCCGTTGGCCAGGATCAGCAGGAAGGCCGCTCCGAGGAGCAGCAGGGGGATGCTCATGATGCCGCCGCCTCCGCGTGCCCGTGGACCGGGTGGTCCGCGGTATGTCGGCTGGGGGCGGCGCAGGTACTACAGGACGATCCGTCCATCGCCGGAGAGGGTCACTCCTCGGATAGCAGGGAAAACCTCCGCGCGCCGGGCGTGGCACGACGGAGGCGGAGGCATGTGGAAAAACGCCTCCGCCAACAGATTAGTCAAGACCGGGGCAGGTGCGGCAAGGGTGACCGCCCCTGAATGGCCCCCGATCCGGGACCCCGGGGGGTCCCGGAGGCCGCTTCGGGCCTCAGCTCCGGGGGAACTCGGGATCGCGCGGCGCCTGCTGCTCCACCAGAGTGCGCAGGCTGCGCGCGTCGGCGATGGCGCGCTGCTTGGCGACGCCGGGCTGGATGCCGAGCGCGGCCAGGCTGGTGCCGTCGCTGAGGTCGAGGAACACCCAGGGGTCCCCCACGCGCAGGTTGACCCCGACGATCTCGGCCCAGGCCAGCTTGCGGCTGCCCGCGATGTTGACGACCGTGACGCCGGACTCCTCGGCGACCACCTTCACCCGGCCCAGCCGGGCCAGCACCCAGGCCATCAGGGCCCCGGTGACGATGAAGGTGAGGCGCTCCCCCGGCCCCAGGTCGAGCAGCAGGGCGACGGCGGCGACGACCAGGAAGATCGCCAGCCCGGCGGTGAGCAGGATCACCCGGGTGCGTTCCGGCCGGAAGGTGACCGGGAGGGCGGGCGGGGCGGGGGGCTGGGACGGCTCGGACATCTGACTCGCGGTTCCTCAGAGACGGCAGGCGTGGATGGCCGTGGTCAGGATGGCCCGCGCGCCGATGGCGTAGAGGTCGTCCATGATCCGCTGGGCATCCTTGGTGGGGACCATGGCGCGCACGGCGACCCAGCCCTCGTTGTGCAGCGGGGAGACGGTCGGGGACTCCAGGCCCGGCGTGAGCGCGACGGCCTTCTCCAGCTGCTCCACGCGGCAGTCGTAGTCCATCATCACGTAGGTCCGCGCGACCAGGACGCCCTGGAGGCGGCGGAGGAACTGCTGGACCTTGGGCTCGTCGGTGTCGGCGCCGGTGCGGCGGATGACGACGGCCTCGGACTTCATGATGGGCTCGCCGAACACCTCGAGCCCGGCGTTGCGCAGCGAGGTGCCGGTCTCCACCACGTCGGCGATGATCTCGGCCACGCCCAGCTCGATCGCGGTCTCCACCGCGCCGTCGAGGTGGACCACGGAGGCGTCGATGGCGTTGTCCGCGAGGTGGCGGGCGACGATGCCCTCGTAGGAGGTGGCGACCGTGCGGCCCTTGAGGTCGGCGGTGCCCGCGAAGGTGCCGGGGCGGGCGGCGAAGTGGAAGGTGGAGCGGGCGAAGCCGAGCGGGAGGATCTCCTCGGCGCCGGCGCCGGAGTCGATCAGCAGGTCCCGGCCGGTGATGCCGATGTCGAGCTGTCCGGAGGAGACGTAGATCGCGATGTCCCGGGGGCGGAGGTAGAAGAACTCGACCTCGTTCACCGGGTCCACGGTGCGCAGTTCCTTGGACTCCCGCCGCTGCCGGTAGCCGGCCTCATGCAGCATGTCCCCCGCAGGTCCGGACAGGGAACCCTTGTTGGGGACGGCGATGCGCAGCATGAGGTCGGCTTCCTTCGTGTGACGGGGGTGGTGCGGTGGGCGGGGTGACGGGGCGACGGATCACAGATGGGCGTAGACGTCGTCCAGCGAGATTCCGCGGGCGACCATCATCACCTGGACGTGGTAGAGCAGCTGCGAGATCTCCTCGGCGGCGGCTTCCTTGCCCTCGTACTCGGCGGCCATCCAGACCTCGGCGGCCTCCTCGACGACCTTCTTGCCGATGGCATGGACGCCCTTGCCCACCAGTTCGGCGGTGCGGGAGGTGGCGGGGTCGCCGGTGGCTGCCTTGTGCTGGAGCTCGGTGAAGAGCTCCTCGAACGTCTTATTGGACATGGTGGTCCTCAGCCTACGCGGTCCGGGCGGGGTCTCAGTGCCAGGGTTCGGAGACCGAACGGAGCGTGGCGGCCGTGGCCACGGCCGCGGTGACCGCCTCGTGGCCCTTGTCCTCGCTGGAGCCCTCGATGCCGGCCCGGTCCAGGGCCTGCTCCTCGGTGTCGCAGGTGAGGACGCCGAAGCCGACGGGGACGCCGGTCTGCACCGAGACCTGGGTGAGGCCCTGGGTGACGCCCTGGCACACATAGTCGAAGTGGGGGGTGCCGCCGCGGATGACGACACCGAGGGCGACCACGGCGTGGTAGCCGCGGTCGGCCAGGACCTTGGCGGCGACGGGGAGTTCGAAGCTGCCCGGGACCCTGATCAGGGTCGGCTCGTCGATCCCCAGGTCGTGCAGGGCGCGCAGGGCGCCGTTCACCAGACCGTCCATCACCTTGTCGTGCCACTGCGCCGCGATGACGGCGACCCTGAGGTCGCTGACGTTGCTGCGTACGGAGATCTCCGGTGCACCCTTGCCGCTCACGTTGCTCCTTCGCGCTGTTCGCTCTGTGTCGCTTGCTGGATCGCTTACTGGTTGCCGCAGGTGGACACGGCGGGGGTGTCCAGCCAGGGCAGGTCGTGGCCCATCCGGTCGCGCTTGGTGCGCAGGTACCGGACGTTGTGCTCGTCGGCGTGGACCGGCATCGGCTCGCGGCCGCTGACCTGGATGCCGTGCCGGGTGAGCGCCTCGGTCTTGTCGGGGTTGTTGGTCATCAGGCGTACGTCGCGCACGCCGAGGTCGGCCAGGATCTGGGCGCCGGCCGCGTAGTCGCGGGCGTCGGCGGGCAGACCGAGCTCCAGGTTGGCGTCGAGGGTGTCCCGGCCGCGCTCCTGGAGTTCGTAGGCGCGCAGCTTGGACAGCAGGCCGATGCCGCGTCCCTCGTGGCCGCGCAGGTAGACGACGACGCCCCGGCCCTCGGCGTGGATGCGGTCGAGGGCGGCGTCGAGCTGGGGGCCGCAGTCGCAGCGCAGGGAGGCGAAGACGTCGCCGGTGAGGCACTCGGAGTGGACGCGGGCGAGTACGCCGGTGCCGTCGCCGAGGTCGCCGTGGACGAGGGCGACGTGTTCGACGCCGTCGGGGGCCCGGTAGCCGTAGGCGGTGAAGGTGCCGTGCCGGGTGGGCAGGCTGGTCTCGGCCTCGCGGCGGACGGTGGGCGCGACGGCTGCCACGGCCTGTTCACCGGCGGTCTCCGGGGTGCGGAGATGGGCGACGAGGTCGGCGATGGAGATGATCGTCAGCCCGTGCTTGCGGGCGAACGGGATCAGCTCGGGCAGCCGCAGCATGCGGCCGTCCTCGCCGGCGATCTCCACGATGGCTCCGGCGGGGCGGAGTCCGGCGAGGCGGGCGAGGTCGACGGCGGCCTCGGTGTGGCCGTCGCGGACCAGGACGCCGCCCTCGCGGGCGCGCAGCGGGAAGATGTGGCCGGGGCGGACCAGGTCGGCCGGCCGGGCGGTGCCGCTCGCCAGCAGCTTCAGGGTGGTGGCGCGGTCGGTGGCGGAGATGCCGGTGGTCACGCCGTGCGCGGGCGAGGCGTCCACGGAGACGGTGAAGGCGGTCTTCATCGACTCGGTGTTGTCCTCGACCATCTGCGGCAGGTTCAGCCGGTCGAGTTCGGCGCCCTCCATGGGGGCGCAGATCAGGCCCCGGCACTCGCTCATCATGAAGGCGACGATCTCGGGGGTGACCTTCTCGGCGGCAATGACGAGGTCGCCCTCGTTCTCGCGGTCCTCGTCGTCCACGACCACCACGGGGCGGCCCGCGGCGATGTCGGCGACGGCCTGCTCGACGGGGTCGAGGCGGAGGTCTTCGATGCTGTCACCGGGGTGCAGCGGGGGTGCCGAGGTCATGCGGGCGTTCCTTCCAGGACGGGCCGCGCGTTCTCGCGGGAGCGCAGCCACCAGTCGCGCATGCCCCACAGGACGAGCGCGCCGTAGATCACGTAGACGAAGCCGGAGAAGGCGTAGCCGCCTGCGAAGTTGAGCGGGACGCCGACCACGTCGACGAGCAGCCAGGCGATCCAGAACTCGACCATGCCCTTGGCCTGGGCGTACATGGCGACGATGGTGCCGACGAAGATGTAGGCGTCCGGCCAGGGGTCCCAGGACAGCGACGGGTACGCGGTGAAGAGCAGCGCGACGGCGACGGTGCCGGCGGCGGCCGCCGCGATCATGACGGCGCGTTCGCGCCAGGTGGCGAAGCGGGGGGCGATGTGGCCGTCGGCGGCCTTGCCGCGGTTGCGGCTCCACTGCCAGAAGCCGTAGACGGCGACGGCCATGACGACGACCTGCTTGCCCGCGCTGCCGGCGAGGTGGCCGTAGAAGGCGGCGAAGAGGATCAGGCCGGAGACGAGCTGAACCGGCCAGGTCAGGAGGGACCGGCGCCAGCCGAGGGCGAGGGCGGCCAGGCCGAAGAGGTTGCCGGTCATGTCCGACCAGAGGATGTGCTGGCCGAACAGGGTGAACGCCTCGGTGTTGAGCGAGTTCACGCGCCTGCCTCCTGTCCGGCGGCGAGCAGCCGCTCGACGTACTTGGCGATGACGTCGACCTCGAGGTTGACCGGGTCGCCGGGCTGCTTGTGGCCGAGCGTGGTCAGCGCGAGCGTGGTGGGGATGAGGCTGACGGTGAAGAAGTCGGGTCCCGCCTCGACCACGGTGAGGCTGATGCCGTCGACCGTGATGGAGCCCTTCTCCACGACGTAGCGGGAGAGGGTGGCGGGCAGCGAGATCTTCACGATCTCCCAGTGCTCGGACGGGGTACGGGCGAGCACCTCGCCGGAGCCGTCGACGTGGCCCTGCACGATGTGGCCGCCGAGGCGGGCGCCGACGGCGGTGGGGCGTTCGAGGTTGACGCGGGAGCCGACGGCGAGGGCGCCGAGGCTGGAGCGCTTGAGGGTCTCGGCCATGACGTCGGCGGTGAACTCGTCACCCTCGTGGTCGACCACGGTGAGACAGACGCCGTTGACGGCGATGGAGTCCCCGTGCCGCGCGCCTTCGGTGACGACGGGGCCACGGAGCCGGAAACGGGAGGCGTCGCCGAGGTTCTCGACGGCGGTGACCTCGCCCAGCTCTTCCACGATTCCGGTGAACACGTCCCCGGTCCTCCTGCCTCTTCGGGCACGGACTCCGGGGGCCGGTCGATGACGACGGCATGGACGAGGGGAATGCACCTGAGTCACGACGCCGAGAGGGACCCGTCCCGAGGGACGAGACCTGAATACGGCGGCGCGCATGGTGATGCCCGCCCGCCGCGCACTGCCTCCCATCCGGACTTTAACCGTCGGTCCAGGAATTTCACCTGGTCAACCGGCCGCTGGAAGCGACCGGGTCGCGGACTGTAACCGCCGGTTCGGACTTTCACCGACCCCGGAGTGCGCTGCTTCTGGTACACCGCAAGTCTGCCACGCCCGCCGGTCGGCCATACAGGGGACCGGTGTGGGCTGCCTCACAGGCGCACCAGCCGGGTGGACACCCGGCACAACACCCGCACATCACAAGGGAATTCAGCTTGGTCCGGACCTATTGACCGGAGTGGTCTAGTCCTTTTATGGTGCGACCGGACCCGGCGGCGGTGACGAAGGCCCTTGCCCGCCGCCGGGTCACCCCAAGCCGCATGTCACATCCGCCGGGGCCCGCGCCGTCCTGGTTCACGGGGCGTGCCGAACGGGCCGCCCCGGACCTTCGGGAAGGCGAGCGGCATGACCACGACCCTGGTGACGGGCGGTACCGGCACACTCGGCCGGCCGGTGACGGACAAGCTCCGGGCGGACGGCCGCGAGGTACGGGTGCTCAGCCGGCACAGCGAGCCGTACGCGGCCGATCTCCGCCGGGGCGGACCCGCGCTGGACGCGGCGCTGGCCGGAGTGGACACCGTGGTGCACTGCGCCAGTTCCCCCAACGGCGGCGACGAGAAGGCCGCGGCCCAGCTGATCGCGGCCGCGCGGCGGGCCGGGGTGGCCCACCTGGTGTACATCTCCATCGTCGGCGTGCACCGGGTGCCGCTGCAGTACTACCGGGCCAAGCTCGCGGTGGAGCGGCGGATCGAGGAGTCCGGACTCGGCTGGACGGTGCTGCGCGCGACCCAGTTCCACGACCTGATGGTCACCTTCCTCAGCAGACTCACCGCACCCCCGCTGGCCCTCCTCCCGGCCGCGCTGTCCGACCAGCCGGTGGAGGTCTCCGAAGTGGCCGCCCGGCTCGCGGAGTTGGCCCTCGCCTCCCCCGCGGGCCGCGTCCCCGACCTGGGCGGCCCCGAGATCCGCTCCGTCCCCTCCCTGGCCCGCGCCTACCTGAACGCCACGGGCAGACACCGCCGCCTGCTGGAGGTCCCCCTCTTCGGCCGCACCTACGACGCCTTCCGCACGGGCGGCCACCTGACCCCGGAACAGGCGGTGGGCAAGGGCACGTTCGAGGAGTACCTGGCGCGGCGGTTCGGCTGAACCTACGGCGCGAACAGTTCGTCCTGCGCCCGGTCGCGGGCCGTCAGGAGGGCACCGCGCAGGACGGCCGCGCCGCCGAGGGTGCCGGGGCGGACCTCGGTGGGGAGGGGGGACATGCGGTTCAGGCGGGCGCCGACCCGGGCCGCGAGGGACTCGCCGCCGGCCTGGCCGACCTCGCCGCCGAGGACCACGCAGCCGGGGTCGAGGATGGCGGTGACGGCGGCGGTGCCGATGGCGATGCGGTCGGCCAGGGTGTCGAGGAAGCGGACGGCGGGGCCCTCCCCTGCGGTCACCGCCCGCGCGACCAGCCGCGCCGCGCCCGGACCGTCCGGCGGGCCCTCGACCCGGAGGCCGTGCTCGCGGGCGAGGGCGCCGATCGCGGCGGCGCCCGCGAGGGCGTGGAAGCCGCCGTCGCAGTCGGTCGCCGAGGGCAGCGAGCCGGTGCCGGGGACGGGCAGGAAGCCGATCTCGCCGGTGCCGCCGGAGGCGCCCCGGCGCAGACGGCCGTCGAGGACGACGGCGGCGCCGACCCCGTGCCCGAGCCACAGCAGCACGAAGGTGTCCCGGTCCCGGGCGGCACCCTCGCGCTGCTCGGCGACGGCCGCGAGGTTGGTCTCGTTCTCGACGGTGACCCGCGCCTTCGGCAGCCGCCACTGAAGTGCGGCGACCAGGCTGCGGTGCCAGGCGGGCAGCCCGCTGGAGTCGCGCAGGTCACCGGTGGCGGGGTCGACCAGACCGGGCGCGCCGATACCGACGGTGTGCAGCCCCGCCCACGCGTCCGGCCCCGCCTTCCGCGCCGCCTCCTCCACGGCCGCGACCGCCTGCTCGACGGCGGGTCCGGTGCCGCTCCCCGCGTCGATGGGCACCGCCACCTCCGCCAGCACCCGCCCGACCAGGTCGGAGACGAGCACCAGCACGCCCCCGGTGCGCACGTCGAGGGCGGCCAGATGGGCGCGGTCGGCGGCGATGCCGTACAGCCGGGCGTTGGGGCCCCGGCGCTGCTCGCCCGACTCCCCCACCACCCGGATCAGGCCGGAGACGGTGAGGCGCTCGACGAGGTCGCTCACGGTGGGCCGGGACAAGCCGGTGAGCTGCTTGAGCTGTCCCGCCGTCAGCGGGCCCTCCTGCTGCAACAGCCGCAGGGCGAGCCGGTCGTTGATGGCCCGTGCGGTGCTCGGTGATGCGGGCATGACGGGAATCCTCCCAGAGACGGGCCACTGGACGCACTCTATCTATCAGGCAGGGTCCCTGATAGTTTGCGCGGGTGCCGAGGACGGTACAGCGAGCGACTCCCTGGGGAGGGACGTGACAATGGGTGACGTGAGCCGGCCGGCCGGGGAGGTCAGGCGCGCCCGGTACGCCGTGGCCGCCGTGTTCGCCGTGCACGGCGCGGTGACGGGATCGTTCGCCACCCGCGTGCCGTGGATCCAGGAGCACGCGGGGCTCAGCGCGGGACAGCTGGGCTTCGCGCTCGCCTTCACGGCGCTCGGGGCCTCCGTCGCGATGCCGCTGGCGGGCCGGATCAGCCACCGCTTCGGCAGCCGTACGGCCCTGCGCGGGCTGCTCGCGCTGTGGACGCTCTCGCTGGTACTGCCCTCGCTGGCGCCGAACCTGCTCACGCTGTGCCTGGGGATGTTCGCCTACGGCGCCGCCTCCGGCATGGCGGACGTGGTGATGAACGCGCTCGGGGTGGAGGTCGAGCGGCTGCTCGGGAAGTCGATCATGTCGGGACTGCACGGCATGTGGAGCACGGGCGCGCTGATCGGCTCGGCGGCGGGCACGCTGGCCGCGCATCTCGGCTCGGACGCCCGGCTGCACCATCTGCTGGCCGCCGCCGTGCTCACCCTGCTCGGCCAGCTGGCCTGCGCCTGGGTGCTGGACGTACAGCCCGCCGAGGACGAGGAGCCGCCGCCGAGGTTCGCGCTGCCGCCCCGCTCGGCCCTGCTGATCGGCGCGGTCGGCTTCTGCGCGGTGTTCGCCGAGGGGGCGAGCCTGGACTGGTCGGCGGTGTTCCTGCGGGACCGGCTGGACGGCTCGCCGGGCCTGGCGGCGGCCACCACGACCGGGTTCATGCTGACCATGGCCGTCGCCCGGATCGCCGGGGACGCGGTGGTGAACCGCTTCGGCGCGGTCCGTACGGTCCGGTCGGGCGGGCTGCTCGCCGGGGTGGGCGGGCTGCTGGTGGTCCTCGCGGACCGGCCACCGCTGGCCATGACCGGCTTCGCGCTGATGGGGCTCGGCATCGCGGTGGTCGTCCCGCTGTGCTTCGCGGCGGCCGGGCACTCCGGACCCAACCCGAGCCAGGCCATCGCGGGCGTGGCGACCATCACCTACACCTCGGGACTGGTCGCGCCGAGCCTGATCGGCGGGGTGGCCGAGGCGACCAGCCTGACCGTGTCGTTCGTCGTGGTCACCGTGCTGGCCTGCGCGCTGGCCGGGTTCGCGGGCGTACTGCGCACCGCCGAGCGCGGGGGCGGCGAGGTCAGCCGGCAGGCCGCAGCAGTTCCCGGCCCGCCTGCCTGAACCCCTCGCTCCAGGGCGCGGGCCGCAGCGTGTCCGCGTCCAGCCGGACCAGGACGCGGGTGCCGCGCGCGTAGGTCGTGGCGCCGTCGGCCGAGCAGAGCCGGAAGCCGTAGGTGAGGCCGGTGGTGCCGAGCCGGTCCAGCCAGAGGTGGACTGCGTAGACGCCGGGGCGGGTGACGGGCGCCTCATAGCCGATGACGAGTTCGCGGACCGCGTTGCAGGCGTCGCCGGCCGCCGCCCAGTCGCCGTCGAAGCGGACCCCGCGCGCGCTCCACAGCTCGGTCCAGGCCCGCTCGACCAGCAGCGGGTAGCGGGCGTTGTGCAGCAGCCCGAGTGCGTCCAGGTCGTCGAAGTGCACGGCGACGGGGACGAGTTGGCCGTACGGGACGGTGGGAGCGGTCGGGGCTTCGGCGGTCACGGGCGGGGCTCCTGGGCACGGTGGGCGGGGCGGCGCACGCCCCCGGACCTCACCATACTAAGCGACCGCTCAGGACCTCTGAGGGGGAACTCCCCTGGTCAGGACGGGGTCCCCGGACACCCGTTCCCGGCGCGCGAGGGGCACCGCGGGCGCGAAGCGCACCTTCGTACCCCTGACAATGGTGCGGACCCTCTTCAGTACAGAGAAAGCGAAACCCCACCATGGACCTCGGCGTGCGCTGGAAGCTGCACGGTGACGGGAAGAGTCCCGCACCCGGAGCGGTGGTACGCCCCGACGAACGGCTGACCTGGCCGCGCACGGTGGGCCTGGGCGCCCAGCACGTCGTGGCGATGTTCGGCGCCTCCTTCGTCGCCCCCGTGCTCATGGGCCTGGACCCCAACCTGGCGATCATGATGTCGGGTGTGGCGACGGTGATCTTCCTGCTCGCCACGCGCGGCCGGGTCCCCAGCTACCTGGGCTGCTCGCTGTCCTTCGTGGGCGTGGCGGCGGTGATCCGCGCGGACGGCGGCAGCAGCGCCACCGTGACCGGCGCGATCCTCGTGGTCGGCGTGGTGCTGTTCCTGGTGGGTCTCGCGGTGCAGAAGTTCGGCGCGCGGATCATCCACGCCGCGATGCCGCCGATCGTCACGGGCGCCGTGGTCATGCTGATCGGCTTCAACCTGGCGCCGGTCACCGCGACGACGTACTGGCCGCAGGACCAGTGGACGGCGCTGCTGGTGATGCTGTTCACCGGTCTGGCCGTGGTCTGCCTGCGCGGTTTCTGGTCGCGCATCGCCATCTTCCTGGGCCTGGTGTTCGGCTACCTGATCTCCTGGATCTTCGACCTGACCCTCGGCAAGATCCACTCGGCGGACGCGAGCGGCAAGGTCACCGACCACTGGCGCCTGGACCTCTCCGGCGTCTCCAAGGCGGACTGGATCGGCCTGCCCACCTTCCACGGGCCCACCTTCCAGTGGTCGGCGATCCTGGTCGCGCTGCCCGTGGTGATCGCGCTGGTCGCGGAGAACGCGGGCCACGTCAAGGCGGTCGGCGAGATGACCGGCGACTCGCTGGACGACAAGCTCGGTACCGCGATCTCGGCGGACGGCATCGCCTCGGTGCTCTCCACCGCCGTGGGCGGCCCGCCGAACACCACCTACTCCGAGAACATCGGCGTGATGGCCGCGACCCGCGTCTACTCCACGGCCGCCTACTGGGCCGCCGCCTGCTTCGCCCTGCTGTTCGGCGTCTGCCCCAAGTTCGGCGCCGTGGTGGCCGCGATCCCCGGCGGTGTCCTCGGCGGCATCACGGTCATCCTGTACGGCATGATCGGCCTGCTCGGCGCGCAGATCTGGCTGCACGGCAAGGTGGACCTGCGCAATCCGCTGAACCTGGTCCCGGCGGCCGCGGGCATCATCATCGGCGTCGGCAACGTCACCATGAAGTTCACCGACACCTTCTCGCTGAGCGGGATCGCGCTGGGCACCCTGGTCGTCATCACCGGCTACCACGCCCTGCGCGCCTTCGCCCCGGCCCACCTCAAGACGCAGCAGCCGCTGCTGGACGAGGGCACCTCGTCGTACGACAAGCCGGCGGACGGTCCCGGCACGCCGTAGCGGCGCGCGTACCGGCCCGGCGTTCGCTCGTTCCGGCGAAGCACCGGGCCGGTCGGCCCACCGGCCGGTGCGCGGCTGCCACCCTTCCCCCATGGTGCTGCCGCGATACTCCACCACCCCCGTCGACGCCGTCCTGAACCGGATGCGCGCGCTCGACGCGGCACTTCCCGGGCAGGACGGGGTCGCCGTCTTCAACCGGGTCTACCTCACCGTCACCGAGGAGGTGGACCGGCGGCTGGACGCCGGGGAGTTCCCGGACCCGTGCGCGGCGGCCGCACTGGACGTCCGGTTCGCGGAGCGCTACCTCGCCGCCGTGGACGCGGTCGAGGACGACCGCAGGCCGCCCGCCTGCTGGCGCCCGCTGTTCCAGCTCCGCCGCCACCCCGGCGTACGGCCCCTGCAGTTCGCGCTGGCCGGCATCAACGCCCATATCGGGCACGATCTGGCGCTCGCCGTGGTCGACACCTGCCGGGTGCTGGGGTGCGCGCCGGCCGAGCTGGAGGACGAGTTCGACCGGGTCGGCGAGCTGCTGGCCGAGCTGGAGGAGCGCATCCGCGAGGATCTGATGCCGGGTCCCGACCTGCTCCAGATCGCCGACCCGATCACACATCTGCTGGGCGCGTGGAGCCTGGAGCGGGCCCGCGACGCCACCTGGTCGGCGGCCCGGGTGCTGTGGGCGCTGCGCCGCTGCGGCGACATGGCCGAGGAGTTCACCACCCGGCTGGACGCGGCGGTCGGCTTCGCGGGGCGGATGCTGCTGACACCGCTGGGTGACTGCGGGGACTGACGTGGCCTGAAGTCACTCCATCGGGTGACTTACGGAACACCCGGGCGAGGCCCGCGCGTTGAAGGGACATCCCGACGCGAAGGAGCACCGGTATGACGACCAGGCTCGGCCTCGGCCTTCCCCAGATGCGCCAGTACGACCTCGGCAGGGACGTGCCCGACGTGGCACGCGCCGCCGAGGAGATCGGTTACGACAGCCTGTGGGTCTTCGAGCGGGCCCTGGTCCCCGAGCCCGCCACCCAGGGGCTGTACGGCATACCGGGTGTGCCCTGGCCGGACTACTACCGGGGCGTGGCCGACCCGCTGGTCACCCTCACCCTGGCCGCCACCGCGACCTCGCGGGCGGAGCTGGGCTCCAGCGTGCTGGTCGCCCCGCTGCACCTCCCCTTCCAGCTCGCCAAGTCGCTGGCCACCCTTGACGCGGTGAGCGGCGGGCGGGTGATAGCGGGCTTCGGCACGGGCTGGTCCCTGGACGAGTACGCGGCCGCGGGGGTGCTCCCCTTCGAGGAGCGCGGCACGGCACTGGACGAGGTGATCGCGGTGTGCCGGGCGGTGTGGGGTCCCGATCCGGTCGTCCATCACGGCAAGACCACCGACATCGCCTCCGCGATCGTGGGCCCGAAGCCGGTGCGGCCGATCCCGGTCCTGCTGGCGGCGGCCAACCGGCGGGCGATGCGACGGCTGGTGGAGCGGGCCGACGGCTGGCTGCCCGGCGCCTACGGTCCCGAGCAGCTCGCCGCCCAGTGGCGCGACCTGCGGGAGCTGGCCGAGGAAGCCGGGCGCACCGAGCCCGTCCGTACCGTCATCCGGGTCAACGCGCGTGTGGCCGCCAAGCCGAAACCCGGCCCGGACCGTGCGCTGTTCGAGGGTGACACCGACCAGATCGCGGCCGACATCGCCGCGCACACCGGCATCGTTCCGGACGCGGAGATACTCCTCGACGTCCAGAGCGAGGCGCGGGACGCGGCCGAGCTGAAGGACACCGCCGCCGAGCTGTACGAGAAGGCGCGGGCGGCCGGGGTCTGAACCCCGGCCGGCCGCGCCCGGTCGAGCCGGCCGGCTCAGTCCTCGGGCAGCTCGACGGGCGCGATCTCGTCGTACACGTCGCCGGGGCCCGGGTTGGTCGGGTCGGTCTCGCCGCCGAAGTGCCGCATGACGCCCCAGACCGCGTTCAGCGCGGTCTGGACCGCGCCCTCGGCCCAGCCTGCCGTCCAGGAGATGTCGTCACCGGCGAGGAAGACGCCCCGCTTGTCCTCGGGCAGCCGGTCCTGCATGAAGTGCGTGAACAGGCGGCGCTGGTAGCGGTAGTGGCCGGGCAGGTTGGCCTTGAACGCGCCCATGAAGTAGGGCTCGTTCTCCCAGGAGACGGTCACCGGGTTGCCGATGATGTGCTTCCGGATGTCGACCTTCGGGTAGATCTCGCCGAGCGACTTCAGCATGACCTCCATCCGCTCGTTCGCGGACAGCGGCAGCCACTTCAGGCTGTCGTCGCACCAGGTGTAGGAGAGGCAGATGACGGCGGGCTTGTCCGGGCCCTCGTCCAGCAGGTAGGTGCCGCGCGTCATGCGGTCGGTGAGCGTCATCGACATGACGTCCCGGCCCGTCGGATTTCCCCTGTCGTCGACGGCCTTGTCCAGCCAGAACGGCCGGTCCACGGGTACGAACAGCTTGCTGGACTCCATGTAGTGGGTGCGCTCGATCGCGGTCCAGTGGTCGATCGGGAAGAGCGAGTCGTCACAGGCGATCTTGGAGAGCAGCATCCAGGACTGCGCGGTGAAGATGGCCGCCCGGTAGGTCCGGATGTCCCCGTTCGCGTCAGTGACCGTGATCCGGTTGCCGGAGGTGCGGTTCAGCCGGGTCACGGCCGGGCGGGGCTCGCCGCCGACGTGCAGGGACGCCAGCGAGGTGCCGTAGGGCCAGTGGACGATCTTCTCCGGCTCGCGCTCCCACATCCGCAGCGGCAGCTGCTGGGAGCCGCCGACGATGCCCTGGTGGTGGTCGTCGGCCTCGGTGTAGACGACGCGCAGGATCTCCAGGATGGAGTTGGGGAAGTCGGTGTCCCAGCCGCCGGTGCCGAAGCCGACCTGGCCGAAGATCTCGCGGTGCCGGAAGGACTTGAACGCCTCGGACTCGCAGAGGAAGCCGTAGAAGGTCTGGTTGTCGAGCTTCTCGACCAGCTTCGCCCAGATCTCGCGGATGCGCGGCACGTCACGCTCGCGCAGGGCGCGGTTCATGTCGGAGAAGTCGGCGCCCTCCTCCAGGCACCGGCCCCAGGCGGCGGCGACGTCCCGGTAGACCTGGGGCAGGTCCTCGACGGTCTCCGCGTAGTGCGACTCGCCCTTGAGGTCCACCACGGTCGACGGCGTGCCCTCGGCCAGCGGGTTGGGGAAGGGCCGGGTGCGCAGGCCGACGAGGTCGATGTAGTGCTGGAGCGCCGTGGAGGACGGCGGGAAGCGCATCGCGCCCATCTCGGCGGTCAGCGACTCGTCGCAGCCCTCGAACCCGACGGTACGCAGCCGCCCGCCGAGCTGGTCGGCCTCGTAGACGACGGGCTTGAGGCCCATCTTCATCAGCTCGTACGCGGCGACGATGCCGGACAGGCCGCCGCCGATGACGGCGACCTCGGTGCCGTGCTCCGTCGCCGGTATCTGGCCGAGCCCCGCCGGGTGGGCGAGGAAGTCGTCGTAGGCGTAGGGGAAGTCCGGGCCGAACATGGTGATCGGCGGCTGCTGCTCGTCGGCGTGCTCGACGGCGTTGGGCACCGTGGACGTCATGGGGTACGGACTCCTTGCGCGGAAGTACTGCGAGGAACTGTGGGGGGAGGTTCAGGCGGTGAGCGAGCCGTACAGACCGGGGCGGCGGTCGGCGAGGTACGGGTTGGCCGCGCGGGAGGCGGCCAGGAAGGCGGGATCCGCGTCGGCGAACACCAGGTCGGCCGAGGCGCGCCCGGCGCGGACGCGGGCCACCCCGTCGGGCCCGGCCAGCGTGGTGAGCCCGACGAACTCGAACTCCCCTTCCTGGCCGACCCGGTTGACGTAGGCCACGTACATCTGGTTCTCGAAGGCCCGCACCGGGATCATCGACTCCGGCACGAACTGGTACGGGTGCATCTGCGCGGTCGGCACGATCAGCAGGTCGGTGCCGGCCAGCGCGTGGGCGCGGACGTTCTCCGGGAACTCGACGTCGTAGCAGATCAGCAGGCCCACGGTGAGGCCGTTCAGCTCGGTCTGGACGACCTGGCGCCCGCCCGGTGTGAAGTGGTCGCGCTCGAAGCAGCCGAAGAGGTGGGTCTTGCGGTAGTTGGCGAGCCGGGCGCCCTCGGCCGAGATGATCTGGGCGGAGTTGTACACCGTGTCGCCGTCGCGCTCGGGGTAGCCGTAGGCGACGGCCAGGCCGTGCCGGGTGGCGATGTCGGCGACCGCGTCGGCCGAGTCGCCGTCGGCGGGCTCGGCGAGGTGCGGGATCTCGCCGCCGATCGCGTACCCGGTCAGGAACATCTCCGGTGCCGCCAGCAGCCCGGCGCCCGCCTCGGCGGCGCGGCCCGCGGCCTCGTCGAGGACCTTGAGGTTCTCGGCGACGGAACCGGGGCGGCCGGAGCTCTGGAGCAGGGCGGTGCGCATGGGTGTTCCTCACCGGGAAAAAGGGGGATTCGGGGGGCATCGGGAAGCCAGTAAGACGGTACGGTCGGCGCGCTCACCCGGACAAGAAGCACCCGTTGCGCGCCGGTGCGCGGTTCGTTGCGTCGAGGGCCCCCGCGACGGCGATTCGTTGCGCGTGCCCCTAGGGTGCACGCGCGTAGACAACGGCTACAGCTCGCGCAGCCGGCGCACGATCTCCCGCAGCAGCTCGGGGTCGGCCGCGTCGTCGTGGACCGGGTGGCGGCGGGGGGCGTCGATGCGGATCAGCCCCTGTTCGGCCAGGTCACCGAGGAGTACGCGGACGACGGTGAGCGGCAGGTCGGCGTCGGCCGCCAGCTCGACGACGGGGCGCGGACCGCGCCGGACATGACCGAGCAGCGCCGCGCGGGGGTGGTCGACGCCGGGGGCGTCCGGGCCGGGCTCCAGGGCCGTGACCCGGGACATCAGGTCGATGGCGTGCCGCCCCGAGGGCCGGGTGCGGCCACGGGTGACGGTGTAGGGGCGGACCAGCGCGCCGGTGTCCTCCTCGTACCAGATCTCCTCGTCCACCGCCGGTCACGGCGCCGAGCGGGCCGCGGCGTCCAGGTGACGGCCGAGGCGGCGGACGAGGAGGGCCATCTCGTGGGCGAGCTGCCCCACGTCGGTGCGGGCCTCGCACAGCACGGTGAGCCGGCTGCCGTGTCCGGCGGGGGTGATGAAGAGGTAGGCGTCCTCCAGCATGACCATGGTCTGCCGGACCTCACCGGCCGCGAACCGCTCCCCCGCCGAGCCGGCGAGCCCCTGGAGGCCCGAGCAGACGGCGGAGAGGTGCTCGATGTCGCGGCGGCGCATGCCGTCGGAACTGCTGAGCGGCAGTCCGTCGGCGGTCAGGAGCACGGCCTGGCGGACGTGTTCGGTGCGCGCGACGAGATCGTCGAGCAGCCAGCCCAGGTCGGTACCGGGCGCGCCCTCGGGCACGGCCGGGTTCTCCGGGTTCAGATCGTCACCGTACATCGTCGGTGTCCGTCCCTTCGTGGGCGTTGTCGTCGGCGGGAAGGCCCTTGCGGCCGTCGCTCAGGCCCCGCTGGAAGGCGGCGAACAGCGCCCGCATCTCCTCGGGGTCGGCCGCGCCGAGCGGGGTGTCGTCGGCGGGCGGCGGGTCGGCGCGGAGTTCCGGGGCGAGGGACGCCTGCCGGGTGCGGGTGGGCAGCGCGGTGGTGCCGGGAGACGCCGGGGCCGGGGCGCGCACCGGCCTGCGGGGGCTTGGCGGTGCGGGGGGCGGGCGGCGCCGAGCGGGTTCGACGGCCGCCAGGACCCCGGCCGGGATCAGCACCGTGGCGGTCGTGCCTCCGTACGGGGACTCCCCGAGGCTCACCTCGATGCCGTGCCGGGCGGCGAGACGGCCGACCACGTACAGGCCGAGCCGGTCGTGCCGGGTGGGGTCGAAGGCGTCGGGGTCGCGCAGGGTGCGCACGGCCTCCTCGCGCTGTGCGGCGTCCAGGCCGAGACCCCGGTCGTCGACGCGCAGGACGAGGTGGCCGTCCTCGTGCCCGGTGCGCAGGGTGACCTCGGTGTGCGGGGGCGAGAACAGGGTGGCGTTCTCCAGGAGTTCGGCCAGCAGGTGCACCACGTCGGCGACCGCGTCCGCCGCGATCCCGTCGTCCGGCATCGGCGGCACGACCACGCGGGCGTACGCCTCGATCTCGCCCACCGCCGAGGCGACCACGTCCGCCACCGGTACGGGCCCGCGCCAGCGGCGGCCGGGTGCGGCGCCGGAGAGGATGATCAGGCTCTCCGCGTGGCGGCGCATCCGGGTGGTGAGGTGGTCGATCCGGAACAGCTCGCGCAGCACGTCGGGGTCGTCGGTGCGCCGCTCCAGGGTGTCGACGAGCTTCAACTGCCGGTGGACCAGCGCCTGGTTGCGGCGGGC
Organism: Streptomyces seoulensis; assembly: GCF_004328625.1. NCBI lineage: Bacteria > Bacillati > Actinomycetota > Actinomycetes > Kitasatosporales > Streptomycetaceae > Streptomyces > Streptomyces seoulensis. Next base: position 895,330 of record NZ_CP032229.1, read on the forward strand.
GATGTTGAGCAGGACCGCCGACAGGCCCCGGCGCAGGGCCGCTTGATGGACGGCGGCCTCGACGGCGGCCAGCCGGGCGGTGTTGAAGGAGCGGCCGACCTGGCCGATCTCGTCGTCGCACACCTCGTCCTCGGTGAGCGGCGGAGCCTCGGCCAGCGCGTCCACCCGCTCCCCCGCGCTCAGCCGGCGCATCACGTCCGGGAGTTGGCGGCTGCTGAGCAGGTCGGCCGCGTCGCGCAGGTTCTCCAGCCGCCGGGAGACGCGCCGGGCACCGCGTACCGCGAGCCACAGGGAGAGCCCCGCGACGGCCAGCCCGGCCGCGCCGACCACGGCCGCCTTGGTCAACTCCCGGTAGGCGAAGGCCCGTCCGCGTGCGGCGGAGTGCTCGGCGGCGCTGGAGCACAGCCGCATGTAGCTGTGCACGGCCCGGTCGGCGACCGACCGCCAGGTGTCGGCGGCGACGGCCTGGTCCGCGCCGTCCGCCCCGGCGGCGAGCAGCGCGTCCTCGGCGTCCTCCAGCGCCCGGTGCGGAGCGCCGTCGCGGAACTTCCCGTACAGGGCACGGGAGTCGGCGGGCAGGTCGGGCGCGTAGGTCCGCTCGAAGAGGCGGCGGTCCTCGATGGTGGCGGTGAGCGACCGGTACTCGGCCGGGGTGAGGCGGCCCGCGGCCCGTGCCCCGGCGACCAGGGCGTCCTCGCGGGAGACGAACTCGCGGACCCGGACCAGTTCGATGACGGTCTGGGACTCCCGGGCGAGCTGTCCGGCCTGGAGGGCGGTGAGCGCGGACTCGACGGCGAAGCCGGGTTCGACGAGGGCGCTGTACTCGGTGACGGCCCGGTCCCAGCCGATCCGGCGGGACAGCACGTCCCGGCGCAGCGCCTCCAGTTTCCCGGTGGCGGTGACCATGGCGTCCAGGGCCCGGCGCTGACGGGCGGTGAGCCGGTCGCGGTCGCCGCTCGTGAGGGCCCGGCGCATCGCGGTGACCGCGCGGTCGGTGCGGCGCTGCTGGGCGAGGAGGGCGGCCCCCGGCGCGCCGGCGCGCGGGTCGCCGAGGTGGGCGGCGGACAGACGGCGCTCGATCTGGATCTGCCCGATCGCGGTGTCCACAGGGGTTCCGTAGTCCTCGTAGACCCCCTGGAGCCGGAGCAGGGCCCGTAACTCCCCGGTGACGGAGACCATCGCGAAGCTCCACAGCGCGGTCAGCGCGAGGGCCGGGGCCAGGGCGAGGGCGATGATGCGGGCGCGGACGGTGCGGGGAGGGCAGACGGGCCAGCGCATGGATCACCTGTCGGTTACCAGTCGGTAGAAAGTGCCGGACAACCTACGGGACCGCTCCGGGGAGCGCAATGGTCACCGTGGGTGGCCCGGCGTCACGGCAGGCCCGGGGAATCAGCCCGGCGCGCCCGAGGAGAAGCGGCGCAGCAGCGGCGAGAGCACCAGCACCGACTTGGTCCGCTCCACGAAGGGCTCCCCGGCGATCCGCTCCAGGACCCGCTCGAAGTGCCGCATGTCGGAGGCGAAGACCTGGGCGATGGCGTCCGCGTCCCCGGTGACGGTGGACGCGGCCACCACCTCCTGGTAGCGCTCCAGACCGCGCAGGATGGTCTCCGGCGAGGTGTTGCTGCGGCAGTAGATCTCGATGTACCCCTCGGTCTCCCAGCCCAGGGCCGCCGGGTCCACCCGGACGGTGAACCCGGTGATGGCTCCGGTGGCTCTCAGCCGGTCCACGCGCCGCTTCACGGCGGGCGCGGAGAGACCGACCAGCTGCCCGATGTCCGCGTAGGAGCGGCGGGCGTCCTCGGCGAGGGCGTGCACGATGCGTTCGTCGAGATCGTTCAGCACAGGGGGTGGTTCACTTCGTCGGTACGGTCACTTCTCCTACGAAGTAGAACACGAACCGCACCCACCCCCGTACCCGGGAAGCTCCCAGGTCGGAGGCGTGCGGAGGGTCAGCTCCAGCTGGCGTGCAGGGGCATGCCCTCGGCGTACCCGGCCGCGCTCTGGATGCCAACGATGGCCTTCTCGGCGAACTCCTCCAGCGAACCGGCGCCCGCGTAGGTGCAGGAGGAGCGGACGCCCGCGATGATCGAGTCGACCAGGTCCTCCACGCCCGGCCGGGCCGGGTCGAGGAACATGCGGGAGGTGGAGATGCCCTCCTCGAAGAGGCCCTTGCGGGCGCGGTCGTACGACGACTCCTCGGAGGTGCGGTTGTGCACCGCGCGGGCGGACGCCATGCCGAACGATTCCTTGTAGAGGCGGCCGTCGGCGTCCTGCTGGAGGTCGCCGGGCGACTCGTAGGTGCCGGCGAACCAGGAGCCCACCATGACGTTGGAGGCACCTGCCGCGAGCGCCATGGCGACGTCGCGCGGGTGGCGGACACCGCCGTCGGCCCACACGTGCTTGCCGTGCTTCTTCGCCTCGGCGGCGCACTCCAGCACGGCGGAGAACTGGGGGCGGCCCACGCCGGTCATCATCCGGGTGGTGCACATGGCGCCCGGTCCGACGCCGACCTTGATGATGTCGGCGCCCGCCTCGATCAGGTCGCGGACGCCCTCGGCGGACACGATGTTGCCCGCGACGATCGGCACCCGCGGGTCGAGCGCGCGCACGGTGCGGACCGCGTTGATCATCGACTCCTGGTGACCGTGCGCGGTGTCGATGACGAGGGTGTCCACGCCCGCGTCGAGGAGCTGCTTGGCCTTGCTCGCCACGTCGCCGTTGATGCCCACGGCCGCCGCGATGCGCAGCTTGCCGTCGGCGTCCACGGCCGGGGTGTACAGGGTGGCGCGCAGGGCGCCCTTGCGGGTGAGGATGCCGGCGAGGCGGCCCTCGGCGTCGACGGCGGGCGCGTAGCGGCGGTTGGCCGCGTCCAGGATGTTGAACGCCTCGCGCGGGTCGATGCCGGCGTCGAGCAGCAGCAGGTCGCGGGACATGACCACTTCGAGCTGGGTGAAGCGGTCGACCCCGCTGAGGTCCTGGTCGGTGACGACACCGACGGGACGGTAGTCGGCGTCCACGACGACACCGGCGTTGTGCGACCGCTTGGGCAGCAGGGCCAGCGCGTCGGCCACCGTCTGGTGGGGGGACAGCACGATCGGGGTGTCCAGCACGAGATGGCGGCTCTTGACCCAGGAGACGACCTCGGCGACGACGTCGTCGGGGATGTCCTGCGGGATGACCACCAGGCCGCCGCGCCGGGCCATCGTCTCCGCCATCCGGCGTCCCGCGATGGCGGTCATGTTGGCGACGACCAGCGGGATGGTGGTACCGGTGCCGTCGGGAGAGCCGAGGTCCACCGCCTGCCGGGAGCCGACCGCCGATCGGCTCGGCACCATGAAGACGTCGTCGTACGTCAGGTCGTAGGCGGGCTGGATGTCATTGAGGAAACGCACGTGCCGCACATCCCAGTCGTTCAGAGGTGACCCCCTGACGGGTGCGCCAGGGGGAAAGAGCACGTACTTCATTCTCCCATGCCAGACCCCTGATCATGCCCTCACCGAACCTCCAGGGACCCGCGGTCACAGCTCGGAGGTTCCTCCAAGGGCGAGCATCACGTCGAGGAACGAGGTGCGGTCCACCGCCTCGGAGAACACGTCCCGCGCGATGCGCCACTCCTGCCCGTTCAGCTCGGCGAACGGCTCCCAGTTCCGTACGACGACCAGCAGCCCGCGCTCGATGGCGGCCGGGGGCCAGACGGTCGTGTCGGAGAGGGAGTCCAGCAGGGCGTCCCAGTTGCGGCCGAACCAGTCGGGCAGGTTCAGCGCGGTCACCACCTGGTCCATCAGCCCGGCCTTGTCGCGGACCCCCTTGAGGTCGAGGGTGACCGCGACCCGGTCGACAAGGTCTTCACTCATCTCAGCACCGCCCGGAACGAGTTGTAATGATCATCGGTGTAGTAGAACTCCCCGCCGTCCCCGGTGACGATGCGCCGGGCGCCCCGGCTGCTGGACGAGGGGGTCGGCACGGTGTACTCGTGGTAGTAGCCACGCTGGTGCCCCGGGAGATGGCCCTCGAAGTTCCCGAAGACGATCCCGTCCCGCGTGTACGGGTAGGGGCCGCCCTTGTCGATCAGGGCGAGGGTCCGCCGCGCCTCGGCGGGCAGCCGGGACTCGGGAACGGTGGCCATGCCCTTGGCCCAGGCCGGGGCCGAGGCGGCGGGACCGGACTTCTGGGAGGCGGCCGGGGAGTCGGCGGCCGTGTCCGTACCGGCGCAGCCGGCCAGCAGGACGCCGAGGACGGCCAGCACGCCGGCGAGCAGCCAGGACCGGCCGGTACTCCTCTTCGGGATCTGAGGATTGAGGATCTGGGGGACGAACCGCGACAGCATGCCGCCGATGCTGTCACGGCCCGCCCGCCGAGGCGGTGTTCCGCCGGATTCCGTCTTGCCCGGCCCCTCAGACCCCGTCGGGGTCGGCGCGGCTGAGCGCGGGCTTCGGCGCGGCGCCCGCGGTGAGCAGGTAGTCCGCGGCCGAGGTGTCCGTCACCAGGCTGGTGACCAGCCCGGAGCGCAGCACCGCGTCGATCGCGGGGGCCTTGCGCTGCCCGCCCGCGATGGCCACCACCTCGGGGATCCGGCGCAGCTGGTCGGTCTTGACCGTGATGCAGCGCTCCCCCAGGTCCCGCCCGATCCGGCGCCCGTCCGCGTCGAAGAGGTGCGCGGACATCTCGGCGGCGACACCGAGCGAGGCGTAGTGCGCGCGCTCCTCGTCGCTGAGCATGTCGTGCACCGTGGAGATGCCCGGCTCCCAGGAGCCGATGGAGACGCAGGCGACCGTGACCTTGTCGAAGTACTCGAAGGCGCGGGCGATCCCGGTCTGGTTGCGCAGGGCGGCGGCCGTGGCCTCGTCCGGCAGCAGCATCGGCGCGTAGATGGGGTGGGCGTCCCCGCCGGACACCTGGGCGGCGCGGCGGACGGCCTCCACGGAGCCGCGCTCCGCGGTCCCGGCGTCGTACACGCCCGTCAGCTGCACCACTGTGCACGGCGGCAGCCGGTCGAGCGCGGCCGCCATGTGGATGGTGGAGCGGCCCCAGGCCAGGCCGAGGACGTCGCCCTCGTCGACGAGTTCGCCGAGCAGGTCGGCGGCGACCTCGCCCAGGTTCTCCGGGTCGGGGGTCTCCTCGGCGTCGGCCGGGGACTCGACCACGACGGCGTGTCTGAGGCCGTACCGGGCGCGGAGCGCGTCCGAGCGCTCGGCGTCCAGTTCGGCCGGGACGCGGATCTCGATACGGACGAGATCCCGTTCGAGGGCGGTCTCCAGGACCCGGGCCACCTTGAAGCGGCTGACGCCGAACTCCTCGGCGATCTGGATCTTGGACTTGCCCTCCAGGTAGAAGCGGCGGGCCATGGCCGCCGCCTGCACCAGCTCAGCGGGTCCCATCCGCATGGCTGACCGGCCCGCCGACATACCCGACACGGCGCTCTCCTCACTGCTGTTCACACTCTGGATTCGCCGTTCATCCTCGCAGATCCGGCGCCGTGAATCCGCCCTGATGGCGGGCCTTCTCTCAACCGTTCACCTACGTGTGGCTCAGTGGCCGCACGCCCAGGGCGAATCGGCGATCGCCCGGTCCGCCTGCGCGCGCAGCACACGGACCGCCTCGGCGGGGTCCTTCGCCCCGTAGACGGCCGATCCGGCGACGAACACGTCCGCCCCCGCCTCGGCGCAGCGCTCGATCGTCTCGGCCGAGACGCCCCCGTCGACCTGGAGCCACATCTCCAGGCCGTGCCGGGCGATCAGCTCGCGGGTGCGGCGGATCTTGGGCAGCGTGATGTCGAGGAACGCCTGCCCGCCGAAGCCCGGCTCGACCGTCATGATCAGCAGCATGTCCAGCTCGGGGAGGATGTCCTCGTAGGACTCGATCGGCGTCGCGGGCTTGAGGGCCATGGCGGCGCGGGCACCCTTGGCGCGGATCTCGCGGGCGAGCCGGATGGGGGCGTGCGCCGCCTCGACGTGGAAGGTCACCGAGGAGGCGCCGGCCTCGACGTACTGCGGGGCCCAGCGGTCGGGGTCCTCCATCATCAGGTGGCAGTCCAGCGGGATGTCCGTGGCGCGGGCCAGGGACTCCACGACGGGGGTGCCGAGCGTGAGGTTCGGGACGAAGTGGTTGTCCATGACGTCGACATGGAGCCAGTCGGCGCCCTCGACCGCCTTCGCCTCCTCGGCGAGGCGGGCGAAGTCTGCGGACAGGATGCTGGGGTTGATCTGCGCGGCCATGGGCCAAGCCTGCCATGCCCCTCCGGGGGGTGCGGCGTCGGCCCGGCGGAGGTGCGGTTGTTCTTCGGGTGCCGGGCCGGTGGGGGTTGGTCGCGCAGTTCCCCGCGCCCCTGGGGTGGCCGCCCTCGGACTTCTCAGGCCGTGCGGCGGATCAGGGCCAGGTACATCGCGTCCGTGCCGTGTTTGTGGGGCCAGAGCTGGATGTCGGGGCCCTCGCCGAGGTCGGGGACGCCCGGGAGGAGGGGGCGGGCGTCGATCAGTTCGGTGTCGGGGTGCTGCTTGAGGAGGTCGGCCACCACTGCTCGGGTCTCCGCGAGGTGCGGGGAGCAGGTGGCGTACCCGACGACCCCGCCCACGCGGACGGAGTCCAGGGCGGTACGGAGGAGGGCCCGCTGGACCGGGGCGAAGTTCTCGAGATCCTCGGGGCGGCGGCGCCAGCGGGCCTCGGGACGGCGGCGCAGGGCGCCGAGGCCGGTGCAGGGGACGTCCATGAGGACGCGGTCGAAGGTGCCGGAACGCCACGGCGGACGGGTGCCGTCGGCGGTGATCACCTGGTACGGGCCGGGGTTCCCGGCCAGCGCCTTGGCGACCAGGCCCGCGCGGTGCGGCTGCTTCTCGGAGGCGACCAGGGTGGCACCGCGCTGGGCGGCCAGGGCGGCCAGCAGCGCGGCCTTGCCGCCGGGACCCGCGCAGCCGTCGAGCCACTTCTCGTCGGGGCCGTCCAGAGGCGCGTTGGCCAGGGCGAGGGCGACCAGCTGGCTGCCCTCGTCCTGCACACCGGCCCGCCCCTCGCGCACGGCCTCCACCGCGCCGGGCTCGCCGCCCTCGGTGAGCCGTACCGCGTACGGGGACCAGTCGCCGGCCACGGCCGCGTCCTCGGTCAGCAGTTCCTGGGTGGTGGACCGGCCGGGGCGGGCGACGAGGGTGACCTCGGGACGCTCGTTGTCGGCCGCGAGGAGTTCCTCGATGTCGGCGCGGCCGCCGCCGAGGGAGTCCCACAGCGCCGAGACGACCCAGCGGGGGTGGGAGTGGACGACGGCGAGGTGGTCCTCGGGGTCCTCGTCGTAGGGCGGCGCGACCCGCTCCAGCCAGCCGTCCAGGTCGTGCTGGGCGATCTTGCGCAGCACGGCGTTGACGAACTTGGCCCGCCCGTCGCCGAGCACCACCCGCGCCAGCTCGACCGAGGCCGAGACGGCGGCGTGGGTGGGGATGCGCGTCCCGAGCAACTGGTGGGCGCCCAGGCTCAGTACGTCGAGCACCGGCGGGTCCACCTCGCGCAGCGGGCGGTCCACGCAGGCGGCGATGATCGCGTCGTAGGTGCCCTGGCGGCGCAGGGTGCCGTAGACCAGCTCGGTGGCGAGGGCGGCGTCCCGGGCGTCGAAGTCGCCGTTCTCCCGCGCCTTGCGCAGCAGCGGGGGCAGCACGAGGTTGGCGTAGGCGTCCCGCTCGTCCACCGCGCGCAGCGCGTCGAAGGCGAGGACGCGGACGGGGTCCTTCTGGGGGCGCCGGTAGGGCTTGGCGGGCCGGTGCGGCCGACGGGACTGCTCGCTCACGGGAAAGGTGCTCCGGATGTGGTCAGGGGGTGCGGTCACCAGCGTACGTCGGCGGACCGTCACCCCCCACTCGCGGGGTGTCAGCCGCCGAGCGACTCGCCCTCGGCGATCCGCGCCCCGCGCGCCCAGTCCGCGGCCCGCATCGGCTTCTTGCCCTGCGCCTGCACCCAGAGCAGCTCGACGGCGTACGAGCCGGTGCCCACGTGCACGCTGTTCTTGCCGACGGCGAGCCCGCCCGGCGCGAGGTCGGTCCGCTCCGGCACCGGCTTGACCTGCACGAGCTTGAGCCGCTCGCCCCGGAACACGGTCCACGCGCCGGGGGCGGGCGTGCAGCCGCGCACCACCCGGTCGACGCGGAGCGCGGGCGCGGCCCAGTCGACCTTGGCGTCCTCGACGGTGATCTTCGGCGCGAGCGTGATGCCCTCGGCGGGCTGCGGTACGGCCTTCAGGGTGCCGTCCGCGATGCCGTCCATGGTGGCCGCGAGCAGCCCGGAACCGGCGAAGGCGAGGCGGGTGAGCAGGTCGCCGCTGGTGTCGGTGGGGCGGATCTCCTCGGTGACGGTGCCGTAGACCGGGCCGGAGTCGAGGCCCTCCTCGATGAGGAAGGTGGAGGCGCCGGTGATCTCGTCGCCCGACATGATCGAGTGCTGCACGGGCGCGGCTCCGCGCCAGGCGGGCAGCAGCGAGAAGTGCAGGTTGACCCAGCCGTGGGCGGGGATGTCCAGGGCGACGCGGGGCAGCAGGGCGCCGTACGCGACGACCGGGCAGCAGTCCGGGCCGATCTCCTTCAGCCGCTCCAGGAAGGCGGGGTCGCGCGGGCTCGCCGGCTTCAGCACCTCGATCCCGGCCTCCTCCGCCCGCTCGGCCACGGGCGACGCGACCAGCCTGCGGCCCCGCCCGGCGGGCGCGTCGGGCCGCGTGACGACGGCGGCCACCTCGTGCCGCCCGGAGGCGATCAGAGCGTCCAGAGCGGGAACGGCGACCTCGGGGGTACCGGCGAAGACAAGCTTCATGGGCGGGATCGAGCCTCTCGAACGACAGCGGACGGCAGCGGACCAGTCTATGACCGCGTGCGGTCATCAGGTGGCCGAGGCCAGATGCGCGGGTGGGAGACCCCGGCGTACAGACACACTCCGCACGCCCCCACCCCGTGACCAGCGGAGCGCCCACGCGTTGGTCAAGAGAGAGTTGACCACTTCGGGCCGCTTCGGCCGCCCACTTCCTTTCAACGCCGGTTCGAGAGGCTTGTTCATGGCCGACCACGCAACCCACGACGCCCAGGCCCGTGCCAGCCTGCACTTGCTGGTGCGGGACATCGAGCGGGTCCGCCGGCAGGTGGACGCGCTGCGCACCCTCACCGCCCAGCTCGGCAACGTCTACCGCCCCCGCCGCTCCGGCCCGTCCACCGGCTTCGTCGTGTACGGACGCGCCCCCGCCCCCACGGTCCGCCTCGCCCAGGAACTCCGGGACAGCGTCGAGACCCTGGTGACCGCGGCCGTGGACTTCGACCGTTCGCTCGGCTTCTCGTGGGACGCGGTGGGCTCCGCGCTCGGCGTCACCAAGCAGGCCGTGCACCGCCGTTACGGCGCCCGCCGGGCCGCCGCCCAGGCCGCGGCCGAGGCCGAGCGGGCCGGCGAGCCCTCGGGCACCCGCACGCTCAACACCGGTATGCCGACCGTCCCCGCGGCCCGCTCCATGCCGACCCAGCCGACCTCGGGCAGCCCCACCCTGCGCGACGACCCGAGGCCCCCGGCCTTCCCGGGCCCCCGCAGCGGCTGACCGCGCCCGGCCCGCGCCCTCCCGGCAACCGACCGGGAGGGCGTTCCTGTGCCGGGAAGAACCCTCAGCCGATGTCCGGCGGATCGATCCGCACCCGTACCGGCTCCCCGCTCCCCCGCGCCATCCGCGCCGCCTGCGCCGTCTTCAGCGCGGCGGCCAGGGCGGAGCCGCTGCCGGGCGGTACCCGGATCAGCGCCCGTTCCCACTGCTCCCCCGGCGGAGGCGCGCCGGGTCTGCGCGGGCGGCCGGGCAGGGTCGGGGGCAGCGGCACCGGGCCCAGCACCTCCGCGTCCGGGGGCGACTCCACGGCGGCGAGGAACTCGGCGACCGCTTCGGGCGTCCCGGACACCGCGGCCATCCGCGACACCGGCGGGAAGCCCAGTTCGGCCCGCTCGGCCAGCTCCCGGACCGCGAACCCGACGGGGTCCCAGCGGACCAGCGCCTGCACCGGCCGCAGGGTCGGCTCGGCGACGACGACCACGGTCCCGCCGTCGCCCTGCGGCCGGACCAGGGCGGCCGCGCCGATCCAGCGGCGCAGCGCGTCCTCGCCGGAGCGCAGGTCCGGCCGGCCGAGCATGGCCCAGCCGTCGAGCAGCAGCGCGGCCGCGTAGCCGCCCTCGGCGACGGGTTCGGCGCCCGGGGTGCTGACGACCAGCGCGGGCGCGTCCGGCACGGTGTCGAGGACGTGCTCGCGCCCGGAGGTGCGGACCGGCACGGCGGGGAAGGCGCGCCCCAGTTCCTCGGCGG